>JAEEJI010000079.1 GCA_016281825.1 Muribaculaceae bacterium | reverse complement strand
TACGGCGACTTTTTCATTCTTACCAAATTTTTCGGCAACTTTTTTTGAGAAAAAACGATTTTTTTGGTTTTTTCTGTTTACACCTAATTATATATAATTGAGAATTGAGAATGGAGAATGGAGAGATTTTCTGCCTTGCTTCATTCAGACAACTGAGACAACTATAACAATTAAGAACTAAGAATTAAGAATTATCTGTAATCTGTAATCTATTATCTGTTATTCTCGTTGTCTGCGTTGTTATTGTTGTCTGATTATTATGGAGAATGGCGAATGGAAACCCCGCCCCTCCCCTTTGGGAAAGGGAGGGGAAAAGGGAGGTGAAAATGACTGGTGCTAGCGAACGTTAGCGGTGCTGCTTGACCATGCGGATGGTTCCGTCGGGGTTGTACTCCAAAGGGTCGATACAGATTGAGCGCAAGGCGTTCTCGCCATTAGAAAGATCGCTGCAATGATAGAGGACATACCACTTCTCTTTGAACTGAACAATCGAGCCATGTGTCATGGCGCAACTCTGCGGCCCGAGGAAAACTCCCATTGACCGCCAAGGCCCTAGCGGAGTGTCGCCGATGGCATACTGCATGCGATTGGCATCCCGATTATTATCGGCGTAGGACAGATAATAGTGACCGTTGTACTTGTGCACCCATGCCGCCTCGTGGAAGTCGGTGATACCTTCCATCTTGCGCAGCGGCTCCTTGAGTGAAACCATGTCATCGTTGAGTGGCGCGCCATAGCAGTTGCTACCGCCACCGTAATAGAAATATGCCTGTCCATCATCGTCTACGAACACGGCTGGGTCAATCATGTCCCATCCACCCACGCCCGCCATGGGCTGGTCCAGCACACGGAAGTCGCGGTCAGGCTTGTCGCTGACGGCGACCCCAATCTTCCACGACGGCGAGACATTGCTCTCGCTAGGATGCGGGAAATAGAAATAATACTTTCCGTTGCGGTAGGCGCAGTCGGGAGCCCACATGAATCCTCCCTCGGGCCGTCCCCATGGTACCTGGCTGGCTCGCAGAATCTCTCCATGGTCGGTCCAGTGTTTCAAGTCGGCAGAGGAGAACACGTGGTACTGATCCATCAAGTCGCATCCCCTAGGCGGATCGATGTCGTGAGAAGCATAGACATATAGTCGTCCGTCGCTCCAAACATGTCCCGACGGATCGGCAGTGTACATGTGAGTGATAAAGGGGTTCGGTCCCAGTTCGACACGTCCCGCCTTGCAGCCAACCATGGCCAGTGCCACAGCTGCAATGATGAATGTGATGTGTAAGAGTTTCATGATGCAAAATTACGACCATTGTAGCATCTATCATGCTACAATGGTCGCAAATAATAGCAAAAAATCTAAATCACTTGCGTTTGCGATTCCGGACGCTGCGCGTAGCGCTACTCGAAGACGCAGTAGTCGACTTTGGCTTGCGCTGCTTGATGTTGGTTTTCTTGCTTGATGATGATTTGGAAGACGAAGTGCTCTCCTTGGTCTTTGAGCCTCGCTTGGTGGAGCGTTTGACGCTCGACTTCTTCTCCTTCTTACTCTCTGTCACCTCACTATCACCCTCATTCTCCTCAGCTTCTGCCTCGGCCTGTTCCTGCTCCAGTTTCTCGCGTGCCTCTCTCTGCGCCAGCAGCACCTCACGGTCGGGCACCCATAGGTCGTTGTTGAATGCCTGTAGGCGTGCTTCAATACTGTCACGCGCATGTGCCAGGTCCTTTTCCTCGGGATAGAGCTGCATCAGCGACATGTTGCGCAGGTTCTTGGTCTTGTAGATGTCGCCTGTATACATGTTCAGTTTGAAGAAGTCATCGAGGCTGTATCGGGGCAGGTTGTTGTCATCGTCGGTAAACACATACTGGTTGGCCATATAGGGTCGTATGTCGTTCAGCTTGACCCAGAACATCGGGTACTTGATGGCCTCACCCCCAAACTCATCAGTTCGGTGCAGCACCGGGCATACCGCCTCGACACGTGTCTTCATCTGGTTGCTGCGCGTGTCAAACTCCCATCGCTCAATGATATAGTAGCTGAGTACCTCGTTTCCGGGTATGTCGGCATCCTCGATGGTATATTTGGGATTCTTCTCTGTACTACCTTTGGCTGGGCTATACATCACATGGAAGCGGTCAAGAAGCTCGCCGACATTCACCTTGAACTCATCGGTGAACATCTCACGTCCGTCCAGGTATTCGTAAGCGGTGAGCTGGTTGTTTGCCAACAAGCGCATGATAATAAAGAACAGGCTCTGTCCGTCCTCGTTTGGCTCCTCGGGATAGTACAGTGCCGGGTTCTTGTCCTTAGTGAGGTCGAGCGAGCGGTAGATGACCTTCATCCACTGCAGGTCAGCGTCACTGGGCTGTTTCTGTTCAAAGAACGCTTGCTGTCGGTCGGTGATGACTACACCACTATCGTCCTTCTTCTTTCGTCCGTCTGCGTCGGTCTTCTTCACCACCTGCGCTTGCAGGGCACTGGCAGCAAACACGGCCAACAAAAGCGCGATGATATATTTTACCTTCTTCATATTATTCTAATTGAGAATTGTGAATTGAGAATTGAGAATTATTCTGTCTCGCTTCTTGCTTCTCGGTTCTTGTTTCTTATTCTTTAATTAACGATTACCTCCATGGGCGATATGTCGCGTGTGACACCATCGGGACCCGTCGCCTTGACCTTGGTGATGTAGAATCGCTTGCCATGCTGCAGTCGGCGTACGGCGTTGAGTTGTCGCTCGCTGAAGTGCGCTCCCGACGAGATTTCGGGTATGGCGTTACCCATCTGGTCGAAGAATACCATCTCGAAGCTCACCACCTTGTAGTCAATATTGAGCATGTCATCGTCGATAGCGGCATCCAGGCCTTTCGCAGCCAACAGCGAAGCCTTGGGGAACGGACGGCCACCCTTATACCGGTTGGCGTTGCCCTTGGCATCGGTGTAGGTGATAAACGGCGTCGGGTCAGGCAGTTTGCGCACGCGGAACTTGGTTGTTCCCACGTTCATGCGTTGTCCCTCCATCTCAGCGGTCACGGTAATCTCACAGACGGCACCCACCTGTGTGGGATGGGCAATCCAGCCGTCAGCGGCCTTGGTCAGCGAACCATTGGTCATCGATGCCGAGATACTTCCCTCGGGCACACCTGGCACTGCTATAGAGACGGGGTTGTTGATGCCGGCATAGAACACGTTCATCATCGTCGCGCTGACGGTCGCCAGCGGGTCAATGACTGTATAGTCGCTCTTGAAGTCGCGACGTGTGACTGTGCCGTCACGGCCCACGACCTCGATATAACCCGAGTACTCGTGCTTGCCCGCTGAGCTCGCGCCAACCTCATAGAGTCCCTTGTCGTTGCCCAGTCGCACGCCGTTTACATAGACGATGGGTCGCTGGGTTGTGTCAACTGCTGCCAGAACGATGTTAGCCGAATACTTGGTTCCACGCATCACAATACGCGACTGCGGCACGACGAAGGCGTTGACCAAGTTCACACGAAGGTCTCCCAAGTCGACGTTGGTGATGAGCTGGTTCAGCACCTCACCCTCGGCATAACGGATATCGTTTTGCAGCTTGCTCATCAGCGTGATAGCCGCGATGGTAGGCATGTTCTCGAACATAGTCTCTTCCCAAGTCTTTCCGCCAATCTCTCCGCTAGCCTTTGTCTTGATAGGCGCAGTCGAAAGTGCCTGTTCCAGGTTAGCCTTCTTCTGCGGGTCATCAATGAACGATGTGATGAACTGTCGGTACTGGTCGATGCGGGCACGGAGTTGCTTGCCCTTGCCTCCTGTTGGCGCGAGCATCACCTGCGATGCAGCATCAAGGTTGTCCTTGTTCTGGATGTTGTGTATATCGGCTTCCTCTCCGTCAGCGACGTGTACGATTTCATACTTGAGCGAGTCGATATAGTTGTATAGCTTGTCGGTATTGTTTCGCACGTCGAGTGCCTTGTCGAGCCACACCTTGCCCTTGCCGGGGTTCTTCTGGTTGAACTCCTGCAGTTCGGCGAACAGTGCCTGGTTACGGGCTGTGATGGTTCGGTTCGATCGTGTCAGTCCGTCCTCCACCTGGCTGAACCCGTTGAGCACGTCGCTCGACACGTTCAGTGCAAGCATTGCCGTTAGAACGATGTACATCAGGTTGATCATCTTCTGACGCGGCGACATGCGTCCCACCGACTGGTTTTTACCTACTGCCATTCTTTATTTAATTAAGAATTAAGAATTAAGAATTAAGAACTAGGTTCTTGCTTCTTGTTTCTTTGAGAATTGAGAATTATTCTGTCTCGCTTCTTGTTTCTCGGTTCTTGTTTCTTGTTTCTTGCTTCTTGCTTCTTTAAGCGTTGTCCTCGGGCTCGATGCCAGGCATTCCGGGCATGGGTCGATACATGTTGACGGTCATTGCCTTGATCATCTTCTCGTACACGCTGTTGAGCTGCTTCATGTAGCGAGCCATCTTCTCGGTCTCGTCACAGTAGTGCGCACTCTCGGCAGCCGACTTCTCGTACATATCTCGGATATCCTTCAGTCCCCTGTTGACACGGTCGATGGAGTCAAGCTGCGAGCTGATGCTTTTGAGCTGGATTTCGTAGATGGTGTTCAGTCCGCTGATATTCTTGTTCAGGATCTCCATCTGCTGCACATATCCCGTGCTGCTCTGGGTGATGTTTTCACTGTTGTCGGTGATAGCATGGTAGCTCTGCAGCAAGGTCTCGCTCACCTGGTTCAGTGCAGTAGTTGTTGCAGCCAAACGCTCCATCTGTTCGCTGATTGACGACATCTGGCTCAAGTACTGCTGGGTGGCATCAGTGAGTTCGGCCATGCGGCTGAGCTGGTCGCTGGCAGCCGACATCTTGGCGATGCTCTCGCTGAGCGATCGCGTGTCATCCTCGCTCAAATCGATGCCTGCCGGCAGGCCTACTGCAGCTCGTGCCTCGGCTCCACTCACGCCGCTGACGAAACCGTCGGACTCAATGCCCTCGGCGGTGCCGCCACCATTGTTAATATAGATTCCTCCGCCACCGCCGCCAAGGTCGACCATGTCGTCAGGGTCGTGCGAGGCGAGTACGGGAAATACTTCTTCCCACTTGTAGGTCTTCTCAGGCCGGTCGAATGCCGTGAGCAAGAACATCAACACCTCGGTACCCATACCGATACTCAGCAGGGTATTGCCACCCGGAAGGTGGAGGATTTTGAACAGTGCACCCCAGATCACGACTGCTGCACCGATACTATAGGCGAAATTGAAAAACCGCTGTCCTCGGTCATCGCTGAGGAATCGAGCGATAGCATTGAGCTTTCTCATCTTAATATTTTTAATTGAGAATTGAGAATGGAGAATGGAGAATTATTCTGCCTCGTTTCCTGGTTCTCGGTTATTGGTTCTTATTTTTAGTTTTTGCGCTTGACCTTGCCGAAGCCTACGCGGGAGCGTACGCAACGGAAACCGATGTAACTGCGCTGCTCGTTCTGGTACTCCCACATGCGGATGTCACTGCGGATATTGTGGGCCACGTCTTTCCATGAACCACCACGCACAATCTTGCGCGACATCTTGTAGGGATCTTCCTTAGCGATGTAGTAACGGTATTCAGGGTTCAGGTCGCTGGTCATGCGGTCGATGCTCTCGGTATAGGCTGTCGAGGTCCACTCGCTGACGTTACCTGCCATGTCAAAGAGTCCGAAGTCGTTGGGCTGGTAGGTACCCACCGGCGCGCTGATGATGCTACCGTCCTTGACGTAGTTGCCCTCCTGGGGCTTGAAGTTGGCATAGAAGCAGCCGTCATCCTCGGTCAATGGCACATCGCCCTCCCAGGGATACTTGTTAGCATTCTGGCCGGCACGTGCGGCATACTCCCATTCAGCCTCGGTGGGCAGACGGAAGGGTTCGACATAGACACCCTCCTTGCCCAGGGCGCGCTTGAGGTACTCAGTGCGCCACACGCAGAAGGCGTTGGCCTGCTCCCAGCTCACGCCCACCACGGGGTGGTTGTTGTAGTTGCCGTTGGCAAAGTACATGCGCACATACGGCTCGTTGTAAGCATTGTCAAAGTCGTTGACCCAACAGGTGGTGTCGGGGAAGATGTTGACAATATAGGTGTTGACGAAGTCAAACTCGCTCTGCAACGGGCGTGTGATGGTTTGACGAACGATGCGGCCGTCGTCATCGATAAATGCGGTGTCCTTGCTGATGGTGGGATTGGTCGTGGGCACAGCGTGGTCGGTATTATAGTCACGACGCGTAGGGTCGAAGCGGTTTTTGCGCTTCGCCGCTTCGGTCAGGTTGTAGACCTCATAGCGGAAGTTCATCTGAGCCGGGTCAAGCTCCTTCACACCCGTGATGGGGTTGATTTTGTAGACGCTCTCGATGGCGCGCTCCTCATCCTCGCTGGGGTTCTTCCAGGGGATGTTCTTGCTCCAGTCGAGGTGCGGCTTGACAGGGTTTCCCTCCTTGTCCTCCTCAATCTTGAACTCCTCATTGCCGCCATAAGCGGGGTCGGCGAGTCGCTCGCGAATAATGGAGTCGCGCACCCAATAGACAAACTGCTTGTACTTTGAGTTGCTGATCTCGGTCTCGTCCATCCAGAACGCATCGACCGAGATGCCGTGGGCTGTACTGTCCAGTCCCCACACCGAGTCACGCTGTGCCGGTCCCTCGCGCATCGAGCCGCACTCGACGAGCACCATACCGTAGGGTGTGGGCTCGCTGAAGGTAGATGCACCTACGCCGGTCACCTCGCCGCCGGCCATACTGCCGCGACGCATTGCGCTGCATGATGCCAGCACAATCGTGATCGCAAATATTAACAGTAACTTCTTCATATTCATTTTTAGACTTTAGACCTTAGACTTTAGTCGTTAGTCGATAGCTAATCCTAATTGCTACATGATGCGGATGCTCTTGTGCTTGTTGTAGTTTCGCTCGCCCATGTTGAGCTTGACGTTGTACTGCAAGAACAGTTCGTGGCTTCCACTGCTGGCCTTGTGTATGGCCGAGGTGGCGTAGTCATAGCTGTAACCGACAAAAAAGTTCTTGTAGTCGCAGCCAATCATCACCGAGACCGCATCCTTGTAACGATATCCCACCCCCGCGCTGATGAAGCGGTTGTAGCGGAACCTTGCCGTTGCCTCGGCCTGGAAAGCGTTGAGGTCAGTCTTCACCATGACCGAAGGGAGCAATTCAATTAACGTGTTTTGTAGGGGAATATTGCCACCAGCCATGAAATAAAAGTTTCGACCGGCATCAAACTCATACTGGTGTTCCTCGTCGTCTCCCAACTTCAAGGTGACCGTCGGCGCTGTAAGGTGGGTCACCGATGCTCCCACCCAAAAGCGCTTGTGGGTGAACATCACGCCCGCCGCACAGTCAAAAACTGTTCCGCCCACGTCGCTCTGCGGAATGGCATCGTCGGCACTGCTGTGGGCCTCGTCGCCATCGACGGTCACAACTCGGCTGCCGAGGAACGACTCATTGAGTATTCCAGCCTGCAGGCCCACATTGAGCGTGCCGCCCAACATCTTCTTTTTCCATGCCAACTGGAGTTCGGCAGTGGTGTTGCGATAGATACCCATGTTCTCGGCCTGCAGCACGACACCAGCACCCCAGCGCCGGTTGAAGAACTTGAAGGGCATGTCGGCCGCCGCGACAAATGTCATGGGCGCGTGCTTGATGCCTACCCATTGCAGTCGGCTGCCAGCGGTGATGTGAATATAGTCGATATTGCCCACCGCACCCGCATTGTAGTAGGCCGGCACCGCCCAGTACTGCGTGAACTGCGCGTCGGTCTGAGCCTGCGCGGCAAGGCCACACAAGGTCACGATGACCAGTGTCATGAGGCGATATGTGAGGTTGCGGATTGACATCGATTATTCAAAGTAGAAGGTAACGACCACCATGTTGTTCTGCACCTTGCTCACACTCTCGGTGAATCGCATCATCTCGGGGTAGTCCTGGAGGTCGGGGCGGTTCTTCTGCAGCAAATTGCGCAAGCCGAAGCAGAACTTCACCTCGGGACACAGTTTGAAGAACGGGAGATAGAAGTCACATCCCATACCAACGGTAAGCATGGCATCGAAGTTCTGCAGCTTCAGCTGCTCGCTGCGCTCCTTGCCCACGTCGTAGATGGGCATAACGCCGCAGTTGACATAGGGTCGCAGGTTGTGATAGCGAAGCGATGAGATTTTCAGGTCAATGGGCAATACGATATAGGTTGCCTTGACATTCTGGCTCTGACGGTAATGCGAGGGCTCCAATGCCTCGGGATCGCCATAGGCATTGCGGAACTGCACCACCTTGTTGCCGAAGTACATGCCTGGCGCCACACGCAGGTTGAAGTGCGTGCCCAGCCGCAGGTCAGCCATCACGTTCACGCAGAATCCTGGCGAGTGGCTGGGTATGTCGGCATACCAGCTCTCGCCGTCCTCGGTGACGAGGCCGTTGTTGGTGATGTTCAGGTCCTGGAAATTGAGTCCCACCGAGAACCCATAATGAATGCGCTTCATATCGGCATACTGGCGGTTCAGGATTTTGTCGTTGTCCTGTGCCAGAGCCGTCAGGGCGCATGTCATCAACGTGAACAGTGCAATATGTCGCAGTCTAATTTTCAGCATTGTAAAGTCTATAACGCAAGATTTAAGGTCTTATTGCATTCGTGTTTATAAAAGTTAAGAACGCGCTGCGCGCTGGTAGATCGTTTTACTGGTAGACCGCTACGCTGGTAGTGAATTATGAATTATTCATTATGAATTAAGAAAAATGTGCTAACTTTGCGGCATGAACGAGAAACTGTTCACCATAGTCACTGTCAC
>JAEEJI010000078.1 GCA_016281825.1 Muribaculaceae bacterium | reverse complement strand
ACGTCACCAGCAAGCAGCACTTGGTCGACACCAAGAGCAACGTGAAGAACTCTCAGTTCGCTACGCCGCTGTTTGAGTTCTCGGGTGCCTGCTCGGGTTGCGGTGAGACTCCGTACCTGAAGCTGATTTCTCAGCTGTTCGGTGACCGCGAGATGGTGGCCAACGCTACCGGTTGTAGCTCAATCTACTCGGCATCGGTTCCCTCGACGCCCTATCGCACCAACGAGAAGGGTCACGGTCCCGCTTGGGCAAACTCTCTGTTTGAGGACTTCTGCGAGTTTGGTCTGGGTATGACCATCGCCGACGAGAAGATGCGCGCCCGCGTGACTGGCTTTGTCGAGGAGGCTATTGCCGACGAGACTGTTGCTCCCGAGGTGAAAGCTCTGTATCAGGAGTGGCTCGAGAACAAGAACGACGGTGCCCGCACGCGTGAGCTCAGCGACAAGATTCTTGCCGCCATCGAGCACAGCGACAACCCCGCCGACCAGAAGGTGAAGAGCTTGAGCCAGTACCTGGTGAAGCGTTCGCAGTGGATTGTTGGTGGTGACGGTGCTAGCTATGACATCGGCTTCGGTGGTCTGGACCACGTGATTGCTTCGGGCAAGAACGTCAATATCCTGGTCATCGACACCGAGGTGTACAGCAACACAGGTGGTCAGGCTTCGAAGGCTACGCCTATCGGCGCCATCGCCAAGTTTGCTGCCGCTGGCAAGCGCATCCGCAAGAAAGACTTGGGTCTGATTGCTACCACCTACGGCTACGTTTATGTGGCTCAGGTGGCAATGGGTGCCGACAATGCTCAGTGCTTGAAGGCCATCCGCGAGGCTGAGGCTTACGACGGTCCTTCGGTGATCATCGCTTATGCTCCCTGTATCAACCACGGTCTGAAGGCTGGTATGGGCAAGTCTCAAGCCGAGGAAGCCAAGGCTGTCGCTTGCGGCTACTGGCACCTGTGGCGTTACAACCCCATGCTGGAGGCCGAGGGCAAGAACCCGTTCACGCTTGATTCGAAGGAGCCCAACTGGGACGAGTTTGCCGACTTCCTCAAGGGTGAGGTGCGTTACGCATCGGTGCTGAAGCAGTATCCCGACGAGGCCGAGGAACTCTTCCAGGCCGCTAAGGACAACGCGCAGTGGCGTTACAACAACTACCGCCGCCTTGCCCAGCAGCAGTGGGGAGTGTGAGTTAGTTGATAGTTAAAAGTTGATAGTTAACTGCTTAGGCTATTAACGACTGCAGAAATTCATCGTCCTGGTCATTTTTTGGCCAGGGCGATGTGTTTTGGCACGGTATTTGCAATATTGAATGATGGCCGCGACAAAGCCGCGGCATAGTAAACGGCTAACGTAGAAAATCTAATGAACTATTATACACATCTCATAGTGTCTGACTGGTAGGTACCGCGATTGCGAGTGTCCTACCCTACCAATAGACGCAACTATTTCCGGTGCTGCAGATGTTACTTTTTCTGCTATCCAGGGATTGTTGCGTCCTTTTTTGAACGACATGGCAGTCCCGAAAGAGTTCACTAAAATGTTGTTTTTTTAAATGCTTAGACACTATGAAAGAAAACAATTGTGTCGTTCGCTGCACTGCCAGCGGACAAATCGTAGAGATTGATGCCATCGAGTTGAACACCATGCTTAGCCATGCCGACACGCATGTCAAGGGACTGCGCAATGTGCGCGAGAAAGCTGCCCACTACCAGAGCCTCGCCATGCTCTGCGAGAACCTGCACAACTACGATCAGGCTGTGACCCAACTGCGTAAGGCCTTGCGACTTTACTGCCGCTGTGACCGCGCTGAGATGACCCAACACTACAAGAGAGACGCCAAGTACTGCGCCGAGTGGATTGACCGCTTGAGCGTTCTCGCCTTCGACGAAGGGACCCGCCCACACATGCTTCGTGACGTAACCAAGTACTACGAGGTGATGTACTGGGTTAGCATGGAAGACGCAGACTACGAGCAGTACTGCGACGAAGGCCGCGTCCCCCGCATCGACTACAACGCGTGGCGCCTCATCGCCCGCCAGTTGTGCGCTTAAGCACTGATTCATACAACACACAGAACCCACAGAAGCACAATATAAGTGCATTCTGTGGGTTCTGTGTTGTTTTGCTTATATCAATTGACGGCTTTGGTGGGGGAATCAAATCATCCAGTTCTACCGTGCCATAACCCGCCGATGACTCCATGACTTCAGCAGGCTCTATTGGTGGTGATTTATATGATTTATCGGTTTTGTCCTTTTTTTATATTCTTTTCTCGGTGCAAAGCTAATGTTTTTTTCTATTCAACCAAATACTACGCGATATTTTTGCAAATCAGCAAATTATTCCGTAACTTTGCGGCGATTGTGGATATTTCCACGAGCCTCACCCCAAAGGGGCTCGTCGTGGTGAACATCATTTTGGGAAAGAACTAAGTAAGCGGTTGTTAATAACTTCTTGTGGCCTGCGGGGAGATTCCTGCGGGCCACTTTTGTTTTATTTGAGAAAAAGCATTAACTTTGCAGTCGTGAGTTGACGCCCTCGGCAGAACCGAGGTCCACAGAACATAGCTCGTTTACTAAGAGATGATTGATCAGAATATAGTCCAGCAGATAATTGACACTGCCGATGTGGTGGATGTGGTGAGCGACTTCGTGACGCTGAAGCGTCGCGGGTCGAACTGGGTGGGCCTGTGCCCGTTCCACAACGACCGCACGCCGTCGTTCTATGTGTCCCGCACGAAACAAATCTACAAATGCTTCAGTTGCGGCGCGGCTGGCAGCTCGGTGAGCTTCTTGATGAATCACGAGCAGATGAGCTATCCCGACGCATTGAAATATCTCGCCGCGAAGTATCATATTGAGGTTAAGGAGCGCGAGTTGACCGATGAGGAACGCACGGCTCAGACCGAGCGCGAGTCTATGCTCATCGCCAACGAGTGGGCGTGCCAGTGGATGGAGGACCAGTTGTGGAACACGCGCGATGGTCAGGAAATCGGCCTGAGTTACTTCCGCGAGCGTGGGTTCAGCGACGCAACCATCCGCAAGTTCCGCTTGGGCTACTCGCCCGAGGACCGCACTGCGCTCTACACAGCCGCCACCCGCCAGGGCTATAACCGCGAGATTCTGTTCAAACTTGGTTTATGCAAAGATGACCAGCACGGCGGCGGATACGACTTCTACCGCGGTCGTGTGATGTTCCCCATCTTTAATGTTGCGGGCAAAGTCATCGCATTCGGTGGCCGCACGCTCAAGAAGGGAGACCACGCCAAGTATTTCAACTCGCCCGACTCGGTCATCTACGACAAGAGTTCAAGCACGATGTACGGCCTGTTCCAGGCCAAGCGTGCCATTGCCCAACAGGGCAAGTGCTTCATCGTCGAGGGATATGCCGACGTCATCTCGATGCACCAGGCCGGCTTTGAGAACGTCATTGCATCGAGCGGCACGGCGCTGACCGATGGCCATATCCATCTGCTGCACCGTTTCACGCAGAACGTGACCGAGCTGTTTGATGGCGACGAGGCGGGAATCCGCGCCGCGATGAAAGGCATCGACAAATTGTTGTCTCATGGCTTAAAAATCAAGGTGTTGCTGCTCCCCGATGGCGAAGACCCCGACAGTTACTGCCGTAAGCACAGCAGCAGCGAGGTGCAGCAATACATTGACGACCACGAAAGTGACTTCATCCAATTCAAGACACAGGTGCTGCTCGAGGGCGTGAAGAACGACCCCATCAAGCAGTCGGAGGCCATTACTGACGTGGTCAAGTCGATTGCGGTCATTCCCGATGCCATCACGCGTTCGGTCTATGCCAAAGAATGTAGCCGCTTGTTCGGTGTGAGCGAACAAATGCTGCTGCGCGAGATCAAAAAGCATATTGACCACAACAAGGAAGAAGCGTTCAAGCAGGCTGAGCGTGACAAGCGCCGCAAGGAGGCTGAGGCTGCAATACAAGAGCCGCACGACCCTCAGCAACTCGTAGTCGATCCTGCAGCTGACGTGGCCCTAGCACCCAAGCTCACATCTGAACCAGGCCAGTCCCCCACCTATCGTGAGGAGCGTGATGTGGTGAGACTGATTATCAAGTATGGAATGTGCTATTTGGGCGATACCGTGTATGAAGACGGCAGACGCCCCACGACAGTTGTTGAACACATCTACAACGAGCTGACCATAGACCATCTCTCGTTCAGCGACCCCACGTTCGCCCGCATCTATAACATTGCGCTAGATGATTTGGAGAGGTTCTACCTAGAGTTGCCTCGGATAGAGCAAGAGGCCGCCGCGCATAACCAGGAAGCGTGCGAGCGTGAGCTGCGCACCATCGACCCCGTGGGCAAGTCGGTCGACTGGCTTGAAAATGAGGAGAAGCGCATCCGCAGTAAGTATGACCTGCGCACGATGAATCAGGTCAATGAGTTCCGCCAGAACTTCCTGGAGCGTCTGCTCTGCTCTCACCCCGATGACCGCGTGCGTGAGATGTCGTGCCGTATGGCGAGCGAGCGTTACCAACTGAGCAGAATCCATACGCAATATGCGCATGTGCTCACCGACTTTGAACGTCTGCCGACATTGGTGCCCACGGCATTGAACAACCTGAAATTAAGCATTGTAAATCATCGTATTGAGATCATCAAGCGACAGATCAAGGAAACCACCGACTATGAGGCAGCCAAGCCACTTCTTTTAGAACAGCAACAATTGCAAGCATTGCGTCTTGATTTAGCCAAGTTGACAGGCGAACGCGTGATAAATCCTTGAATTAAAGTGAGTTAGACAAATTTATAGGCAATTATGTAGCAGTTGTCCCCATTTAGTGTTGTGTTTTTTTAATGTGGTTGCATCGTCACCGAAGGTGACAATTTGAGTAACCGGGGGTGGAGCGTAAGCGACACCCTCGGTATGAGACCACTCTAAATATTTCGCTGAAAGCGAACACTTTGTCGCATAAGCCAAATGCTCGCCTTCAGCGAGGATGGTAGTTTACCTTCTTTCCGGGGGTGTCGCAAGTTCCACCCCCGGTTACTCAAATCAGTCGCTTTCAGCGACAAAGCTTAACCTGGGGGACAACTTGTATATAGTTCCCAATTATTTTGTCATTTCAATATTTTGTTGTACATTTGCAAATTATTGGTGTGGTTTATGCCATGCCAAGACATGTGTTTTTGTTTAATGTTTGCAAACCATTATATTGATTATGAACAAGTTGCGAATAATCTCCTGTGTGCTGTTAGCCAGTATTACGGCATTGTTATCACAAGCACAACTTAACCTGCCTACCAAGCAGATAGCCGGTGGCACCTATTACTATTATGAGGTTGGAAATAAGGAGACGCTGTATGGCATCGCCCAAAAGATTGGTGTGACGACCGACGAGATTCTGCGTTATAATCCTGACGCGTCGGGCAAGCTGGAGAAGAAGCAATTGCTGTTCCTTCCCGTTTCATTTGCCACAGGTCAGATGTCGCCCGCGAACCAGGTACGTTCGGCATTTGGTAGCAATCAAGAGGTTAACGCCCCGACTGGCGAGGCCGTCAAGCACACCATCCAAGCGGGAGAGGACATCTACACCATCGCCAAACAGTATAATACGACTATCGAGGGGATTCTGACGAACAACCCTCGACTATCTCCCGAGCAGTATATACCTGGCCAAGTCATCAAGGTATATGCCAATTCTGCCCTACCCTTCTATTATGATAAGAAGAATGTGCGCTTCTATAACTACAAGGTTCAGGACGGCGAGACATTCTATGCCATCGCTAACCGCTTCGGTGTGACCTCGGCTGACCTTGAGTCAGCTAACCCCGGCCTGAAGAAGCCCAAGAAGGGCAAAACGATGGTGGTTCCCAAAGTACACAACGAGCGTGTGTTGGGCGATATGAGGTCCATCTCGCTTGAAGACCTTCGTGGTCACTACGAGCCTCGCATGGCTGAATTATACGGCCAATTGGTATCGAACAAGCGCAACAGCGAAGTGAACATCGGCATCGTATTGCCATTCCAGCTGCACAAGAGTGCCGCTCCGCGTCAAGGCTACCTCTACACAGACTTTTACAAGGGCTTCCTGCTCGCTATGGATAGCGCAGGCAGTCAGGTCACCAAGCCCATCAACATACATGTGTGGGATACGGAACACAACCTCAGTGTCACCGACAGTCTGCTTGCTTTGCCCGAGATGCAAGACATGCACTTGTTGATTGCTCCCAGTGAGCCCAAACAGCTTGAGCGACTGAACAAGTTTGGTGGCGACAACAACATCGATGTGGTGAACTGCTTTACCACCAAGAACAACGATTATCTGGAAAACACCAACGTCATACAGGTGAACACTCCCACTCCACAGTTTACCGAGCGCGTGCTCGACTGGTTTGGGCGTCAGTTCGAGGGCTATAACGTCATCTATCTTATGGATGCCTCTAACGAAGGTAAGGAAATCTTTGACAATCTGCGTAGCCACATTGACCAGATGGGCATGCACACGTCAAGTCTGACGGTGAGTGGCGACCTGTCGTTTGACAACCTGTCGCGTCACATGAACCCCGGTACACAATATGTGTTGCTGCCTTCATCGAGCAGCAAGGAACTATTGCGCAAGGTCATCAAGGCTTTGAAACAAGCCAAGCAGGAGCGTTTTGACTGTGAGTTCTGTCTTGTGGGCTATCCCGAGTATGTTACCTATTTGAAAGACTACCAGACCGACCTTCAGGATATCGACACCTACGTGTTCTCGCGTTTCTTCAACAGTAAGGGGTTCCGCTCACGCGATGTGGAGGCGCTGTACAAGCGTTCGTTTAACGGCGAGATTCTCACTTCCGTGCCTAGCATGGTGCTGATGGGCTTTGACCTGGGTATGTACATCATTAATACACTGGGCCAAGGTATCAACATTGACAATGATGCTCCACTCTATCGTGGCGTACAGACCAGTTTCAAATTTGAGCGTCCAAGCAACTACGGCGGTTTGATTAACCGCGCCATCGAAGTGGTTCACTTCAGCACTGACCACAAGATTACCACGCTCGTTCAGCAATGAGACGTTTAGTCATCCTTCTGGCTGTCGTTACCTGTTGTCAGTGCTTGTTGGCTCAAACGCACTACGAGGGTTCGATTACCGTCGGCGGCAAGGCCGGTGCTACCTTGTCGCGCATGCAGTTCAACCCATCAGTGCCTCAACAGTTCTTGCCGGGTATGATGGCGGGTGCCACGTTCCGTTACATCGAGGAGCGCCACTTCGGTCTTATCCTGGAGGTGAATATGGAACAGCGCGGTTGGAAGGAGTTCTATGAAGGGACCGATTTCCAATACCAGCGTCGTTTCACCTACTTGCAGATGCCCATGCTGACCCACATCTTTTTTGGCAGCGATCGGGTAAAAGGATTCTTTAACTGCGGGCCCGAAATAGGCTATATGATTGCTCACTCCACGAGCTCCAACTTTGACTACGAGCACTTTGAAGACATAGAGAATTTCCCAATCGCCAACCGTCACAACGAGCAATTGATTGAGCCTATTAAAAGCAAATTTGACTACGGCATCTCTGCCGGACTAGGCATGGAGGTGGGCTTGGCTGCTCGTCACTCTTTATCGCTTGAGGGGCGGTTTTATTATGGTCTGCGCGACGTGTTCAGTAATCACAAGAAGGACCCATTCTCTGGCTCTTCGGGCATGTCTATCATGGTTACGCTGGGATATAACTACCGCATTAAGTAATTCATAATGCATAATTCATAATTCATAATTTCTTTACGCTATAGAATAATGAAAACGATTCAATTACTACTATTTGTGGCATTGACATGCTCAGCATTTACTTGCAACAGCGGCAACAATGCGACCGAGACACCATCTAGTGTGAGCGCTCCTGTAAGTGCCAGCAACGACAACAATGAGGTTCTGACCGTGTTCCGTCACATTGACCGGACTGAAGCGGTCAACTATCAAGTGACTGACCCCGAGTTAGATTTCCATGAACTTCCTGATGGGTTCTATGCTTCGACCTCATGCCACCTGATGTGGCCAAAGACAGTGTATGGCAAGACTTCTCGCAAACTTGAACAAGCACTCATCGATGTGCTATCCAACACTGAAGGCAAATACAAAACACTGGACGCCGCTTTGAACGAACTTCTTCAGCCATTGGACAACATCCCGTTTGAACGCAATCAGATAGGA
Organism: Muribaculaceae bacterium; assembly: GCA_016281825.1. Taxonomy (GTDB): domain Bacteria; phylum Bacteroidota; class Bacteroidia; order Bacteroidales; family Muribaculaceae; genus Sodaliphilus. The sequence goes on along the minus strand of JAEEJI010000078.1, from coordinate 3,159 downwards.
CAAGTCAAAACAATCAAAGCAATTCCAGAGAATGCTGGTATGAACCAGTCTTATTTCAATGTGTCCCTGTCTCCGCAAAGCATGGATGCCGACATTTGTGTATTCCACTTTGAGAAGGAGAACTATATGGGAGGTGCTCATGGAATGAACTGGGACCGATATGTGAACTATGACGTGAAGAATGACAAGGTCATCAAGCTCACCGACCTAGTAAGCGACACCGTGAAGTTGCGTCAAGTGATTACCGAGGCGTTATTTGACAAAGAAAACGTAAGAAGCATTGCCGACCTGAACGAAGCGGGCTATATCATCGATACAGATGAAGCGTATGTCCCAATTACCACAGACTTCTATCTCAATGGGTTTGACATCCACTTTGTCTACGCTCCCTATGCTATAGCATGTTACGCCATGGGTTCGGTGGATGTCGTGATTTATCCGTTCCAGCTTGATAAGGCGGGCATTATGACAGAATACTACAACGATCTCATTACTCGCTACACGAGGTAGACGTTTTAATTAAGAATTAAGAATTAAGAATTAAGAATGGAGAATTGAGAATTATTTGTAGCAGTTTCTGCTAGTCTGAAATTCTCAATTCTCCATTCTCAATTCTCAATTTAACTAAGAGTGTAGGATTTTGTAGACGAGTTCACGGAGGAGGTCATAACCATCTTGCAGCGATCCCATTCCCTTGCTTTTCACATCACACTCTCGCAGGCAACTGATGATATTGACGCATGCCTGCGTGCTGTAATTGTTTGCTGCCTCCTGTACTTTGCTGAGTTGCCAAGGTGACTTGATTCCCGTAGCCTCCAGCAGTGCTTGCGTTGACTTATCCTTTGTGGCGCGCACGACGAGCACGTTGGAGAAAAACGAAAACAGAATACTAATGATGGGTGGCAGTGGGTTGTTTTTGGGATTTTTCTCAAAGTAGTCAATGATGCGATATGCCTTGACTGCGTTTCGTGTCCGCAATGCGTCCTGGAGTTCGAACGTGTTGAAATCCTTGCTAATGCCAATGTTTTTCTCAATCAGTTCGGGCGTTATGCCCTTTCCACTATCGCCCAAGAGAATGCTCAACTTGTCTAGCTCACCAAACAAACGACTCAAGTCGTTGCCGATAAACTCACTCAACATCGCCATCGACTTGTTGTCAATAGCCACATTGATCGAGGTGCAATAGCCGTGGATGATTCCCATCAGGTCGCGACTGTCATTTCTCACCTTTGCCGACTCCATCACAATGCCCGACTTGTTCTGCTTGAGCGAATCGGTGAATTTCTTGGCACTGATTTTCCCTCCCTTATGGCAGATGACTAATATAGTCGACTCCAGTGGCCTGTCGGCATAGAACTGGAAAAGGTTGAGGTCATCCTTGTGACCTGGTCCCTGCTTGGCTACGAGTTGGGCCTCACGCAAGACCACCACGCGGTGCTCGGCAAACATGGGAAACTGTTTGCACGAGTTGATGACATCGGGCACCTGAGCATCGTTGCCATAGAATACCTGCAAATTGAAGTCTCTCTCATCTTCGCTGAGTGCTGTATTGACAATAAGCTCACTCAACTTGTCGATATAGTATGGTTCCTCACCGTGCAGCACATAGATGGGCTGGAATTTTCTAGCCTTTATGTCTTTGCACAGACTAAAATAGGTTACGGATTCTTTTTTCTCTGCCATTTTTTAGATAAATTTATCTGCGCCTCAACAAATTAAACGCGTTTAGTTTGTGTTCGGCTTGTGCAAATTTTGTAACTTTGCAATCTTGAATGCAAAGTTACAAAATAAATGTCACTCAACCTACCAGAATACCCATTAAAAGTCAAAAAAAATGGCTCGCGTTTGTCGGTGTTTGACCGTCTTCGCAAGCGCTACGTCGCATTGACGCCTGAAGAGTGGGTGCGTCAACACTTTGTGGAGTATCTCATCGAAGCGAAACAGTTCCCGGCCGCTCTGATGGCCAACGAGGTGTCGTTAACGCAAAACGGCATCAAGCGCCGCTGCGACACTTTGGTTGCTGACCGCGAGGGCAAGCCACTGGTCATTGTTGAGTACAAGTCTCCAGAGATTGAGATTACACAACAAGTGTTCGACCAAATTGTGCGCTATAACATGGTATTACACGCACGCTACTTGATGGTGAGCAATGGCATGACGCACTATTGTTGCCAGATTGACTATGAAAACAACACCTACAGCTTTTTGAGTGAGATACCTTGCTACGAGGAACTTCAGGGAAACTCTTAAGGATCCAGATAGAAATCTTTACATAATTCGGCGTATTGCGACGTGAAAGCTCCTCCTTTCTGGTGGAGGATTAGGATATCGCGCTGGATTGTGCATCGCTGTTTGCTCCATTGCCAAAGGAGTCGTTTGGGTTGCTTGCCCTCACTTGAATATACTGTGGTTAGTCTTGATAAATGCAGTCCAGCAAAAGTGGCGGCCGATGTAACCGCATCGCGCGCCTCAGCAGGCGTGATGAGCGCGATACTTCCAGTTGGCGTAAGCAAACGTGCGGTTCCTTGCATCAAATGCTCAAATGAGAGCGCATGAGTGTGACGTGCTGCTGAACGCACCGCATCGGGCGGTAAGACATCCTCATTAAAATAAGGTGGATTGGTGACTATCAAGTCAAAGCCATCCTCATCGGTTAAGTTGTTGAAATCTTGACGGCAGGCCTGCAAGCGGACAGCCCAAGGTGATGCGTCAAAATTCTCTTGTGCCTCACTGACCGAAGCCGGGTCGATGTCTATTGCCAGAATCGTCGCATCAGCACTGCGTTGTGCTGCCATCAACGCAATGACTCCACATCCTGTTCCCACGTCAAGCACACGTTGCGCACCCTCAATTTCGCACCACGCCCCTAACAAGACAGCATCAGTGCCCACCTTCATGGATGAGCGCTGATGCTGCACATTGAATCGCTTAAAGCGGAAGGGCTTGTCCATCAATAGTTGCGCGCGAAGATGACGCGACGCTTACTGGGTCGGCCCGTGTAGATGCAAGAGCCTTCCTCCTCCTCGCTGTCCAGAGGGATGCAGCGGATGGTCGCCTTGGTCTCTTCCTTGATTTTCTCCTCGGTCTCGGTGGTGGCGGCCCAATGAGCCAAGAGGAATCCGCCCTTCTCAATCTGCTCCTTGAACTCGTCCCAGGTGT
>JAEEJI010000077.1 GCA_016281825.1 Muribaculaceae bacterium | reverse complement strand
GGCAACGGGAATGATGCCGTCGCGCGACATCTCGCCGAACGAGTAGCCGCGCGCTTTGACAAACTCGTGGCGCGTGTACTCAAGGTAGTGCAGATAGTTGGCATTGTTCACGATGCCCTCGCTGTCCAACTCGTAGTCTCGAACAGCGATTTCAAGCTCAAATATATATTCTCTCATCGTGTCGTGTCGTTTTAAATCGAACAAAATTACAAAAAATCTCACAACCACACCCTCAGTATGCCAAAAAAACACTACTTTTGCACTTGTTACTCTCAACTATCAACTCTTAACTATAAAATATAAAAGTGGACTGGGCAGAACAAATGCATTGCGCCATCACCGTTTGTGACAACGATGGCACTGTGATTTATATGAATGAACGTTCGCGCGAGACTTTCAATAAGGGCGGCGAAACCATGGTAGGGAAGAACCTCTTCCCTTGCCACAAGGAGCGCTCTCAACAGTTGATACGTCACATGATGGAGAGCGATACCACTAACTGTTACACCATCACCAAGAACGGTGTTCATAAACTCATTTTCCAATCACCTTGGAAGGTTGATGGCGAGGTCAAAGGTATGGTCGAAATATCCATCATCCTCCCTGAAAACCTTCCTCACTACGACCGTTAATTTATTACATTCAGCGGCATTCCGCCTCGGTGCCGTTTAGTAGTCCAAGGCCCTGCTTTGGAAATAAATAGAAACCAACAATGAAAAAAATCTTCCTCACCACCATCCTGTTGCTGGCTGCGATTATCGTCGCCGATGCCTGCACATCGGCTATTGTCAGTGGCCGACTCACCGCCAACGGCCGACCCTTGCTGTGGAAAAACCGCGACACCAACGACCAAAACAATCGTGTAGAGCGCATCAAGGCACATGATGGACTGCTGGAGTTCGTCGCATTATTCGATGCGCGGGACTCAAAAGACACAGCTGCATGGCTTGGCTTCAACGAACACGGTTTCGCCATCATGAATACTGCTAGTTATAACCTCAACAAGGACAATGTACCCGAGCGCGACATGGACCGCGAGGGTGTCGTAATGCGATACGCATTGGAACGTTGCACTACTGTTGACGACTTTGAGCGCGTCCTTGAGCAGCTGCCCAAGCCGTTGGGCGTGGAGGCAAACTTCGGCGTCATCGATGCACAGGGCAATGGAGCATACTTCGAGACGGGCAATTATAAGTGGGTGCGTTTTGACCTCGCCGACGAACCCACGGGCATCCTCACCCGCACCAACTATTCGGTGAGCGGACGTGAGAACGAAGGCTATGGCTACATCCGCCACGACAATGAGCGTGAACTGCTGCGGCCCTACATCCTGGAGTGCAACATCACTCCTGCAACCTTCACTGAAGTAATCTCGCGCACTTTCTACCATAGCCGCATGAAGCGCAACTACAACGACAGTGGTCTAGAATGGCTCATTGACCAAGACTTTATCCCGCGCCGCATCAGCACAGCCTCTATCGTCATCGAGGGCGTGTTGCCAGGCGAAGATCCCATCCTCACTACCATGTGGACCGCTCTAGGTTATCCACCCTGCGCTGAGGTTTTCCCGGTATGGATTGGCGAGAACGGTGTGCCCGAATGCTTGCAAGGTACCACCAAGAAACGGCACTCCACCCAGTGCGACATCGTCAACAAGCGTGAGGCCGAGGTGTTCAGCATCACTAAAGGAAACGGACAGCATTACATCAATCTCCAGAAGCTATATAATAAGGAAGGCACTGGCTACGCACAAGTTCTCGTCAAGAAAAACATGAAAACCTACGAGGAAGGTTACGCCGAGATTGCCCGCCGTCGCGCAGCACTAGCTAAAAAGAAACACTAACATTACTTTTTTACACTCCTACTTCTAGCGCGCAACGTGGCTTTAATTCTCAATTCTCAATTTTCAATTCTCAATCATTAAAGTGAACTGGACCATCATCGCCACTTTGGCATTGCTCATCGTGAGTAACATTCTCATGACTTTCGCCTGGTATGGGCATCTCAAACTGCAACAAGAGGGAGTCAGCACACACTGGCCCCTCATCGTCGTCATCCTCTTCTCATGGGGCATCGCTTTGTTCGAATACTTCTTCATGGTACCCGCCAATCGCATTGGTTATTCTGGCAATGGAGGACCTTTTAGCCTCATGCAGCTCAAGGTCTTACAGGAGGTGATAACACTTGCGGTATTCACCATCTTCGTCACCCTTTTTTTCAAGAACGAACAGCTGCACTGGAATCACTTCGTCGCCTTCTTTCTTCTCATCGCAGCAGTCTACTTCGCCTTCCTAAAGGTTGACTGATTGTTGCCCATATTACCCCTCGGTATTTCTATGCCGCGACTCCTGTCGCGGCCAACCATTAACCCCTATACCAAAACATGAAACTAAGAACAACTACTATCTGCTTATGCCTCATGGTTTGTGCCACGGTATGGTCGGCACCCATCGACTGGGAGCGAGCCGAGATGATTGCGACAAGCTTCAGCAAGTCGGCACAGTGGCAACAGGCCGCGCCGCAGTGGCATCGGGTAGGGCGCAATGCCCCTGTCACGGCTACAGCACCATACTACGTCTTTAACAACGCCGACGGAAAAGGCTTTGTCATTGTCTCAGGTGATGACGCTGCAGCACCCATCCTGGGCTACGCGACTCGGGGCAAGTTCAGCTATGAGAATATGCCCGAAAACTTGTGCACCTGGATGAAACTCAATGAGCGATATGTACAGGTCTGCAGCCAGCGGGCGACCACCTCACGTGCAGCCACAATTGGTACCCCTATCGTTCAGCCGCTGTTGGGCGACATCAGCTGGGGACAAGGAACGCCCTATAACGACTTGTGTCCCACTTACACAGGCACTGATGGTGTCACGCACTATTATGTGGGTTGTGTCGCCACTGCCACCACACAAATCATGCGTTATCACCAGTACCCTGACCAGGGAAGCGGCACAAAGACAATCACTGTCAACGGCCAGCAGTATACTGCTAACTTTGGCGGCACAACCTACGAGTGGGCGCACATGTTGCCGTCCTATGCCAATGTCACCGCCACGGAGCAGGAACGCACGGCCGTTGCCACCCTGGCGGTACATTTCGGTATTGCTGTCGATATGGAGTATATGCCCAATGGCAGCGGTGCTCATTCGATGATGGTGCCCCAGGCATTGCGCGATTACTTCTGCTACGATCAGGCAGTGACCATGCGCAAGCGAGACTACTATAGCAGTGACGAGTGGCTAAGGCTCATCCAGGACGAACTCGATGCCGGACGCCCGGTCTACTATGCGGCAGCGAGCGAGGTGGGAAGCAGTGGACACGCCTTCGTTTGCGATGGTTATGACTCCGAGGGGTTTGTACACATTAACTGGGGCTGGAACGGCAATAGTGACGGATACTTCCTCGTCAACCACCTCGACCCAGATGACCTGGGCATCGGAGGAGGTACGGGAGGCTATAATTTGGACCAGGAAATCATTACGGGCATCCAGCGGCCTACGGAGTCGACTGTCTACGAGCGTCCTATCTATAACTCGTTGAGCATGCGCCTGATTACACAGAATGCCAACACCTTCAACGTGATGGTGACTATCGAGAACTTCGAAACAAAACCCTTCACGGGCCAATTGGGCGTGGCGCTGGTGCGTGACGGACAGATTGTGCAGGTGCTTAAGGAGGAAACGGTCAGCATCGCTGGCTTCGATGGCAACCACACAGGCTTGCTAGCCATGCACTCCATCTATGATATCCCTAAAGCGGTAGTGGCTGATGACGGTAATGCGACTGTGTGGATGGCCTTTCGTGAGGACGCTGAATCACCTTGGCAACTGATGCGCTACTGCCGTGGCCGCGACGCTCGTAACAAGCCTTATGTGGGCTACTTCAATACCAGCGTCACCAACGGCAAGATTCAGACATTGGACGACAGCGGGTCGCATCCCGATGTCACCTTGCTCAGCTCACTGCAACCACAGGGCAAAGTTTACGCCAAGGGTTCGGCGGCTTTTGACTTCAAGCTGCGCAACAACAGTCCCGATGTGCGCTTGCGCAACATCGTCATCCGCTTCACCAACGCCGAAAACCCAGCGACGTACTACGATTATGAGAATGCGGTGAACATCTACGACGCAAGCCAAGAACAAGTGCAGTTGTTAGTCAACCTCGATGAGGAGATGCCAGCCGGACAATATCAACTGACGGCCTTCGAGAAAGACTATGAGCAATATCCTTTCGAGCAGACGCAGGGCGATGGCAACGTTGAGGTGTTGCCCGAGGCACATACACCGGTCATGCGATTGACCACAGCTGTGCAGTGGAAAAAGGCCGATGTCACTGACTTTATCAATCAGGGTGATAAGGTATATTTTGCCCTGAACACTCGCAACTATGGGGCACCGGGCAATGTGGGCGTAATCCTAAATCTGGTAAATGCCGATAATCCTGCTAAGACCTATGTTTATCAGCAGGCCAACGCTACCGTTGAGCAGGGCGAGAGCACGACGCTTACATTCTACCGCAAATTACCCGTCGATCCAGGTACCTACCGCGTGGTCATTACTTATGTAACCGACGATGGCAAGATTACACCCGATGATAACAATGACCTTTACCCGCTGACCATCGACGTGGGAGAGGCAAGTGACATCTTCCTCAATGCTGTGGCAATCAATCTGCCCGATGTTGTTGTCAAGGGAGAGAAACTACAGGGAAGCATCACCCTCGCTGCACCTGATGCACACAACGGATATGTGTATGTGCGCATGCGTCAGTACACACTTACCAATGGGGGAATCCTC
>JAEEJI010000076.1 GCA_016281825.1 Muribaculaceae bacterium | reverse complement strand
CTATATCAACCCGCTGCCCAAGAATACTGCCGAGTTGTTGAGCCGCTACAAGACGGTGATTGTCGCCGAACTGAACACGGGCCAAATGGCTACCTATCTGCAGAGCAAAGTACCCAACCTGCACATCTGCCACATCAACAAGGTGCAAGGCCAGCCGTTCATGGTTCAAGAGATTATTGACGGAGTGAAAGAAATCATGATGGAGGAGGAACTGTAATGGAACAGAACACAAATATTCAGGCCACTGAGGCCACCAAGACTGTGAAGCCACTCGACTATAAGAACAGCCAGCCCATCCGTTGGTGCCCTGGCTGTGGCGACCACGCTGTGTTTAATGTGCTGCTCAAGGCCATGGCCGCACTGGGCATCCCCTCGGAGAAGACCGCTGTGATCTCGGGCATCGGTTGCAGCTCGCGTCTGCCCTACTACACCAACACCTACGCCTTCCACACTATCCACGGTCGTGGCGGTGCGGTGGCGACAGGTTTCAAGACCGCCAACCCCGATATGACCGTTTGGCAAGTAACGGGTGACGGCGACTGCCTCGCCATCGGTGGTAATCACTTCATCCACGAGGTGCGCCGCAATCTGGACGTGAACCTGCTGTTACTCAACAACCGCATCTACGGCTTGACCAAGGGCCAGTTCTCGCCCACCAGCGCACGCGGGTTCAAGAGCAAGTCTTCGCCCTACGGCACGACCGAGGACCCGTTCGTACCTGCTGAACTCGCCTTTGGTGCCCGTGGCACGTTCTTTGCTCGCAGCATCGACGTGGAGCTGGCCATCAGCCAGGAGGTTATGATGGAGGCCGCCAAGCACAAGGGTTGCTCGGTGGTGGAGATTCTGCAGAACTGCATGATCTTCAATAACGGCATCCACAACTATATCACCGACCGCGAGACTCGTCCCGACCGCACCATTCACTTGGTGCATGGCGAGAAGATGATTTTCGGCCGTGACAAGAACCGTGGCATCGTGCAGGACGGCTTCGGCCTGAAGGCGGTGACCATCGGTGAAGACGGCTACACCCTTGACGACGTGCTGGTGCATGACGCACACTGTGAGCATTCATTCGTCCACCAGATGTTGGCGATGATGGATGGTCACGACCTGCCCGTGGCACTGGGCGTGATTCGTGATGTGGAGGCTCCCAGCTACGAGACCGCCGTTGCCGAGCAGGTTGAGGAGGCGAAGGCCCTTCACGGCTTCACCTGCCTGCGCGACGTGGTGATGTCGGGCGACACCTGGGAGGTGAAGTGATGCGACCCCCTCAGTCCCCCCTAAAGAGGGGGAAGTCAGGGGTTAGGGGCAATTGAAAAAAGAGTGTCTGGAGTCGTTGACTTCAGACACTCTTTTTTGCACCTGGACGTGCCAAAGCGCGTCCCTACTTCTTCTTCAAGACGTAGATTGAGCCGAAGATGAGAAAGAGTACGAGAGCCGCTGCCAGAACTGAGTTGAATTGTGAGCCATACTTAATCTTCAGCAAGAAAATGCCGTAGTTGAGGGCAAAGAGCAAAATACCGCCAGCCAGACCTATGGCTAGCGCCCGTACTGTTCCACTAGGGTTGTTCTGCCATGTGCGGCCGCTGATTACCTGCTTGCCAATATACCCCAAGGGTATGAGGCCTATGAGTATGGAAAACCATAGAGCCATCGACTGTTTTTCGGCCTGAACTTGTTCGGCCTCTGCCATTTTCTGGTTCATCTGGTCGACTTGCTCTTGCATGTCACGGTATTTCCCGTCCTTGTCATATTGGCCATACATGTCCTCGGGCGTTGGGGTCGCGAAAACTTGCAGAGCGAGCAAGGTCATAATGACTGTAAAAAAAGCTCTCATCATCTATCTCTTTGGTCTAAAATGGTTTTTACTTGTTCAAGCGTCTTGCCTGCGTCGGGGAAGACTACAGCCTCCATCGTCTCGGCATTGTATGCGCCAAATTGTATGCCGTCGCCCACGATGAGATACATGCCTTTCGGCGTGAAGTAGGTGTTGATGTAAGTATACCCTGGTTGAATAAGCACATCACCACTGTCGGCATCGATGATGCCCATGTTTCCGTCAATCGAGAATTTTGCCAAAACACCGCGATTCGACGGACTGCGGTCAATCAACTCAATGCGGTCGCACGCACAAGGAATAGTCTGATTATCACCGATGAGGATAGAGCCGTTGATAATGCCATGTAATAGCACGCCGCGCTCATCACGCATAGTGACATCGTAGAATTCTCGTGATTCATTATCCTGTTGAGCAACAAGCACTTTTACGCTCTCAAATTTGGGTTCCACGATGGCGTAACCACCTGCGTTATACACGCCCCACTTGCCCTCGAAGTCTCTCACCAAGAAAACATCCAATCCCGTCGGCACTGCTGCTGGTTCGACCTTTGAGAATTGTCCCACTTCCTTTCCATCCTGGTCGTAAAGCACCCATTGTTCCTGGCCATTGGGGAAAGTTTTTCCATAGGCAGTGGCCCAGGAATCGTAACCGAGTTTCTTGTCATAGCCGTTCTTGAGGTCAACGCTCGAGAGGTGCTGATAACTGGCAGGAGCGGGAGAAGTATTTTGCTGAGCAGCCTCTCGTTTCTTAATAGATTCTTTCAAAGCTTGTTCATAAGAATAGAATAAATTCTCTTCACAAACATGAAAGTTTATTATTGCCTTTTTGCGTTCTTCGAGTGTGGTGGTTGCTATTGCTTTGGCTTTCGCTTCATTTGCCATTTTCTGGAGTATGGCTAGCGCGCACCATCCCTCATGAACTACGCTCCCACAAGAAGGGCATGTGATCATATAATCCTTCACCCCCACTTTGTAAAGCATTTCATATTTTTCACGGCTCACATTCAACTGACTTTTCACCTCTGGCAGCGGCGTGTAATCCTTTAGCTTTGTTGAACTGGGAGTGGACGATGATGTGCTCGAAGATGACTCTGAATCATCTTTAGGCTCTTCATAATACTTGCAACCACGCTTGTGGCTTTCGCCACTGGTGAGGCTTACCCCACAATAGGCGCAGACAGGATTAGAGACTTGCGGGATTTGTGCGCTTGTCGTCGCTGCCATCAAGCCTAGCAGCGCGATGATAAAGACTCGTTTCATAATCGTTGGTATTTAATTGTTGCTTAACAACAGTTTATAATAGACGCATTCTGGGTCGCGGTAGAACTCGGTTGCACCCCAGCGCTTCCAGTATTGGTGGGTCTTGAGGCGGTGCAACACGGGGATGAAGATAAAGTCATAACGAGCCCTCAGTTCGGGCATGATTGACATCAGCATGTCGTAATTGAGACGGGTGCCGCGGTAAGGCTCTGCGACAATGAACGAGAAGACGGCCGAATAACGAAGGCTGTTGAGGTCAGCCAGAAGGTCGGGGGCATCGACGAGTATCTGCGGTGTCTCTTCCTCAATGCGGTAGTCGCTCATGTTCAACAATCCTATCACATTTCCCTCGGCATCCATCGCTTTGACGCTCAACGGCCAGTTGAAGCGCAGATCACGCACCCACGCTTCCACCTCGGCAGGATCGAAGCCATACTGACGCACCATCCAATCGATGGTCAACGCCGCATCGTCTGGGGTCATTCTAACTAATGTATACGGCATTGTAGGTCAATAGTATTTCAGGGTGATAGGATAGCTTTGCCTTGCGTAGTCCAGGCAGTCCCATGTCCTCTTCTCGGTTCAGAAAGATGTATTGTTCTGGCAGATGCTGAGCAAACTGCTGGTTGATGATGGCGAAAGCGCCCTCCACACGGCGATCAGCTTTCTCCACACAGATGTCGAAGGTGTCGGTGGTGACAGCGGCGCCATAGGTGAAAGCAACCATTGTTCGGTCGACATAAATGCTGCCACCCATCATGCCCAGCGCTTCCCATTGAGAGAAGATGGTCTCCATGACACGCCGCTCAGCTGTGATGGTCTCACTTGCCTGCACCTCCCCTCGCCATATCTCGGCGAGATGACGGCATTCGTCGAAGAGTTCGGGCGTGAGAGGTCGATACTCGAAGTCGGGATGCTCGGCACGAAAACGGTTGATGTGGTTGCGTTTGGCGTTGAGATGCCCTCCCCGAAGCGAGGCCAGAGTGTCACGACGATAAATGTAGTTGTACTGGTCGCGGATTGGCTCTGTTTCGACAGTGAATTTTGAAGGAAGATGATTGAGCGCCAGTACTTGTGAGTCCTCAAGACCAATGATGGTCAACTTTCCTTGACTGTCTTCGAGCATGGCTTCAATCAGTTCGATTGGAATATCTGTCGCCACACAGACCGTATAGACCCGCTCTCCTTTGAACGTATAACGCAACACCACGGCATCATCCAACACGCACACCTCGGTATCGAAGAAGAATTGCCAGCCCACAAGATTGGCAAAAGTGTAGTTGCAGTTGCGTCGCCCAGCGTGGAGCGACACCGCCTGCACCGCCTCACGGTCGGTAAGTGTCAATGGATGAAAAGTCAGGGTCATTTAGGATTCTCCTCGATGAGTTTGATGATGGGTTTAATAATGTTGGCAAAGGTACAACAAAATAATTTATAATTAGTAATTTATAATTAAGAACCTTTATCTCGCCAAAATTTGTGCGTAACTCTTACCTTGTGCAAAGTGAGTGTTGTTGGAACGCAACCCAGCCAAGTCCCTACCTTCATTTTTGTTGAGGTGTAGCTAATTTTATCCCAACCCTTGGGATAAAGCTTGCTTTGATTGAGTGCAGCCGAGATTATCCAAACTCCACCCCCAACCGCTCTTCCAGCATCAATGGGCTAGTCCTCCCCTAAGTTAGTGGAGGTGGCCGAAGGCCGGAGGAGAGGGAGCGGGCGGGGGCGTGTGTCAAGGAGCATGGCGGTGTCACACACTCCTCCGTCGCAATGTTGGGTCGAGTGGCAATGCCTTCTAAGATCTCTTGACCAGGTCGTATGATGCTTTGACCAGGGCGCGGATTGCGTCATCGTCAAGGTCTTGCCCCAATGCTACACTGATCCAGTGCCGTTTGTTGCCGTTAAACGGCTCCCCCACCGCCTCGTATCTTGCCTTGAGTTCATCCATCACAACCGGGTCGCACTTGATGGTGATGCTCGAGAAGTCATCGATGTTGAAGTAGCAGAACATGTGTCGTTTCACATAGAACACCAAGATAGTGAACCTGCCCTTCGAGAACTTCTCGAAGGGCGTTCCCTCGGTCGCCCCTGGCAATGACAGGCAATATTCCCGAAACTCTTCGATGTTCATGAAAGTGTCACGAATTAGAGAATTTAAGAATTCTTTTTAACGCGATTGGGTGAGGATCCTTGTAGCTTACATGCTTTCTTGCAGAATAGCGGTGATGTCCTCGGGCTTAAGGTCGAGGTAGCCTGCGGGATAGCAGATAGTGCCCCCGGTGATGCCTGGAATCATTTCAGGCGTGGCACCGAGTTCACTGATAGTGAGGGGCAGACCAATCTTCAGCATCCAGTTCTTGAGGGCTTGCAGTCCTTCTTCCGCAATCTGCTCATCGGTCTTGCCGTCAGCATTGACGCCCCAGACATTCTTGGCGAAACGCACGAACTTGGGCAAGCCGGCTTTCATGGCACGACGATAGTAAGCCATCGACACGGCGGCAAGGCAGTAGCCGTGAGGAGCGTGAGTCCAAGCGCCGACCGAGTGACCAATCATGTGTACCATCCAGTCCTCGCGTTTGCCGAGACCGATGAGCGTGTTGAGCGCCCACGTTGCTGTCCACATGATGTTGGAGCGAGCCTCGTAATCCTGCGAGTCTTTTACGGCTGCCCGCGATGCCACGATAAGACCGCGCATCAGTCCTTCGGAGATGTAGTCGCTCGTGTTGTCATCGAAGTCGGAGAAATACTGCTCAAAGATGTGGTTCATGATGTCGTAAATGCCCGCTTTCATCTGGTTGTCGGGTACAGTCATCGTGAAACGCGGGTTAAGGATGGAGAACTTCGGCATCAGTCGGTCGTCGAACACATGACCTACCTTGAAGGTATGCTCGGCATCGGTAATCACAGTGCCAGCATTCATCTCCGAGCCCGTGCCCGCCATGGTCAGTATGCAGCCTACGGGCAGAATCTTCTGGCCAGCATCGGGCTGTTCCTGCTTCAACCAGAATTTATCCCAGTAGTCACCCTCATAGAACACTGATGCCGCTACCGCCTTGGAATAGTCGCACACGCTGCCGCCGCCCAAGGCAAGAATGAAGTCGACATTGTTGTCACGAGCAATCTGAATGCCTTCGCGCAGCTTCTCCAGCGTGGGGTTGCTCATGACGCCGGGATTCTCCACGACGGTCTTGCCCGCCTCATTCAGGATGGCCACCACCTGGTCGTAGATGCCGTTGCGTTTCACACTGCCACTGCCGTAGTTCAGCAACACGACAGGGCCAAAGTTACTCAGTTCGTCTTTGAGATAGTTCAAAGACTCATCACCAAAGTACAACTTGGTGGGATTGTGATAAGAGAAGTTTCCTTGCATATTACTTATGGTTACTGGTTTTATAGCGCAAAGATACAACAAATCTGCGTGTAGACAAGCGAAATATGAAAATTGTTTTTGGGGTTCTTATAGTAAGTGCGCCCCAACTCACATGAGCTGGAGCGCACTTTGTATTTTGCACATCTACAAATCTATAATTCGTTTAAGAGGGCAACGGCATAGGCGCTGATGCCTTCTTCACGGCCAGTGAAGCCGAGACGCTCGGTAGTGGTGGCCTTGATGGATACCTGATTGAGCTCGCACTCGAGGCACTGAGCCAATTGTTCTTGCATGGCGGGGATGTGAGGGTTGATTTTGGGTCGCTCGGCGCAAATGGTGATGTCGCAGTTGCCCAGCTTGTAGCCTTGCTCCTTGACAAGGCGGTAGACCTCGCGTAGAAGTTTGCGGGAGTCGATGCCCTTGTAACGCGGGTCAGTATCGGGGAAGTGATAGCCGATGTCGCGCAAACAAGCGGCACCCAACAGTGCATCGCACAGGGCATGAATCGCCACATCGGCATCGCTGTGTCCCAGCAGACCCAGTTCGTGCTCAATCTTGACACCGCCCAGCCACAACTCCCGCTCCGGCACCAAGCGATGCACATCAAATCCAAAACCTATTCTCATAGTGCTTTATTTTAAGACAGAAGAACATATTTTTTAGACATAAGGACAAAAGAACAACATTTTCCTTTTAGACATAAGGACAGAAGAACAAAAGTGTGGCAGAACAAAAGCCTATTGTCCTTGTGTCTAGTATTTAATAAACTTGTGCCCCTTTTCCAATCTACGGCACAAAGTTATATAATTGTTTCCAAACCTCAATGAAAAACTGCAAGGAAAATACCTTTAGCATTCTGTCAATTGCAATCTGTTCAGCGCCAATTATCCACAAATGCAGACAGTTTGGATCTCGTGGCAAAGTACAACAAGAGGGTGTGTCAAAAATATAAAACAACTGATTGTTCTGAAAATTCTGATAAAATAATCAATCTCAACCTTTTGACAATCAATTTTTAAATAATCAGAGTGTTCAGAAATTTTGATAAAAAGCTCACGCTCGACCATTAGCAAGCTAGCTCGCATGGTACTCGCTTAATCGCTTTTTCAGTTGTTTAAATTTGTTGTTCGAAATATGACACACCCTACTACTCGGTGGGCAGTGCGGATTACCAAATGGCGGCACGTTCTTTAGGAGCGATATACATCTTGCTTCCTTCTGGGATGTCGAATGCCTCATAGAAGTGCGTCATCGAACCGAGGGCGCGGTTGGCACGCGCTTCGTGTGGCGAGTGCATGTCTTCATCATCCTTGATTTGGCGCTCAAGAGCCTTGTCTAGGATATTACATCTCCACACAGTGGCATAACTGATGAAGAAACGCTGCGCAGGTGTAAAGCCGTCGATGCATTTGCCCGCTTTGGCCTCGTCGGTCATTTGGTAAGCATCCCAAGCCACATTCAGACCGCCGAGGTCGGCAATGTTCTCGTCAAGGGTGCGTTCTCCATTGATGGGATTTCCGCAGAGTTCGAATTCGTTGAACAGTTTCACTAATTGTTTGGCTCGTTCGGTGAACTTGGCATCGTCATCTTCACTCCACCAGTTATTGAGGTTGCCTTTTTCATCGAACATACGTCCTGAGTTGTCGAAGCCATGGATCATCTCGTGACCGATTGCCTGGCCGATGGCTCCATAGTTGATGGCATCGTCTGCATCCGTGTTGAAGAAAGGAGGTTGTAGCAGCGCCGCAGGGAACAGTATTTCGTTCTTGGCAGGTGTGTATCTGCCATTGACGGTTTGTGGGGTCAGAGACCATTCATCCCTGTCAACGGGTTTGCCGATCAAGGCCATGTCTCTCGCATTCTCGAATTGGATGGCGCGCCGTACATTCTGGAAATAGGATTCGGGAGTGACTTCATAACTGCTGTAATCGGTCCACTTGTCGGGATAGCCAATCTTCACGTTGATACATTCGAGTTTGTGGATGGCTTTGGCTTTGGTATCATCGCTCATCCAGTCGAGGTTCTTGATGCGCTCCCCGAGAGCCATGCGCAGGTTTTCAACAAGGCTCAACATACGCTCTTTAGCCTCGGCGGAAAAATACTTTTCCACATAGAGTTGGCCGATGGCATCGTCTAAGTAATTAGATGTCCTGGAAAGTACACGGCGCCAACGTGGGGTCTGTGTCTCAACGCCATAAAGTTGTTTTCTGAAGAAGTTGAAATCTTCGAAGGCGAGATCGTCGCTAAGCAGCTGAGCGCTATTGGTGATGACTTTCCATTTCAGGTAATCCTTGATGGCATTGAGGTCTGTACCCTGAATTACACCTCCCATAGCTGTGATGAAATCAGACGACGCCACATTGAGGCTGTCGAATGCCGGTGCACCGATGGCATCGAAGTATTTGTCCCAGTTAAAGACCGGTATGGATGCTTGAAGTTCCCCACGGCTCTTCATGTGGTAGAGGTTGTTGGGGTCAAGCATTTCCTCCATGGGCATTGAGATTGTGGCGAGTTCGGTCTCAAGAGCGAGGACACGTTGGGCTTTCTGCGTTGCGAGGCTGGCATCGGTGCCGGTAAGTTGAAACATTTTGGCGATGTGCTCCATATACAAGTCACGGATTTCCTTTGTCTCTTCGGCGAGGTATAAACTGCGGTCGGGCAAGCTGAGGCCATCTTGGAATAGCACCATAATGTTCCTGTCGGCATTCTTCCAAT
>JAEEJI010000075.1 GCA_016281825.1 Muribaculaceae bacterium | reverse complement strand
TTGCCAATGCTGGTGACGGTGCTGGGAATGGTCACGCTTGTCAACTTTATGGAGCTAAAGGCCTCATTACCGATGGTGGTTACCGACGCAGGTATCGTGAGGCTTGTCAGCCGAGTCTCACTAAAAGCACTCTCACCGATGGTGGTTACCGTGTTGGGTATCGTGATGCTGGTTAATCCCGCATTTAGGAAAGCTCTATCGTTGATGGTCGTCAGCGAGGCGGGCAAGTTGATGCTTGTCAGGGAGGTACAGCCAACGAACATTTTATGGGGAATTACTTGGAGACTATTAGGAAGGGTGACACTGTTAAGTGAGGAGCTTGAAGCGAACACTCCGGTTCCCAAGTTTTGGATACTGGTGGGAATATTGGCTGTCCTCAGTGCCGATCTCCCAAAAGCATTATCGCCGATGGTGGTCACTGAGTTCGGGATTGCAATCGAAGTGATATGCGCGCAATCGAATGCTTGTTGACCTATCTCGGTCAGTACACTGCCGGAGCCAAAGGTGACGCTGGTGGCATAAGTGTTATAGAAGGCGAAAATGCCTATGGTCTGGACTGTCTTGGGGATAGAGACACTGGTCAAGAGGGTGGATCGGTAAAACGCATAATCGGTGATGGCGGTGACAGAGTAGGCCTTACCGTTGTAATACACCGTCTCGGGAATGGTGATGTCGCCGCCCAGATTCGAATAAGCAGACAAGCTGGAGCTGGCATCTGTGTTCCTCTCAAAGGTTACCGCAACAGTGTTTGAACTGGTGATGTTGTAGCACAACTCACCTGACTTAAAACTGTAGGCATGGACGGCCGACCATGCGACAAGCAGCATGGCTGCAAGAGATAAAATTTTTTTCATCGTCGTAAATATTTTGATTGTTAGTAATGAGTTACAAAAAACACATGCGGCACACTCCGGCCGAAGCCAGAATGTGCCGCATTAGGGGGAGAGCCGACAAATCGTCAGACTAAATGGAGGGGGTAGTAATACACTGTGATTCAACAAGTTGCAAGTGTTTCGCAAATCATTGAAAGCAGATGTCCTATGTAAGCCGATGCAATTCATCGTTCGTCTAAACCTGTTTGGAGCCATTTAACTGGCTACAAAGATAATCAATCTTTTTGACTTTCGCAACATTCTGCGCAAAAAATGCAACAAAATATCATCAATCAATATATTTCAGGAACATTTTTATAGCATGTCCCCTCTTGTAGGGGACGCGCTCCCAAAAGTTCGAGGTTAGATTAAGACAAGTGTACATGAGAACAAAAATGTTTCACCTGTACACATGTCTTAATATTTTTCGTGTGGTTCGCGTTTTTTTGCTACATTTGCAACAGAAAAAAACATTACAATCATGAGCAAGCGATTATTGATGGCGGTGACGGTGTTGATGACCATTGTCGCGATGCAGGCTGAGGCGTGGATACGCATCAACCAGTTGGGCTATCTTCCCGTGTCGACCAAGGTGGCGGTATTGATGTCGAATGACCCTGTCACCATCAATTCCTTTGAACTGATTGATGCCTTTACGGGCCGAGTAGTATATCATGGCAGTAAGGTGAGGGCCACGCGTCCGTTGCAACACATGGCATCGACCTACCGGCTTGACTTCAGCGCTTTCACCCAAGCGGGTGCCTATCGCGTCAAGGTAGGCGAGACGCTGTCGCCCATCTTCCCCATCAACACGCGCGTGTATGACGGCACCGCCGACTTCCTGCTGAACTATATGCGACAGCAGCAGTGCGGCTACAACCCGTTCCAACGCGACAGCTGCCACACACTCGACGCGTTTGTGCGCTACCACCCTACCCTTGAGAATCAGCATATCGACGTGCGTGGCGGGTGGCACGATGCGGCCGACCTGCTGCAATACACAAGTACCAGCGCCAATGCCATCTATCAACTCATGTTTGCCTACGAGCGCCATCCCGAGGTGTTCGGTGACCGCTATCAAGCCAATGGAGACGCAGGAGCCAATCATATCCCCGACATCGTGGACCAGATTAAGTGGGGCCTGGACTGGCTCGACAAGATGAATCCTGCGCCCGGCGAACTGTATAACCAGATTGCCGACGACCGTGACCACATCGGCATGAAGATGCCCAAGGACGACCCTGCCGACTATGGCCGCGGCCCTGGTGGCGGCCGTCCAGTATATTTTGTCGACGGCAAGCCTCAGCAACGCGGCAAATACATGAACGCCACCATGGGTGCCGCCAGCACAGCGGGGAAGTTCGCCAGTGACTTTGCCCTGGGCAGTCGTGTGCTTCAACCCTTCTATCCCGACTTTGCGTCGCACATCGGCAGCAAGGCTGCAGCCGCCTATCAGGTGGGTGTGGACAAGCCCGGCAACACCCAAACGGTGTCGGTAGTGTCGCCTTACATCTACGAGGAGGACAACTGGGTTGACGACATGGAATTGGGTGCCGCCGAACTGTACAAGATGACCGGCGACAGCCAATATCTGACGCAAGCCATCGAATACGGCCGCCGCGAACCCGTCACACCGTGGATGGGTGCCGACAGCGCTCGCCACTACCAGTGGTATCCGTTCATGAACATGGGTCACTACCAGTTGGCGACCGTAGGCAACGAACGCGTGCGGGCCGAGTTTGTGCGCAACCTGCGTTCAGGTCTTGCGCGCGTGCGCGAGCGCGCAAGCGACCATCCTTTCCTGTGGGGCGTGCCGGGCATCTGGTGCAGCAACAACCTGACCACCGCCCTGCTCACGCAGTGCATTCTTTACCGCGAACTCTCTGGAGACCCATCATTTGCCGAAATGGAAGCCGCGTTGCGCGACTGGCTGTTCGGCTGCAATCCTTGGGGCACCAGCATGATTGTCGAATTGCCTATCGGTGGAACCTATCCCCACGCCACCCACAGCAACTGGGTGATGGAGCGGGTGGGCTTTCCCACGGGCGGACTGGTCGATGGACCAGTGTACGCCACTATCTTCAATAGTCTGAAGGGTGTGAACATCGACGGCGACCTGCCCTATGTAGAAAGCAACATATACGACAATGTGCAGCCCGGTGATGTGGTGTATCACGACCACACGCACGACTACAGCACCAACGAGCCCACCATGGATGGCACCGCTTCGCTGACGTTCCCCTTGGCGAGCTACGAGGCCGAGGGTCGCCGTCAAGCAGGCAACACTGACGGTGCGCCGGTCTATCGTTACGGCGGCATTGTCAAGGGCAATCCGAACAAACCTCAAGTTTGCCTGGTGTTCACCGCCGATGACCGCGCCGACGGCGCCGAGCACATCATCACCACGCTGCGCAAAAAAGGGGTAAAAGGTGCGTTTTTCTTTACCGGCCGATTCCTTGAGTTGTATCCCGCGATTGTCGACACCTTGGTTGCCAATGGTCATTATGTGGGCACACACAGCGACGGGCATCTGCTGTATGCTCCCTGGGAAAAGCGTGACTCATGCTTGGTAAGTAAGGAAGAATTTGTCGAAGACTTGCAACGCGCGTTCTCGCGTTTGGCCCGCCATGGCATCACACCCCAGAACGCGCCCTATTTCATCCCGCCCTATGAGTGGTATAATGAGCACAACGCATCGTGGGCACGGCAACTGGGGTTGCAGATTGTCAACTTCACTCCTGGCACCTATAGCAACGAAGATTACACCTGGCCGGACATTGAGCAAGAGACTGGCGCCACCTATCGCAGCAACCAGTGGCTGTATGACCGCATGATGTCGTATGAGCGCGAGCACAGCCTCAACGGGCACATCATCTTGATTCACTTCGGCACCGACCCTCGCCGCACCGAGAAGTTCTATCATCGCCTGTCGGACATCATCGACGAGTTGCGCCATCGCGGCTACAGCTTCGTGTCGCTAGTCCCCCCAGCCCCCTAAAGGGGTGCATCTTAAGGCCCGTCTACTTCACTACCAGCGGATTTTGTCAGTATCAAAACTTTTCTTAAATTTGCAGCGATTGTTGCGCTCAATGTGTGGCAATGGATTTCAAAAAGAAGACAACTTGTACGACAAAGACAACCTATATTTATAAAACCAAAAAGCTATGAACAGAACAAAGCCACTAGAATCATTACTGGCATCGGTACTGTTAGCAATGCTACTGCCGCAGACCATAGCAGCCTACGATTTTATGGTCGATGGATTGTGTTATAATTACAACAGCGACAGCGTAAGCGTGACCATAACCTATCAACAATCGTCATTATTATCGCCTAATTATACTGATTTGTCAGGAGATCTGGTGATTCCAGTAGTTGTTTCCTATAATGGAAGAAACCACTCTGTCACATCCATCGGCGAAAGGGCATTTCGTCACTGCAAAAGCCTGAAATCTGTCACCATTCCCAACTCCGTTACATCCATCGGTGCCAGCGCATTCTCTTCTTGCTACAGTCTGACCTCAGTTGCCATTCCCAACTCCGTTACATCCATCGGAAACCACGCATTCTCCAACTGCTTCAGTCTGACCTCAGTAGCCATTCCCAACTCCGTCACATCCATCAACGACCACACATTCTATTACTGTTGCGGGCTAACATCGGTCTTCATTGGCAACTCCGTCACATCCATCGGCGAAAATGCATTTCAGAGCTGCGTCGAGCTGACCGCAATCACTATCCCCACCTCCGTTACATCCATCGGTCCCGGCGCATTCAAAGGGTGCAGAGGATTGACCTCGGTGACCATTCCCAACTCCGTTACATATATCGGTTCCAACGCATTCGCTGGATGTTTCAGTCTGAATTCGGTCATTATACCCAACTCAGTCACATCTATCGGTGAAAGCGCATTCTATAACTGCAGCGGGCTGACCTCGGTGACCATTTCCAATTCCATTACATCCATTGCTTCCAGCGCATTCCAAGGCTGCTATGGGCTGACTTCGGTTACCATTCCAAGCTCCGTCACATCTATCGGTAGCAACGCATTCTCCTATTGCTATGGACTAACCTCGGTCAGCATCCCCAACTCCGTCACATTGATTGGCGAAAATGCATTTCAGAGCTGCGTCGAGCTGGCCTCGATAAAAATCCCCACTTCTGTCACATCCATTGGCTCCAAAGCATTCTATGACTGTACATCATTAACAGAAATAGTAATTCCCGAATCTGTTATAGGCGATAACGCATTTGGAACATCAGTATCTGCACCCAGTAGGAAGGTTGTATTATGCGGTTCGATTGACATGAGTTACAATGCATTCTTTGAAAATAATGCATATTCAGCTATTGGCCAAATGAATTTGAGCACACTGATAATTAAAGATAGTGTCTTGTATTTAAGAGGCTCATCTAACACTGATTCTATAGGTACTCTTAAATGTAATACAATTTATAGTTATAGTATGTTGCCTCCCGAATGTAATGAATTTACTTTTGCAGACTACACGGCCACACTCCATGTGCCGCGACAGGCACTTGCGGCATATATAGATTCACCATATTGGCAAAAGTTTACCAATATCGTTGACGATGCTGGGCTCTATAAAGGTGACATCAACTGCGATGGTTGTATCGATATCTCGGATATCAATGCCATCATCAATATGATGTTGGGCAAGTCCGAATCAGTCGATGCTGCTGACATCAACGATGATGCCGAGGTCGACATCTCGGATGTCAATGCTGTCATTAACCTCATGCTTGGAAAGTAACAATCCCGGCTTCTCTAAAGAGAAGAGTGTGATATACAACAAAATTAGACGTTAGACTTTAGGCTTTAGATGTTAGACTTTCTCGCTTCTTGTTTTCTAGTTTGTTGTCAGTGTCGTTTTTGTTGTCTGAATCATTTAAAGTATAAAGACTAGGAACTACTTGACTACTAGCTTGAGCAATTGGTCATCGGTGGCGTGGGGGAGGATAGTGCGGAGGTGCTGGAGGATGCGGTCGCGGGACTGCTCGGGAGTGCGGTCGCAGTGGCAAGCATCGCGGTCCAGGAGGCGCTCGGGCGTTGTGAGCAGTGACCAGCCCCAACCATACTCGTTGTTGTGGCGGTCGCGGGGATAGACGAAGTCCTCGGTGACAATGCGGCATGCCATCTGCAATCGGGTGACATAGCCGTCAAAACGGCTTCGCATCTTTGGCCCTGTGAAGCCGCAAGCAGCACGCAGTTCGCGCGTGATGAGGCTGCCCTGCTCCTGCAGGGTGAGGATGATGGCCTCCTCGATGCTTCC
>JAEEJI010000074.1 GCA_016281825.1 Muribaculaceae bacterium | reverse complement strand
CATCCTGGTGGTCACCGAAGATGCACAACGTGTGCGAGGCAAGTGTACGAGCCGACACGTGGAACACGCCGGGCAACAACTCGCCGGCAATCTTGTACATGTTGGGGATCATCAGCAACAGACCTTGCGATGCGGTGTAGGTAGTCGTCAGGGCACCAGCCTGCAGCGAGCCATGAACGGCACCTGCTGCACCTGCCTCGCTCTGCATCTCCTGCACGAGCACGGTCTCACCAAAGATGTTCTTGCGGCCAGCGGCAGCCCATTCGTCGACGTGCTCGGCCATGGTCGAAGACGGAGTGATGGGGTAGATGGCGGCCACCTCAGTAAACATATAACTGATGTGGGCAGCTGCCTGGTTACCATCACAGGTCATGAATTTCTTTTCTCTCATGATTTGTTAACCAGTTTAATTAGTTATTGTTGATATACGTTAGTTCAAGTGTTAGTTTAGGTATGTACACGCAGCACTTCCAAACAATCCGACAAAATTACAACTTTATTTTAATATATGCGAAATCTTTTACTCTAAATCTTTTGAACGAACCAAAAAAAGGGTAGCGGCGACTTGCCACTACCCATGCGAGAGTTTATGATTAAGTGTGTCCTTCACTACCTCAGCGTCTGAGGCGATTCACACTATTGACGCAACGAACCCACACTTTATGAACATCTACCACCATATTTTACACTTTTTTAACGCAAAAAGCCGCACCTCGAGGCACGGCATACATGACCGAGGCGGAATGTTGCAGATAGTGTTACTGCATCATCCCGCCTCATTTCTGAACCGTTTGGGTAACTCACACCCCCTCCCTCCGGAGAGGGGGAAGGGGGTGAGGCCTTACTCTTTACCTAGCACGATGTTGACGATGGTATTGACGTCGCTCACGTCGACGCCGCCACTGTTGTTGACATCGGCGCGGCCGTCGTAGTTGCTCGCCTGGTCCTTGCCCAGGATGATGTTCACCACGATGTTCACATCCGTCACGTCGACCTTGCCGTCATTGTTCACGTCGCCGCGCAAAGCGGCGCCCTTCTCGCTGAAGTAGCCCGGGTTGGCGGTGCCGCCGTCGATGTGGGCATAGGTCTTGTCCTGAGGGTTGCTGGCGTTATAGGTGGTGCCACGGCCGCCCACCAGGCTCGTGCAGTTGCGGAACATATTGGTGGAAGCAGTTACCTTGGCCGTGCTCCAGGCGTTGCCTACATAGACGGTCTTCAGGGCTGTGCAGTTTTGGAACATATAACCCATGCTAGTCACATCCTGCGTGTCAAAACTGCTCAGGTCGAGGCTTGTCAAATTGTTACAGCCATAGAACATGCCTAACATATTCGTCACACTGGCCGTGTTGAAGGGGGTCAGGTCAAGGCTCGTCAAACTGCTACAGCCATTGAACATGTTAGACATATTTGTCACACTGGCTGTGTTGAAGTGGGTTAGGTCAATACTTGCCAATTGAGAACAATAACCGAACATGCACTGCATACTCGTCACCTGAGCTGTGTTGAAGGGGGTCAGGTCAAGGCTTGTCAACGCCCCGCAAACATAGAACATGTAACTCATGTCGGTCACATTGCGGGTGTCAAAGCCGCTCACGTCAAGCGTGGTCACGCTGCTGCAGCCGCTGAACATACTGTTCATGTTGGTCACATTGCGGGTGTCAAAGTCGCTCACGTCGAGCGTGGTCACGTTGCTGCAGTCACAGAACATGCCATACATGTTGGTCACGTTGTGGGTGTCAAAGCCGCCCACGTCAAGGCTCGTCAAACTGTAGCAGCCACAGAACATATAACTCATGTCGGTCACCTGGCTGGTGTTCAGGTACTGGATGCCCGTGACGGTGGCCAGGTTCTCCATCTCAAGGAACCATTCCCTGGTGCTCGTGGGACGGGCGGTGGCAAACGAGGAGTGGAACACCACCTGCGTGATGCCGTAATGCTCCTCGTTCTGGTACCAGTAGGGATCCTCGTCGGCGGCCCAGTTGAGCGAATAGGTCTTGGAGGTCTTGTTGATCCGCTGGCCGTCGTTGTAGAAGGTCAGCGTCGTGCCGTCGCTCGAGAGCAGGGCGTAGGGGCCTTGCAGGTATTCGGTGTCCACAAAGTAGCCCGGGTTGGCGGTGCCGCCGTCGATGTGGGCATAGGTCTTGTCCTGAGGGTTGCCGGCGTTATAGGTGGTGCCACGGCCGCCCACCAGGCTCGTGCAGTTGCGGAACATTCTGGTGGAAGCAGTTACCTTGGCCGTGCTCCAGGCGTTGCCCACACAGACGGTCTTCAGGGCATCGCTGTATTGGAACATATAACTCATGTCCGTCACGTTCTGCGTGTCAAAACTGCTCAGGTCGAGGACGGCCAAATGAGTGCAATAAGAGAACATGTAATCCATGCGCGTCACCTGGGCGGTGTTGAAGTGGGTCAGGTCAAGGCTTGTCAATGCCTCGCAACTGAAGAACATGTAACTCATGTTGGTCACCTTGCGGGTGTCGAAGCCGCTCACGTCAAGCGTGGTCACGCTGACGCAGCCACAGAACATGCCGCTCATGTTGGTCACGTTGCGGGTGTCGAAGCCGCTCACGTTGAGCGAGGTCAATGCACAGCAGTCATTAAACATGTCGGCCATGTCGGTCACCTCACCGGTTTTCAGGTGCTGGATGCCCGTGATGGTGGACAGGTTCTCCATCTCAAGGAACCATTCCCTGGTGCTCGTGGGGCGGGCGGCGGCAAACGAGGAGTGGAACACCACCCGGGTCACGTTGTGGGCGTTCGTTAGCCAGCCGGGAGAGGAAGTGCCTGTGTTCAGGCTATAGGTCGTGCCCGGGCGGGAGGCGCGCTGGTCGTCGTAGTAGAAGGTCAGTGTGGTGTTCGACGGCGTGTAGCAGGCGTAGGCCGCTGTCACATGTGGATCATCAGTGAAGTAGCCCGGGTTGCTGGTGCCGCCATCGATATGGGCGTAGGTCTTGTCCTGCGGGTTGCCGGCGTTATAGGTGGTGCCTTGGCCGCCCACCAGGCTCGTGCAGTTGCGGAACATGTAGGTGGAATTGGTCACATTGGCCGTGCTCCAGCCATTGCCCACATAGATGGTCCTCAGGGCAGTGCTGCCCTGGAACATGCCATCCATGTTAGTCACGTTGGCCGTGTTGAAGCCGCTCAGGAAAATACTTGCCAATTGAGAACAATAACCGAACATGCCCTGCATACTCGTCACCTGAGCCGTGTTGAAGGGAGTCAGGTCAAGGCTTGTCAATGCCCGGCAATCATAGAACATGTAACTCATGTCGGTCACATTGTGGGTGTCGAAGCCGCTCACGTCAAGCGTGGTCAAGCTGCTGCAGCTGCTGAACATGCTGTTCATGTTGGTCACATTGCGGGTGTCAAAGCCACTCACGTCAAGGCTCGTCAAACCACTGCAGAAACCGAACATGCCGCGCATATCGGTCACCTTGCGCGTGTCGAAGCCGCTCACGTTGAGCGTGGTCAGGCTGA
The DNA here is from genome assembly GCA_016281825.1 of Muribaculaceae bacterium. Classification (GTDB taxonomy): domain Bacteria; phylum Bacteroidota; class Bacteroidia; order Bacteroidales; family Muribaculaceae; genus Sodaliphilus. The sequence continues at coordinate 3,699 of JAEEJI010000074.1, read as the reverse complement.
TGCAGCTATTGAACATATAACTCATGTCGGTCACCTGGCTGGTGTTCAGGTACTGGATGCCCGTGACGGTGGCCAGGTTCTCCATCTCAAGGAACCATTCCCTGGTGCTCGTGGGACGGGCAGCGGCAAACGAGGAGTTGAACACCACCCGGGTCACGTTGGCGTTGTTGCCGTCCGCTATCCAAATAGGAGAGGAAGTTGCAGTGTTTAATCTATAGGTCTTGCCTGGCCGGGACATGCGCTGGTCGTCGTAGTAGAAGGTCAGCGTGGTGTTCGACGGCGTGTAGCAGGCATAGGCCGTCGTCATCTGAGAGATATCAGTGAGGTAACCCGGGTTGCTCGTGCCGCCGTCGATGTGGGCATACTCTTTACCTATGTGGTTCCCATCATAAACAGTGCCTTGGCCGCCCACCAAACTGTAGCAATGATAAAATATATCACTAAAGGATGTCAAGGATGTCAAGGAATCCGTGCTCCAGCCGTTACCCACATAGATGGTCTTCAGGGCATGGCAGTTCTGGAACATCCCGGTCATGTTCTTGACGTTATGCGTGTCAAAACTGCTCAGGTCGAGGCTGGTAAGATTGCAACCCTGGAACATACAGAGCATGCTCTCGACGTTCTGCGTGTCAAAACTGCTCAGGTCGAGGCTGGTTAGGGAATAGCAAAGGTTGAACATCCAGCCCATAAGGGTCACCTTGCTGGTATTCAAATAGGACAGTCCCGTGATGGATTGAAGATTCTCCATTTCACCAAACCAATAATAGGTGGTCTTCGGGCGGGCACCGGCAAACGATGGGTCAAAGACCACCTGAGTCACGTTGGCGTTGGTGCCGTCCATTTTCCAGTCAGGAATGTAAATACCTTTGTTTAGGCTATAGGTCGTGCCTGGGCGGGAGTCACGCTGGTAGTCGTAGTAGAACGTCAGTGTGGTGTTCGACGGCGTGTAGCAAGCATATGCCTCAGGTGGATCAGGTGGAATAGGTGTACCAGGATATGACAGATAGCCCGGGTTGCTGGGTCCGCCATCGATGTGGGCATACTCTTTATCTAAGTGGTTATTATCATAAACAGTGCCTTGGCAGCCCACCAAATTGTAGCAACGATTAAACATCGATTTAGAGCTTTCAGGGTATGTCACAGCATCCGTGTTCCAGCCGTCACCCACACAGATGATCTTCAGGGCAGTGCAGAGCTGGAACATACAGGGCATGTACGTGACGTTATGCGTGTCAAAACTGCTCAGGTCGAGGTTGGTGAGGGCTTGGCAATCACTGAACATCCAGCCCATGTCGGTCACATTGTGGGTGTCAAAGCCGCTCACGTCAAGGCTCGTCAGAGTTTTGCAATTCTGGAACATGGCATCCATCGTAGTCACGTTGCTGGTATTCAGATAGGACAGTCCCGTGATGGATTGAAGATTCTCCATATTAAACCAAAAATTGGTAGACGTCGGGCGTGCACCAGCAAACGATGGGTCAAAGACCACCTGTGTCACACTGGCATTGGTGTTGTCCTTATACCAGCCAGGAGGGGATACACCAGTGGGCAGGCTGTAGGTCGTGCCTGGGCGGGAGTCGCGCTGGTTGTCGTAGTAGAACGCCAGCGTGGTGTTCGACGGCGTGTAGCAGGCGTAGGCCTCGGCAGCGCTGGCGCCCAAGGCACACATCAGCGCCATCACCACGGCGAACAGCCGAATGAGAAGTGAAGATTTCAGTTTCATAAGCATATCATATGAATAGGATTAACTATGATTGACGAATCGCTGTCGTGGCGAGATGATTATCGTTTATCAAATCTGCTGGCAAAGATAGTGATTTTCTTTCAAAAACCAAATTTTTTGAAAGGAAAAGAGTGAAGTGACAAGAAAAATCGACGCATGGGGGACAACAATGTCCAGCGGTGTCCAGTCTGTCCAGTGCTGTCCAGCCGTCCAGCGGTGACCAATCTAACCAGTGAATCCTGTCTCAAAAAAACTGGACAGTTGGACACTTGTGTGCAAGCCTAATTTAGGTTGATTGTTTTGACAGTCTTATTCCTATTGAAAGTTGACAGGGTTCCGTCCTAATACTTGATAAATGTTGACTGGGTTAAACTTAGGAATTATATACCTGTTGCCCCCCAGTTTGTGTCATTCGCCTAGTGACTGACACATGCCCCCGCCGCAAAGCGGCACCCGCTCTTTCAGCGTCAATGGGCATCGCCTCAGCATAGAGCAAGTAAGCTTGCGCTCTGCATTCGGCTCGCACCATTGGTCTAACTTAGAGGGGGATAAACGTTTGTCCTCCACTAAGTTAGGGGAGGTGTCGCGAAGCGACGGAGGAGTGTGTACTGGCTAGGACAATTTGCCTTGAGGGACAACAGGTATATAGTTTCCCTTTTATATGTCAACTTTCTTCAGGCAGAGTAAAGTGTGAAAACTTCCACGCGCTTGTGAAAAACGTGAAAAGTGTGAAAAACCACACGCACCTGTGGAAAACGTGGAAAAACTGTCCCAAGTGTCCACATCATTGTGGGACGGGACAGTGGAGCACTCGGCAGTGCTGCAAGGAAGATAGGTTTATTTCTATTTTCTTTATTATTTATAAATTAATTACTTGTTCTGTAGTTACTTTATTTTTTTTTCTGCACAAAAAAATAAAAAAAAATAAAGTGACAACAGAACTAGAAGAAGAAATATAAAAAGAAGAACTACCTCTGCCTAACTGTCCCGTCCCATGATTGACTGGGACACGTTTTTCATGGTTTTCACACTTTTCACGCGTGCGTATGGAGTTCACAAACCAGTCAACCTAAATTAGGCAAACACGGTGATTCTCAGCGTTTTCCACATTTTCCACGTTTTCCACACGTGCGTAGGTGTTGGAAAAAACGGAGGACCCCGTTGTCTCGTTCCCCATTTTTTTCCCAATAAATGCGTGTAGGGGGTTATTGGAAAAAAACGGAGGGAGAAGCGCGATCTTCCTCTCTCGGGCAGAGGGGAAGAGGCGCGGCATAAATGACCGAGGGGGGGACAATGCTGTTTTTGTTTCAGCCTCATTCCCCCCTCGGTCATGTTTGACGGCTCTCTGTGCCGGCCTCTTTAAAGCAGCTCGACCGAGCGCTTGAGGAAGCGGTCGAGGGCTTCGCCACGCAGCAGGCCATTGCCCAGCAGGGCGATGTCGATGAGCTGCTTGACCTTTTCCTGCCCAGCGGCGTAGTCGCTGATGACGGCAGTCTTCTGCTCTCGCACTTCGCCGGCGTGCTTCTCGTTGTCGCTCAGGTCCTGCTTCTTGTCCTCGGGCACGCCCTTGCCATCCTTATCCAAGTCACGGATGGCGCGGATGACGTTGTTGGTCGCGGTGAGGTCATCGTCCAGCGGTTTGAGTGACGCCTCAGTAGCAGCGACGGCATCGTCGATGAGTTTCTTGACCAGCGGATGAGCGGTGTTCAGCGTCAGGTTGTAGTAGTCGGGCATCTCACCATAGAAGCCCATGCCTGGTTGAAATTGTGCCATCTCCTTCATGCGCCGCATGTACTCGCTCTGCGTGATGAGTACGGGGCTGTCGCTAGCGCTCATTGAAGCCAGGTTGACCATAAAGTTGGCTTTCTACATCGTTGGCACCTGTGACTGGAATCGGGTAGTTGCCACCTCGCGTTCGAGCTCGTTGAGTTCATCTTGTTTGGCGTACTCCTTGACGATGAGGCGGTCGAGCACGT
>JAEEJI010000005.1 GCA_016281825.1 Muribaculaceae bacterium | reverse complement strand
TCATCCACAACATGAACACTATCCACAGCCGTGGCGGCAACCAGGTGGTGTTCAGCTCTATCAATTACGGCACCGACACCAGCGCCGAGGGACGTTGCATCATCCGCGAGCTGCTGTACTCCACCTATGAGGGCGTGGGCAACGGTTCGACCGCCATCTTCCCCATCCAGATTTGGAAGAAGAAACGCGGCGTGAGCTACCTGCCCGAGGACCCGAACTACGACCTGTATCAGTTGGCCTGCAAGGTCACCGCGCGCCGGTTCTTCCCCAACTTCGTGAACCTCGACGCCACCTACAACGTGAACGATGCCTGGCATGCCGATGATCCCAAGCGCTACGTCCACGAGGTGGCGACCATGGGCTGCCGCACGCGCGTGTTTGACAACCGCTACGGCCTGCGCACCAGCATCGGACGCGGCAACCTGTCGTTCACGACCGTGAACATCGTCAAACTCGCCATCGAATGCATGGGCATCGCCGACCAGCAGGAGCGCATCGAGACGTTCTTCAAGAAGTTGGACAAGGTGCTCGAGATTGTCGCGCGCCAGCTTGACGAGCGCTTCAACTTCCAGAAGACCGCGATGGCCAAACAGTTCCCGCTGCTGATGACTCAGTTGTGGAACGGCGCCGACCAGCTCAAGCCCACCGACACCATCGAAAGCGTCATCAACCAGGGCACATTGGGCATCGGGTTCATCGGCTTGGCCGAGTGCCTGATTGCCTTGACCGGCAAGCACCATGGCGAGAGCGAGGAGTCGCAGAAGCTGGGTCTTCGCATCGTGAGCCACATGCGCGACCGCGTGCTGGAGTTCAACGAGAAATATGAGCACAACTATAGCGTGCTTGCCACGCCTGCCGAGGGCCTGAGCGGCAAGTTTACCCGCCGCGACCGCGCGGAGTTTGGCGAGATTCCTGGCGTGACCGACAAGATTTACTACACCAACTCAAACCATGTGCCCGTGTACTATCATTGCAGTCCCAAGCACAAGGCTGAGGTCGAGGGTCCGTACCATGCGTTCACGCTTGGCGGCCACATCTTCTATGTGGAGATTGACGGCGACGCGACGCACAACCCGCAAGCCATCGCCGACGTGGTGGACCTGATGGACCGCTACAACATGGGGTACTGTTCGGTGAACCACAACCGTAACCGCTGCATGGACTGCGGCTATGAGGATGCCACGGACAACCTGACCGAGTGCCCGAAGTGCCACAGCCACAACATCGACCGTCTGCAGCGCATCACGGGTTACCTGGTGGGCACGACCGACCGCTGGAACAGCGGCAAACTCGCAGAGTTGCATGACAGGGTGGTACACTCGAGTTAATGAATAATGAATAATGTTTAATGCATAACGCAGAATGCGCGTATTGAAGATTATTGAAGGGACTAGTGTAGATGGGCCGGGGTTGAGGACCTCGGTCTATCTGGCTGGGTGCAGTCACCACTGCCCCGGTTGCCATAACCCGCAGTCCTGGGACCCGCAAGGCGGCACCGAGATGAGCGTCGACGAACTGATGCAAGTCATCGACTACAACGAGGCGCCCGTGACGCTGAGCGGCGGTGACCCGCTGCAGCATCCGGGCGTGCTCGAGTTGGCGCGGCGCATCCATCAGGAGGGCTACAACCTGTGGTGCTACACGGGCCACACTTGGGAAGAGATCGCGAACGACCCCCAGCTGCTGGAGGTCGCCCGGTTGTGCGACGTGGTGGTCGAGGGACGTTTTGTGCAGGCGCAACGCGACACGAGCCTGCGTTTCCGTGGCAGCAAGAACCAACGCATCATTGACGTGCGCCCCACCCTAGCCACTGGCGACATCACCCTCTTTGACGGTCCACGGAACGACTTTGGCACTAGATTTGCATAGCGGGTTGTATGACACTAAATACGATTCGTCATGGAAAAGAAAAAGAATTGGATTATTGAGGCTGCGGTGATAGCCGTAGGCCTCATTGTGCTGGGTTTCTGCATCAAGGGCGGCATCGACAACTTCGTCAACAAGGACCGTCGCGTCACCGTCAAGGGTCTGAGCGAGATGGAAGTACCTGCCGACAAGGTCACCTGGCCCATCGTGACCAAGGAGACCGGCAACAACCTCCAGTCGCTGTATGAGGACATCAACCACAAGAACAACGTGATTGTGGCCTTCCTCAAGCAGAATGGCTTGACCGACAAGGAGATTGAGGTGAACGCTCCGCAAGTCAACGACCGCAACGCCAACGACTACAGCAGTGAGCGCGCCAGCGAGCGTTACAATGTCACCAGTGTGATTACCGTCACCTCAAACCAGGTGGACAAGGTGCGTGCGATCATGTCGAAACAAGGCGAACTGCTCAAACAGGGTGTCGCCATCGTGCAAAGCTATGACAACGCGGTCAACTATGAGTACACTTCGTTCCGCGACATCAAGCCCAAGATGATGGACGAGGCCATCGAGAACGCCAAGAAGACCGCCGACCAGTTTGCCCAGAAGTGCGGCAGTCGCTTGAACAAAATCGAGAGCGCCGACCAGGGCGTGTTCAGCATCAACGACCGTGATGAGCACACCCCCTACATCAAGTCGTTACGCGTGGTGAGTACCATCACTTACTCGCTCAAGGACTAAACGCCCTGCGGGATAGTGGACCGCCTTCGGCTAGTAGATCGCTATGCTAGTAGACCGCTTCGCTGGTAGATCGCGCTAACGCGCTGGTAGACCGTTTCACTGGTAGACCGCCCTTCGGGCTGGTAGTGGGAAGAATAATGTATAATGAAGAATGAATAATTGCAGCTGGGCAGTGAGCCTGGCTGCAATTGTTTTATGCGCCCTGCGGGCGGAACCACGCATCGCGTGGTGCTATAACCCCTCTCCCAGCCTCCCCCCTTCAGGGGGGAGTGAGGGGGGACGAGTTATTTCATCACCTTGGTGGTCGTGGTGGTACCGTCGGTGTAGCTTGTTACCACGACATTCACGCCATTGAAGGGCTTGCTGCTGGTCTGGCCTGCGAGGTTGACATACTTCACGCTCGAGACCGTCTTGCCGAGCTTGCTGGTCTCGATAGCTGTCACGGCCTCATCCTCGACCTGGAACTTGTCCATGCAGAAATAGGCGGCGGTGTTCATGCCATAAGAACCCTCATCGGTCGAAGTCATGGTAAAATATACCGACTCCACCTCACCCAAGCTGGAGAGGTCAAAGTAGGTCCAATCGTTGAGTGCCTTTAGTTGGCCATTCGTAAACTCCACCAACTTGATTGTTACCGTCTTTTCTTCCCGGTTGGGAGTAACGCCAACTGCAATGAGATCCAAGTGGTCACCCTCGGCAAACGCAGTCGCCGCGCCACCACCATGCTGACAGTCATAATATGACCAAGGATGGTTGCACACATACACACCAGCCGGCTTGAAGGTCGTGTTGCCATCCTTATCGACAAACATCACCTGGTTGCTGGGACCTTCATAAGCCCAAGAGCTATAGTAACCCACCAGATAAGGTTGGCTAGCGTCAGCACTCGCCGTACCATCATCGTTGATAACGCAACCGCCGCCTGCCATGCAACCGCCAAATTGTGTAGTCCAAGTGCTGGCATGTTCAGCCTGATCGCCTCCGATTGCAGGGCAGAAACCGTCCCAGTAATAACCTCCCCACGATGCGCCTTCGCCATCGATGAGGTGCGAGAGCATAAACTCGCCATTCGCGTCACCGAACTCCAGCCATGTGTAGTCAATGTCGTTGTAGCACCCAGTCCAGATGCCATTGTTGTTGTACTCCAGCGAGGTGGGGTTCAGGGGTTTGTTCAAGTCGAGGGTGATGACACCACTCCAAGCGGCCGAAGCCATCAGCGCAACTGCTGCAAAAGTAAAGAATTTTTTCATGTTGTTAAAAATTTAATTAAGTAGTTAAAGTAGTTATTGGGAGTTAAGTAGTAATGCGGCTATAAACCCCACCCCTCACCCCTCCCCTTTAGGAAAGGGGAGGGGAAAAGTGAGTTAGTATTTGCCGAGCATGATATTGATGATGGCATTGACATCACTCACATCGACCTGTCCGTCACCAGTAATGTCAGCGGCAGGGGTTTGTTCGGTCTTGCCTAACATCATGTTGATGACGGCATTGACGTCGCTCACATCAACCAGACCGTCGCCCGTCACGTCACCCACGACAACGGGTTCCTCGGGGATGGGCGCGTCGGGATGGAGGTCGATGGCTCCTTTGACCTCGGTCGAGGTCTCGCCGAGCCAGCCACAGTACTGCAACAATCCGCTATATACCTTGATGAAATCCACTTTGGTCAAGTTCACTGGGTTGCCATTAGCATCCACCGCCCAATCGAGGTTGAAACCCATGTTCATTTTGTTGTGTACCGCCTGCTCATAGTCGCCCTCCCAATCATAGTCCTTGCGGTTATCGACATATCCCCAGTCAAGGAAGTATTGCACGAAATAGTACTGACCATTTTGTCCTACGTCTTCGGCATTGCATGCCAATTTAGTGCCAGTAAATGTGAGCGTGTCGTCAGTGATCCACTGTGGCCAGTAACTCTGATTATGGAACGTGTTGCGAAAAACATACCCCTCGGTGAGGCTGTCAGTACTATTGCAAGTCCAATGGATATACTCAATATCATTCAGATAACGGTTCTTAGGATCGGGAACCCTCTCTTTGCCCTCATCGGGTTTGTAATAGGTGATGGAAAAGTTCTTCTGCGTCTTGGGTTTGTCGTAGTCACTACCCGCCAACTCATACCACAGGTCACCATTGCTAGGCACACCGTTGCCGTCTTTATCGATTCCCACCATGACAATGCCCGGCTCGCTGCTACCTCCCGACACCGCTAGGTTGTCGCTACCTGAGGCATTACCGAATATTTGGAAGTCATATTCACCCTTGATATTCACCACGGGATGGTCAAAGGCAAAGGTAACATACCCTCCAAAACTTCCCAGAGAAATCAATTCACTGGTCACTGGTTTGACGATGGTGTCAACGACGAATGGGTTATCGTTGTCATCATAGTCAATAAGCATTTCAACACTTGGTCCTAGGCGTTGCAGCACGCGTACCAATACCGAGTCGCGCGGCTCACCCACATTAAATGCGGGTTCTACATTGACAAACTGTCCTGGCGCAGGCAGATAGTCAAACACACGGGTGATGTAGTTCTTGTTTTGTGCCTGTGCCATGCATGTCAACAGCAGCAACAGTGCTAGAATTAATCTCTTCATTTTTCATTTATTATTTGCTAGATGCACTAGATATCCTAGAAGCACTAGACTATCTTAATTCTTAATTCTCATTCTTGTTTTCTCCGATGAAGACGAAATGGGCAGGGATGTAGCCTGTGAGCACATCCCACTTCTTGACACCATCATGGCCGAAACAATATAATCGTCCGGGCGTCACATAGTTCTTGGCGTCAGTGACATAAATGTCCTTGGTGATGGGATTGACCGCCACACCATAGGGCATGGCTATCTCAGCATCAGTACCATCGTTTATGAAACTGTCGCTCACTCGCTGCATTGTGCGGGTGTTGACGATGGCATAGCCCCTCTCGTTCGTCTGGGTGATGTTGCTCCATTGGTTGCCGATGATATAGAGCGAGTCGCCATCCATCCACATGTTGCTCACGGCGACATCCAAGGTCTGCACCAACCGTTGCTTGCGGGTATCATAAGCATAGAGGTGGCTGGGGTTCTCGCCATAGTCGCCACGCGAACTCACCCAGAGGATGCCTCGACGGTCGGCCATGCAATGGTGCAGGTTGATGGCGATGGGTATGCGCTCCACCTCGCTGAAGGTCTCCAGGTCGATGACCGAGAGCGTGTTCTCGTAATTCGGCACCATGTATCCGCCCGAGTTGGCGACATAAATCTTGTCGCCGACGATGTCGAGTTGGTCGGGTTGGAAACCGACCACGCAGGTGTCGACCACCTGCAGGGTTGCGGTGTCAATCTTCGCCACATAGCCGTGCTGCTTGTAGGAGCCATCAAACGCTGTCGCCACGGGTCCAGCATAACTGGTGAGGAATGCGTAGCCGCCATGAAACTTGATGTATCGGCAGTTGGGCACATCAACCTGTCCAATGCGCTGGGCACGCAGATCCATCACCTCGACCTTGTTCGAGCAATTGATGACGGCATACATCTTGCTGCCGTAGACTGCAATGTCATTTCCCACATCGCCTAGGTCCTTGACCACATGCGGATTGCGCGTGGCGTAGATGTTGCGCATATATCGCCCCTTGGCGTAGTCGTAATAATCGAGCGAGCAGTCGTTGGAGCCCATGTTCGCCTCGTTGAGCAGGTAGAAGCCAGTGACCGAGGTGTATTCGGGCAAGGTGACGTCAACCTCCTCGGGGATGAAGATTTCGACATCCTCGCGGCAGGAAGTGAAGATGAGGAGCAAGACAACAAGCCCCCCCCACCCCCCCCTAAAGAGGGGGGAGCTCAATGTTTCTGCAACTTTGTAAGTCCCCCTCTTCAGGGGGGATTTAGGGGGACTAGCTACTTTCATCATACATCAAACTTTATCGTTAACTTGTAGTTGCGGCCGGGCATGGGGTAGTTGGCAATCACATCGTAGTACTGGTTGAGGAGGTTGTTGACCTCGGCGGCGACCTTGAGACGCGTCTTGCCCAAGTGGAACTGGTAGCTTGCGCTAAGGTCGTGGGTGTACCAGGGCTGCTCATGACTGACAGGCACGTTCGACGAGTCGTGGTAGCGCTCACCGACATAGATGAAACTGTAGTTCAGCTCCAAGTCGTGCCAGCGCGCATGGCCAATGAACGAGCCGCTGTGCCAGGGAATATAGGCAATTTGGCCCTTGTAAGTTCCGCCCTCTCCGTTGTCGGTGGGGTCGCTGTAGTCCTGGGCGCGCTGCCAGGTGTAGCTCAGGTTGGCGTCGAGCAGGATGTCATGAGGCAACTTGAACGACATGCGCACAGTGGCATCCACACCCCGAATCTTGACCGTGCCGATGTTCATCATCGTCCAGCGGTACAGGCCCGACCCTTTGGGGATAGCGAGAATCTTGTCGGTGATTTCGTTGTAATAACCATCGACCGTGAGTTTGATGGCAGACAGCACGCCATGCTCATTGAAAAGCTGGTACTGCGCTCCGATGTTGTATTGTGTGGCATATTCGGGCCGTAGGTTCGAGTTGCCGATGTCGGTATAGTAGAGGTCGTTGAAGGTGGGCATGCGGAAGATGCGCTTGTAGAACGCCCGCAGATTCAGGTCGTACTCAAGCCAAGGGTGCCAACTGACAAATATGGCGGGGGTGACCTTGGTGCGGGTGTTGCTGTGGTGCGCCAGTACCTGATCGCCATTGCGGGTTGTGTGGCGGTCGTTGACCAGGGTGAACAGTCCGCTTGCCTGCACCTTGAGTCGCCGCCAAGTATAGGCAGTAGCCAATGCGGTAAGCAAGGTGTGGCGCGTGGGATAGGAGAAGTTAGTGAGCGTGGCGTTGAGGTAGTTCCACTGGTAGTCAACGCTCAGGTTCACGTCCCAGTCGGGCAGAATGGTATATTTGTTGGCAGTGGACACATAAATCTCATCCTGCCAAAACTCGTTGTCAATATACATCAACGTGGTGTCGGGGTTGAGATAGCGCAAGTAGTCGCGGGCATACTTCGCGTTGACCATCAGGCTGTAGCGGTCGGTGATGCGTTGTCTGTAGCTGCCCTGGGTGAAGAAATTGCGATCCCACTGGCGCTGTGCGTGCTTCCACACGTTGTTGACGATTGCGCCAGGGATGCCCTTACGGCTGTCGTAGTAGTAGGCCTTCCACATCCATTGCCCGTCGGTGACGGCACCAAAGAGCCCACCCTCGGCGCGGAACGCCTGAATGTCACCATTCTGGCGCACGGCAGTGGTGTCCCAGGCGAGGGTATGGTCACTAAAGAACTTGCGGTAGCGGAAATGGTACTGGCCAGTGGCATAGGTGTATTCCAGATTGGCGAGCAGGCTCAGGCTGCGGCTCAACTTGTGTTCCCAACGAATAGAGGGGTTGGCGAGTCCAAACGAGCCAGTGCGCATGGTGATGTTCAGGTTGTCGCGTTTGCCCGGGTTGAACTTGGGTCGCTTGGTGCGGAGATAGAGGTTGCCTGCCGAGCCGAAGTCCTTGGCGCTTTGGAAGATGTCGCTCTTTTGGCCGTGATAGAGCGAGATTTCGTCGATATTGTCGAGTGAGAACTTGCCTAGATCAACTTGTCCGTTTTGGGCATTGCCCAGCTGGATGCCATCGTAGAAAACACCCATGTGGTTGCTGCCCATCGAGCGCACGTCAACGGTCTTCAAGCCCCCTACCCCGCCATAGTCCTTGAGCTGCACACCGCTGAAGTAGCGTATGGCGTCAGCGATACTGTGGCTATTCAGACCCTCGAGGACCTTGCCGCTGAGCACTTGGGCCGGAATGACCTCGCTGTAGGGCTTGACGGCATAGACCACAACTGTGCTCAAATACTGCATCGAGTCGAGGCTGGAATGGTGCACAACAATAGTGTCCTGGGCATGAACGCCCACGACAACACATAGTGCAATCAAAATGCCTACCAATCTTTGCATTTTCCGGGTCTCAATCAATGACTTGGCAGGTCTTCTGACTCGTCCCTGTTCCATCGTTTGCCCAAGCCTTCCCGTGACACTTCAGGTCGTGTCGCAGTGACTGTGGCAGGAATTCTTCTCGTAGGACACACAGCAGCGCCGTCTGTCGGGGATTCTCACCCCGTTCCCTTTTCACCCACGCTCTCTTCGAGGCGTAGACACCAAATCAGACTGCAAAGGTACAACAATTAATTAAGAATTAAGAATTAAAAATTAAGAATTTTTCTGCTTTGCAACTTTTTTTGGGAAAGACAACAAAGACCGCCTGGCAATTGTCGCCAAGCGGTCTTCATATTCCAAATTAGTACTGATGCGATAAAATCGCGTTAAGTTACACAATATCGAATAAAGAGAGTTCTTTGACAGATTGATTGAGACTGACAGAGTTATCTGGCTTGATGAGAAGTTCCCTAAGAGAAGTTCTCTCTAAAGCGGACACACTGATTAACGTGGCCACCTCGGTGATGGAGTACGGACTATTACAAGCCGCCTTGATTTTCGCTATTATCAGATAGGCGATGACCGCCCCCCAAAGATGTGTTCGCACTGCATTTTCGGAATACCCCCAAAGGGTTTTCACG
>JAEEJI010000073.1 GCA_016281825.1 Muribaculaceae bacterium | reverse complement strand
CATGCCATGCACGAGCGGCAACCTTTGTAGTCGATGTCATAGAGACGCACAATCTTCACTTCGGCACCACCTTGCCGTGCGCCCTCGGCAAACTTCTCAACCATAGCGGCGGTGTTCATGTTCCTACGTGGACCGCCGTCGATTATCATAATCTTCTTCATATTGTGATTGTTTTTTGTTTCATTGGCAAAAACACCTAATGGCGACGACAAAACAGGTATGGCAGCCATTGCCATAGCCGTCTTTTTTATGAAATCACGTCTGTTTGTAGCCATTGAATGAAGTATTTAGGTTACAATATACACTTTTTTTCGAGCATATCGCAATAAAAGCGGTTATAGTATGTTTTGCTGCGTCATTGTAGAAAAGCGAGCGAACCTTAGCGGGTTCGCTCGGTAGTGATATGGTTAATTAAGCTGATTGGCGGCTGTGTTTGCGGTATTCGGTCGGTGTCATGCCTGTGCAACGCTTGAAATAGCGGTTGAAATGCTGGCTGCTCTGGAAGCCAAGTCGGTATGCCACTTCCGCAATGGTGTCATCGGTGGAGTACAAATCTTCTTTGGCGATGTCGATAATCTTCTGCTGGATGAACTCCATCGGCGTTTTCCCTGTCTCTTTCTTCACGAGGTCGCCGAAGTAGTTAGGCGACAGACAGCACTTGTCGGCAAAAATCTTGACCGAAGGCAGTCCGCTCATGAAAATTGACTCTTTGTTGTGGAAATAGTCGTTAAGAGCCTGCTCGAATGTCGCCATCACGCTGCTGTTTTCCAACTCGCGTGTGATGAACTGGCGGTCATAAAAACGCAGACAGTAATCGAGCAACAACTCAATGTTGCGGCAGATGAGCTTGCGGCTGAACTTGTCAATCGGGCGGTTGATTTCCTCCTTGATTTTCTCGATGCAGTCTAGATAAATGCCGCGCTCACGCTCCGACATATGCAGTGCCTCATTCGACGAGTACTGGAAGAAGCGATAATCAGCCATACCTTTGGCGAGCGAGGTGCCGCGAATCAGGTCGGGGTGAAACAGTAACGCCACCACATCGTGATCCATGCCCGGAATTGGTGTGGAGGTCACCATCTGCATCGGGGCGAAACTCGTTACCGTTCCGTCGCTGTAGTCATATTCCTTGTGGCCATATGACAGCAGACAACTGCGCGTATTCTTCAAGTAAAGGGCATACACGCCATACTGCCACGTGGTCTCATTGTCAATAAACTCACGGTTAGGCACATCCTTCAGGTTGCACACCGTCACCAGCGGATGCATGGTTTCAATGCCCAAGGCGTGGTTGAATTGGTCGATATTATCTACTTTTATCATCATCGTATATATTAAACGTGAAACGATGGCAATTTATTTCCTATGCGTCAAATGCTTTTCCCCAATTCGTAAGCCTCTTGCAGCTTGGGCTTACCTTCTATCGCGCGAGCGTCATTGACTCCGCCGCAGAACAGGTGTGCTTTCAGTGACGATTTCTCGTAACAGTCTATCCAGCCCTGCAGACCGCCCTCGGCACGCTTGGGGGTGGAATCCTCATCCTCGGCGGCAGAGGTCAGCAGGTAGATGTCGCGGAAGCTGTAATCCTTGGGATACATCGCATTCATGCGGTCGATGAGGGTTTTCATCTGCCCACTCATCTCGTAGTAATAAATGGGTGTTGCCCAGCATACAACATCGGCATTGAGCACGCTGTCCATGATTGCGGGCACGTCGTCCTTGAAGACACATGCCCCGGTCTTCTGGCATGACAGGCAGCCGACACAGAACTTGATTTCTTTTCCCCGCAGAGAGATGAGTTCGACTTCATGACCTGCGGCTTTCGCGCCCTCGACAAACTGCTCCGCCATCGAGTGGCTGTTTGAACCAGGGCGCAAACTGGTGGATATTACAACAACTTTTTTCATCGTTATCATTTTACTTAGTTTATACTTCAATCTTTTTAATGACTTTTGCAGGGACACCGCCAACGATGGTGTTAGGCTCCACATCTTTCGTCACCACGGCACCCGAAGCCACCACGGCACCATCGCCGATGGTCACGCCAGCCAGTACCGTTGCATTGGCTCCTATCCATACGTTCTTTCCGATGCGGATGGGCGCGTAGGTCATGCCAGCGCGCTTTTCAGGATCGAGCAGGTGATTGAGGGTTGCCAACACCACATTGTGACCGATGAGCGCACCCTCGTCGATTGTGATGCCACCCTGGTCCTGGAACTTACAATCCATATTGATGAACACGTGTTCGCCCACCACTGTATTCTTGCCACAGTCGGTATGGAACGGCGGGAACATGCCAACGGACTTAGGCACCTCACGCCCCCATAATTTTTCCAATAACCCATGCAACTCTTCGGGTTTATGGTATTTACCATTGATTTCAGCCGTAATCTTCAGCGCCTCCTGCGACAGCTTGTGAAACATCATGTGAAGCTCCGAGTCGCCCTCAATGGGCTTGCCCGCAGCCATATGGTCTCTGAACTCTTGTATCGTCATAGAATTACTTCAGTTCGTCATATACTTCATCCGTCACAGGCTCCAGCCATTCGTTTGAGGCACCTTCTTGCACATCTTTGTGGTAGGTGAGGTGCTGGAACCAAGAGTCCTTGGCGGCACCGTGCCAGTGCTTGACCTCGGCGGGAACGGCAATGATGGTTCCGGGAGTCATCTCAATGGCTTCCTTGCCCCATTCCTGATACCAGCCACGACCGGCAACGCAAATGAGTACCTGCACCTGTTTGTGGTGAACGTGCCAGTTGTTGCGGCAGCGGGGCTCAAAGGTTACATTGAACAACCCACTTTCTACCTCGGCAAGATAGCTTTTGCCCGTAAAGAATTGTCCGTAAGGGTTGAGTTCGCCTTTGGGCCAACTGCTGCGCAGTGTGTAGCCCTCGTTGTTGAGCCAGGCGCAAAGTTCATCCACAAGTTCTTGCGAGTTACCCATGTTCACGGCTCCTTGCTTGTGGGCGGCCAGTTGGGGCGCAACACCTTCAAGACCACTCAGCGCCGCCACGGTCACTATTTCGCGGTCGGCATGTGAAAGCTGGTCGCCAGCGAAGATGTCACCAAAGAGGTGCGACTTCAAATAGTAGTCATCCTGCGGGCAGAAGTCGTAGTTAAACGGGCGTCCCGAGAGTTGTGTCTGGTTTTTCACACCCAGTTCGTAGGCTTTCTTGGCATTGTCCCATTCAGCAGGGCGGGTCCATGGTTTGCCCTCTTGCCAGTTGGCCTGTTTGTTCTCCAGCACCTTGTTCAACACTCCCAGCGCATTCAACGAACGGGGGAATCCCGTGTAGGCATAGAGTTGCGAGAAAGCTTCCTTGAGTTCGTTGATGGTTACACCGCAGTCGAGAGACTGCCGCACTGCGGGCTCTAAGCGTACCAAATCACCTTGTGCCATCAGGCAGGCACATGCCGCCAATCCTTTTTGACGCTCGGTGAGCGTCTGACTGTTTACTGTTGTCATAGTCAATACAGCTATTAATATTGTTATGATTCTTTTCATTTGATTTATTTTACTTGTTTCTACTTGTTCTTGCTTGCTTTCACCCACACGGGGTCCTCGTTCATCACGGGTTTGTTCACTGCCATCACGCCCGAAAGATTGTGAGGCACATACGGTTCCTCAAGATAACGGATGTCGTCGGCCGTCAATTGAACATCAAGCGACTTCACCGCTCCCTCGATGTGGTGCAGCTTGGTGGCTCCCACAATGGGCGACTCTACCTTGGTGAGTAGCCAGGCCAGCGAAATCTGGGTCATCTCCACGCCATAGCGGTCGGCAAGTTCAACGACGCGCTCCACAACGCGATTATCCTGCTCGGCAGTGCTGTCGTACTTGAAATGCATGAACGCGTCCTTCTCTTGGCGCAGAGAGGTCTCTCCTGGGCGCTTGGCAAGTTTGCCCGATGCCAGCGCGCTATAGGGGGTCATGGCGATATTCTCCTCATGGCAGTAGGGGAACATCTCGCGTTCCTCCTCGCGCATAATCAGGTTGTAATGGTTTTGTACCGAGATGAACTTTGCCCATCCCTTCTTTTCGGCCAGCGCATTCATTTTAGCCACTTG
>JAEEJI010000072.1 GCA_016281825.1 Muribaculaceae bacterium | reverse complement strand
CTAGAGCCTATAGCCTAGTCATTATGCATTATGCATTATGCATTGTGCATTGGCTTGCCCCTTTAGTTCAACGTAGGGAACGGAGGTTTCCTAAACCTCAGATTTGGGTTCGATTCCCAGCGGGGGTACTTTTTAATGCAGAATGCACAATGACAACCCCATCCCATCGGTCCCCTATGCCGAGCCCACGCCTCGGCCATTCTCCATTCTTAATTCTTAATTCTTAATTCCTCATTAACAATAATCCTCATCGCGTCACCTTCGAGACGCTGGGATGCAAACTCAACTTCTCGGAGACTGCAACGCTGGGCAAACTGCTGGCACAGCGTGGCATCGCCACGGCCGCACCCGACGAGACACCTGACGTCTGCGTCATCAACACCTGCAGCGTCACCGAACTCGCCGACCGCAAGTGCCGACAGCACATCCGGCGACTGGTCAAACGATACCCCGACGCGCTGATGGTGGTCACCGGCTGCTACGCTCAACTCAAGAGCCAGGAGATTGCCGCCATCCCCGGCGTGGACATCGTTCTGGGTAGCGAGCAGAAGTTGGACATCGCCGACTATGTCGAGCGCTGGTTCAACGACCGTCAGTCGGCCGTCGCCGTCACCCGCACCCCCGACATCCAGCGCTTCAGCCCCTCGTGTGAGCGCGGCGACCGCACCCGCTACTGGCTCAAGGTGCAGGACGGATGCGACTACTATTGCAGCTATTGCACCATCCCCATGGCACGCGGACGCAGCCGCTGCGGAACCATTGACTCACTTGTCCAGCAGGCGCAGCAGGTGGCCGATGAGGGAGGAAAGGAGATAGTTATCACTGGTGTGAACATCGGCGACTTCGGTAAGGGCACGGGCGAGAGCCTGCTGCACCTGCTCGAGGCGTTCGACCGCATCACGGGCATCGAGCGGTACCGCATCTCGTCCATCGAGCCCGATTTGCTCACCGATGACATCATCGCGTTCTGCGCTCAGTCACGTGCCTTCATGCCGCACTTCCACATCCCGTTGCAGTGCGGCAACGACGAGGTGCTGCGACTCATGCGGCGGCACTACGACCGCCAGCTCTTCGCCGACAAGGTGGCGCGCTGCCGCCAACTGATGCCCGATTGCTTCATCGGTGTGGATGTGATGGTGGGCAGCCGCGGAGAGACCGACGAGTACTTTGAGGACAGCTATGCCTTCATCGACTCGCTCGACCTGCAACACCTGCATGTGTTCCCCTACAGCGAGCGCCCCGGCACCATGGCGTTGCGCATCCCGGTGGTGGTGCCGCAGCGAGTCAAACAGGAACGCGCAGCCCGCATGATCGCCCTCAGCGACCAGAAGCAGCGAGCGTTCATCGAGCGCTATCTGGGCACCGAGCGCCAGGTGCTCCTTGAGCAGCCACACGGCAAAGGACCCATGCACGGCTTCACCGACAACTACATTCGCGTGAATGTCGCCCCCGACGAGTCGCTCACCAACCGCCTCGTCGCCGTCCGCCTCGACCACCTCAACGACGACTTGACGGTCGATGCCACAGTCATAAAATAAACTACCAGCCGCAGGCGGTCTACCAATGAAATGGTCTACCAGCCCTCAGGGCGTTCTACCAGCCGAAGGCGGTCTACCAATGAAATGGTCTACCAGCCGCAGGGCGGTCTACCAGCCGCAGGCGGTCTACCAATGAAATGGTCTACCAGCCCGCAGGGCGGTCTAAAAATATGAAAAAAGTCGCAGTCATCATCCTCAACTGGAACGGAGCGAAGCTCCTGCGCCGGTACCTGCCCAGCGTCGTGCAGAACACGCCCGACGCGCTGGCCGATGTCATCGTCGCCGACAACGGATCGACCGACGACAGTCTTGCTGTGCTCCGCGATGAGTTCCCCATGGTGCGCGTCATCGCCTTGGACAAGAACTACGGCTTTGCCGAGGGCTACAACCTTGCCATTGCCAAGTGTACCGACTATGAGTACACGGTGCTGCTCAACAGCGACGTGCGCACGCCCGAGCACTGGCTCGACCCCGTCATCGACTACCTCGAGGCGCACCCCGAGGTCGGTGCCGCCCAGCCCAAGCTGCTCCACGACCGCGACGACGGGCGCGAGGTGTTCGAGTATGCCGGCGCCGCCGGAGGCTACCTCGACTGCCACGGCTATCCCTACTGTCGAGGCCGCATCTTCGAGGCCATCGAGGACGACCATGGCCAGTATGACGACATCAACCCCAGCATCCTATGGGCCAGCGGAGCATGCCTGGTGGTGCGCACCGCACTCTACCTGCAGGCGGGCGGACTCGACAAGGACTTCTTCGCCCACATGGAGGAGATAGACCTGTGTTGGCGCATCCACCTGCTGGGCAGCGACATCCGCCTCGTGCCGCAGGCGCGCGTCTACCACCTGGGCGGAGCCAGCCTGCCTCAGGGCAACCCCCGCAAGACCTACCTCAACTTCCGCAACAACTTGTTGTTGCTCCACAAGAACCTGCCTGCCCGCGAGGGCAAGCGCATGCTCTTCATCCGGCGCTTGTACGACACCCTGGCCATCTTCATGGCCCTTGCCAAACTGCATGGCGGTGATGCCAAGGCCATCATCAAGGCCCACATCGACTACCGCAAGATGCGGCGCAACTACACCCAGCACCCCACCCGCAACCTCCTGCGCGAGCTCCCCGAGTGCCACTGCAACATCGTCATCGACCACTACCTCCACGGCCGCAAGCGCTTCTAATTTCTCCCTCGGTCTGCTATGCCGAGCCCACGGCTCGGCCCTCACAGCAACGCCCACAAAATTCTCAGTGTGATTCAGTGTATTCTGTGTTCTTTTTTTGTCGACCATTCTGTGCCGTTCGCTGAACGATAACGCTTGCACACTTTTTTCTTGGCCTTTTTGGAGACAATTCTTGTGTAGTTCCCTCCCTTTTTGTACTTTTGCCCAAATTTTAAAGCCTTGACAACCATGCGACACAACATTCAGGTTGTCAAGGCTTTTTTATGCAAATAATAACAATTAAAACATAATGCAAAATGAAAAAATTATTCACACTCTTCACACTCGCCCTTCTGGCCATCCCAATAGCCTGGGGAGCGACTACTGCTACCTTGACCATGAGTACAAGTCAAACGTCTCCAGTAAAAATTAATGGAGTTACTTTTTCTTGGACAAGTAGCAATATTGTAACGGGAACGACGAATGGCAGTGGTTTTAAAAGCAATTCAAACATGAAAGTTGAATTGCCTTCTGGTGCAACTCTTACCACTATAAGCAAAACTAATGGCAGTCAATGGGGCTCAGGCGCAACAATTGTTGTTTATGCTGGAAGTGACAACACAGGCACACAAATTGCAAGTATTGTAACTGGTACAAATTCCTACCCTATCAGCTCTAATAATACTGGTGGTGTTTTTTATTTCGCGAATACCACAAGTAAAA
Source organism: Muribaculaceae bacterium (assembly GCA_016281825.1). Classification (GTDB taxonomy): domain Bacteria; phylum Bacteroidota; class Bacteroidia; order Bacteroidales; family Muribaculaceae; genus Sodaliphilus. The sequence continues at coordinate 14,015 of JAEEJI010000072.1, read as the reverse complement.
ACGCCTGGATTAACAGTCTTACCATTACCTACGAAGAAGGTAGTGCACCTGAAACCGTCGCCAAGCCGACGTTCTCATTAGCTGATGGCACTTACACGGAGGCAAAAAGTGTCGAAATCTCTTGTGAAACAGATGGAGCATCAATCTACTATACCACTAATGGCAGTGACCCAACAACTTCATCGACATTGTATGAGAGCGCAATTGCCGTAAACTCGTCAATGACCATTAAGGCTAAGGCCTTTAAGGAAGGAATGACAGCCAGTGACATTGCAACTGCAAATTATATTATCGACATCCCTCCTGCAGGTACAACGCTTGCCACATTTGATGCAACAATAGATAAGGGTTCTTCGCCTCTTACTAAAGAAGATGTTACTTTCATTTGTTCTAGTGGAGATTTAAATGCGGGTGATTCTTATCGTTTGTATAAAAACTCAACCACAACATTTTCTGTCCCAGAAGGGTATAAGATAGTCAAAATAGCCTTTACTGGTGTGTCTGGCAATCCCGTCAGTGGGTTTGGCACAACCACAGGGTTAACAACCTCTGGTGATGATGGTGTTTGGGAAGGGAATGCACAAAGTGTATCCTTTACGGCTTCTGTAAAACAAGTCCGTTGCTCAGCGATTAAAATTTATTACACGGTTCCTGTTGCAGATGGTTATTACCTTGTCGGTGATTTTAGCGGAAGCAGTTGGCCCGCTTTAGCGACATACAAGTTCACATCGCAAGGCAATGGGATCTATGTTCTTAACACAACTATTCCAGACATGAATGATGATGATTACATTCATTTCAAGATTGCTAAAATAGAGAACGGAGTACAAACTTTGTATAGTTCCAATTATGAAAATGGCTATCCTGTCTATAAAGGGCACAACACAGACATACCTATGAGTTCGTCTGACCAAGAAATATATTATATGCCCGATAATTATCAGGCTATTTTCACCCTTGACATTAACAATATGAAGTTTAGTGTTGAGAAACCTCAGCTTTTCATCTTGGGTACATTTAATGGTTATGCAGAACCTGGCGTTGAGATGACAAAAGCTGCAAATGGCAGTTGGACTCTTGCCAAACAACTTGATGCTGGTGCAGAGTTCCGACTCTTTGATGGCTGGCACGTTCACCATGGTGGAAACTCATATTGGATTTATCAAGAAGAACATGAATCATTTGGAGAGACAAGACCTTCAGATTTAGGTTTGGAGCTTGATATCAACAATAACAATCAATCTATTTTCCATATGGTTGATGCCGGCAACTACCTTCTAACTGTTAATAGCTCTCTAACTAAGTTAGTTGCTGATTTAGCTCCCGAATCATATGCAATCAACTGCACTGCAACACCTCAAGGAGCAGGTTCAGTGACATCTGATAAGGAAACTGCATGTGCTGGTGAAACCGTCACTCTTACGGTTACTCCCGCAGATAACGATTATCAGGTTGTTTCTGTAACTCTAAATGGTGAAATGATTGATCCAGTAAATGGTGTTTACTCATTCACGATGCCTTCAGGTGTTGCAAATGTAGTTGCTACCTTCGCCAAGATTGATTATGAAATCACGGTGACATATCCCAATGGCAACCATGGTACGATAAGCGGTCTGCCCACCACGGCGAATAGTGGTGATCAAATCTCGTTTACTGTCACCCCAAATAATAATAAGTATGAGGTCTTAGGTGTTACCGCTACCTTTAATAATGGTTCTATCCCGAGCGAATTCAGCTATAGTAATGGAACTTGCTCGTTCCGCATGCCAGCAGCACCAGTCACCATCACCATCACCTACTCGCGCATCTCAACAAGCAATGTCTACGAGCTGGTGACCGATGCAAGTACACTTAAGGCGGGCGACAAGATTATCTTCACCAATGGAGCGAGTGGATATGTTTATGCTATGGGATCACAAAACGGAAATTATCGTCCTAAAACTTCGACATCTTCATTGGTGACTGAAAACAAGGTCACAGCACCCGACGGAACGCAAGTTATCACGCTTGAGGGGCAAGCCGGAGCTTGGTATTTCAATGTCGGTAATGGTTACTTGACTTCAGCATCAAGTAGCAGTAACTATTTGAGAACAACGACAACGACCGATGATAATGCTAAGGCTACAATCTCAATCGCTAATAAAGTTGCTACGATAACTTTTCAAGGTTCTAATACTCGAAAGTATATAAGATATAACAATAGTCAAGAATGGTTTTCATGTTATAGCAGTGCCAGTAGCGAACAAGATGTATCAATCTTCCGCCAAACAGCAACTGGCTTGAAGGTAGACATCACGCCTGAAAGCGGTGAGGTGATTGGAACTCAAAATGTCACGATCGAAGCCAATGACGATCAGGCAACAGTATCTTATAAGATTGGAGAAAATGGAGAGACGGTTGCCACAAATACCTATACAACCACCGTCCCCGTATCAGGCGAGGTGGGCTCAACTGTGACTGTCTATGGATATGCTACAATGGTCGATGATGGCGAGACACTCACCGACGAGAACAGTGCAACCTACACCTTCGTCCGCCCCAATGCTCCAACCATCACCCCGGCTAGCTGTGCTATTGCAAGCGAGACACAGAGCGTGACCATTGATGCCGGCAATTACAGCAATGCTACGATTGAGTACAGCACCGATGGCGGCACGACCTGGAATACATATAATGGTGCTTTCAATGTCGTTATTGAGGGAGTCGGTCAAAGTGTAACAGTTCAGGCACGTGTTACCGTTAATGGCGTGACCAGCGAGGTGGCCACTGCAACCTACACCCGTGGTGTCCAGCCCGTGGTCTTCTCGCCTGCTCGCGGCACTTACTATGGTGCCCAGACTTGCCAGATGTTCAGCACCAGCAAGGGTGCCCGCATCTACTACACTACTGATGGAAGCGATCCTGTTATGAACCAGGGAACAACCCGGCTCTACACGGGTGAGATTTCAATGCCCCCAACTGCTACATACCAATTCAAAGCACGTGCTTATATCGGAACCACAGGTAGTGAGGTTACAAGCGCGAACTACAATGTCAGACCACGTAGTGAAGGAACTGGATATGATAATGATTATCTGCTTTTCAGTGTGGCTGAGTTGAATGCTGTGACTTTCCCATCAGGAAGTCATCAGACAAATAATAGTTATACCATGGTTAATCCAGTTCAAGTAGTATGGATGTCTACATTCAGAAACAATGGTTATTATCCAGAATATTGCTTGATTCGTGACAATACAGGCTATGGTATGCTTTACTTTGGATATCAGAATTCTTCTCATGCTGGTGATCCCATCTTTAAAATGGGTGACTGGATTTCAGGCGGATATAATGGTAAAGTTTCTTTGGCTTGGTCGTCAAATCATGGACAGCTTGACACTCACCCAGAGATGGGAACAAGTGGAAGTGGAAAGAAGATTTATAACTGGTCTGAAGACTTGTATATGAAGAATGATGAAGTTCTTCCTGAATATCTTACCATTCCAGAGATTCTTTCCAGCGACCCAACCGATGCTAGCAAAGACTATTGGGGACACTACGTGCACTTGCGTAAGACAACTGTTGAGTTGACAAGCAAGGACGAAGATGATAAGTGGAGTGGAATTATCACAGATGAGAATGGAGCTAAAATCAACTATTACGACAAGTTCTATTTGCAGAGCAAAGAGGAATGGACAATAAATGATAATTTCTTTACTGGTCACCCAAACCGCACATTTGACATATATGGTTTTGTAGCATGCCACATACCATCAGAAATTGACTATCAGATTTCTCCATTTGCATTTGAATGGATTGACCAACCACAATGCGACCACGAAACAGGCGATTATACAAGCAAGCAAATTGTTTCGTTGAGCAGTCCTGAAGATCCAACAGCAACCATCTGGTACAAGACCAGTGATATGGATGACTTTCATGTATATACTGAGCCAATCACTGTAAACAGTACTACTAACGTTGAGTGGTATGCTACCAAACAGTCGCAGTATAGCGATGTCCTCGAGTCGAAGGTAGGTACTATCACCATGACCTTCGTTGAGATTGCCAAGCCAGTTATCTCGCCCGAGAGCATTGTCAAGACGGTGGGAGAGACGACCGATGCCACCATCGCCTACGAGGAAGGCAAGACAATCCCCGATGGCGCAGTCATCGTCTACACTACCGATGGAAGCGATCCTAAGAACAGTGAGAACGTCTACACGCTGGGCACAACACTGACATTCAGCACGACTACTACTGTGCGTGCCATTACCCGTATCGGTAATGCAACGGATGGATATGTCTACAGCGCGGAGGCCGACCCGAAGACCTACACCTTTGTCAAGAGTAATGGCGTGGTATATGACCTGATTACCAATGTCAATCAACTCATTGAGGACGGTGTTTACATGATTGTGAGCCAAAACTATGGCGAGGCGTTGAGCATCGTACAGAACGAGGCCAACCGTGGTGCAGCTGGCGTTATGTTTGTTGAGAACACCGACAAGGCCAAGGTCTATGGCAACAGCGACGTGGCACTGTTCCAGCTCTCGACCCCCGACCATGCCGCGGCAGGTGAGTTCCTGTTCAACACGGGCAGCGGACAAGACGATGCCAATGGCTACCTCTGCGTGGGCAGCGAGTCGGACAACACTCTACTTTGTGAAGCTGAGATGGATGAGTTGGGCAACGACATCATCAATGTTACCATAGATGCTGACGGACGCGCTCACCTGCGACTGAACTACTCAGGTGGCACTGACCGATACATCCAGTACTGGAACCGCGACCGCTACTTCACTACCTACAAGACCGAGGACGACGACCGTGCCGTCTACATCTATGGCACGCAGGCAACCCCATTGGCAGTGATTGAGAAGAGCGGAACGCTATACAAAGGTTACACTGTGGCCGATAACCTGCAGGTGGTGTGGGTCAACAAGGACAAGAACGTGGCATGGGCACGTGACCTGGTGGATAACATCAATGCCGTTAAGATTCCTACCGACACGATTGACTACATGCAGTACGCCGGACAACAGAAGGGCGAGTGGCAGCAAAACAACTGGGTGATGCTTGACTTCAGCGGTGGCCAAAATGCGCTAGCGCAACTCGCCAAACTAGAGAACAACTGCGTCATCGAGGGCGGTACGCTCACAGGCGAGTACACCGATGCCCGCAACTACACCATCAAGGTAAGTAACGATGGTGAGCTCGATTTGGGCGAATCGATTGGCGAGTATACTCCCAATGTCTACTGCGCGGCCAACTATGGCGCCAATGAGAAAGGCATCCAGACGGGTAGCAATGGCAACAAGTACTGGTTCATGACACCGAAGGTGATGGAGGTCGCCACCCACACCTGGTCGGTATGGAACGACAACCCGGCAGGCTTCTTCGTGCCGGCATTCAACGACACTGATTTCGGTCAGGTAATCAATGGTGCCCACTTGAAGGGTGGCTACGAGGCTGACCTGACCACCTACAATGTAGAGAATTTCACACCCTCCCAAGGTCAGGCCTATGAGTACCTGGGCGTAGTGATGCTTCAGCCCGAAGAGACCACCACTCCTGCCAGCGCACCACGACGTGCCCAAGGCGATAGCCATGACATTGAAGACGCGAACCTCAACGGCAAATACAAGGTGGCTGCACTCAACCTGACGGGTGGTGAGCAGATTGTCACTGGCGTCAACCAGCTGCAGGCAGGCCGCGAGGTGGTGAGCGTGACCTACTGTGACGTGGCTGGACGAATGAGCCAGAAACCCTTCCAGGGCCTCAACATCATCGTCACACGCTACACCGACGGCACAACTGTCACACGCAAAGCGCTGTTCTAATACTTAAGGAATTCCTCTAAATCGGGAAAACCTCAAATATGCTTCACCGCCTGGCTATGAGAGCTAGGCGGTGAAGCTTTATAGAAGCAAGGGATGCGCATCTAAGCACATCAAGGTGCGCTTTTGCTCATCAATGATACAATAAGGGACGGTTCTAAATTGTATCATTTTCGCACTTTTGATACAATTTAGAACCGTCCCTTATTGTGTCATTTCCCCAGCATGATGTTGATGATGGCATTGACGTCGGCGATATCCACCACACCGTCACCCGTCACATCCGCAGGACTCCCTCCTCCTCCCGGAGAGGGGCTGGGGGTGAGGCCCAGCATCACATTGATTACCGCGTTCACATCGGCGATATCAACCATGCCGTCGCCCGTCACGTCGCCTGTCACGCCCGCGTCATAGAGCAACTCGATGCCGGGGATGTCGAGCGTGTATTCTTGCCCCACTGTTGGCGCATCCATCGACAGATTGATGTACACCAGACTCAAGGGGTAGATGCTCAAGTCCGACGCGTCGCACCACTGGTCGGTGGGCAACAGATAGGTCAGCTCGTCTCCGTTGACGGTGGGCTCCTCCAGGTAGGACAGAATCTGCGAACCCGTGTTCTGAACCGTAGAGAAAGTCACCCTGGTGATGTTCAAGTCACCGGGACGCACACGCAAGCGCATGGCGGCGGGAATGCCCCACAGCGGAAAACGCTTGGCTAACTTCACATAAGGGTTACGTGATGACGCGCCCGTGAACGTGATGCGCATGCCGTTGTCCAGCGCGGTCACCACGCGGTCCTTGCCGCCGCTCTGACTCACGGTCCACGTCGTAGGGTCGATGGGCGCGTTCTCGATGGTGGTCATTGCGCTCTTAGGATTCTCGACGCGCACCGTCAGGGTCTCGTCAAAGTTCTCGCCCACGCCGTGCACGGTCGTGCGACCGTCGGCTACTGCATGCAGCACGCAGTCCTCGTCGATGCGACATACACCGGGGTCGGCCACTGTCCAGTCGATGATGTGCGGGTCCACCAAGTCGCTGCCATAGCCGCTGATGCCCAGCACCTCGATGGTGAATGGGTGCGTCTTGTCTATCACCACACTGTCGCACCGCAATGTCTTGTTGGCGTTGAAGATGCACACCTGTTGCTCGGTGACAATCGAGTCGCCCAGTGAGGCATAAATCTTGCCCACGGCGGGCACAGCAGAGGCGATGAACAGGCCGTCGTCGGTGAAGTGCCCCACCTGCGGGTCGCACGAGAAGGTGCAGCCCTGCTGGTCGCGGCTCTTCAGCACACCATAACGGTTGTAACCCCACACCTTAAAGCGCAGACTCGCCGAGATGGACACGTTATAGCAGCGGGGTTCGAAGTGTAGCATCCCGATGCCGTCGTCGGCCGGGGCAGTCGAGTAGAGCGTGAACCCGTTGCCCACGGCACGCACCGTGCCGTCGCTGGGATGGTTCACCACCTCGTCGTTCACCACCATGCAGCTCGAACCGCCGCCGTCCAGGTTCACCGCGTTCACCGCACCCAGTGCAGTGAAGATGCCCGCGGCCTCCTTCAGCGTCACGCCCAGGCTCTCGCTCCAGCGGCCGTCGATGACCACGAAATAGACGAGCGTACTGTCGGCGTTGAAGCCGATGCAGGTGCGCGGGTGACGCTCAGGCCAGTCCTCCATAAATACGCCATTACGCATGATCAGGTGGTTGCTGCCACCCACCATCTCCTTGAACGCCACTTCTTGGTCGGGATACTGGCGCAGCCGCACCTTGAACGAAATGTCTACCACGTCGCCGGGCTGCATCGCTTCGGCCTTGCTCACATGGTTGCCCTGCATCCACAAGTAGGCTTTGCCGGCAGGGATAGGAATCGCGCCGCCTGTGGCGTCAATCACTTGCTCCACCACGCAGTGCTCGGTGCCCTGGTGATGCCAACGGAACGGCTCGCCTTGGGGCGACAGAAGCACGAGTTTGCCCGACGCGCAAGTGTAGGTGCTAGGACCGTAGGCGTTGGTGAACAGGATGGAGCGGTTCGCACCGCTGTTCTCCGGGTCGTTCATCTTGGCGATGGTCGTGGTCGCGCCACCGTGTGTATAGGTCGCGGTGAAGTCGATACGGTCAATATAGGGGCGGTGGTTCTCGTCGATGGCAAAGCTGGCGCGGCTCGTGGGGGCGACCATCACTTGCCCGTTGGTAATCTGCCCCGACGTGGGTACACCCACCTGGTCGGACGGCGACGTGCGGTAGAAGTCACCATTGGTGGCACCCACCACTTCACGGCCTGCCGCCTTCTGGCGCGCGATGACATTGGTCGGCGTCTCACAACCCACCGAGCGGTTATTGCCCAGCCAAGACTCCAACTCGATGTACGGGTTGGTCAGGTCGAGCGTCATCACACTCACCTTCAGCGGCATTGACGGCAGGTCATACTGACCAAACACCACACCTGGCCCCACGGGGTGGGGATAGATGATGGTGTCGACTTCGTAGGTCTTCCCGTCAAGTGTCCACTGGTCGCGCGCACCGGCGCACAAGGCCACCGCCACGACCAAAATGAAGAATAGATATCGTCTCATCAGTTGTCAGATAATAAAACTAGAGGCACTAAATGTTCTAGATTGTCTAGATACTCTAATGCCTCTAGAAATTCTAGGCCTCTTATGTAGGATTACTATTTCCCCAGCATGATATTGATCACGGCATTGACATCGGCGATGTCCACGCTGCCGTCATCATTCACGTCGGCATTGCCAGGATAATCGCTCGCCGGATTCTTCTGGAGCATGATGTTGATGATGGCATTGATGTCGGCAATATCCACCTGGTCGTCACCAGTTACGTCACCAGTCACACCAGGTGTGGGGGGCTCGGGGATGTTGGGGGTGACACCCTTGCCAATCTTGTAGATGGCCATGCCGTTATAAGCCTTGAAGGTGAACAGGGTCACCACCTCGTCACCGTTCTCGTCCAAGTCTTTGTCAATCGCGAAGCAGTGCACGCGCAGACCCGAGTCATTGACATCGCCCAGCGAGTCGGCAGGAATCTGCCAGTAGAGCTGCATGCCTTCAAAGGTCTGGCCCTCGCCCATCTCGCAGATGTAGGCCTGGCAACCATGGCCCGATCCATTCATGTCCGATTTGACGTAGACAAAGAAGTCGCGACCGTCGAGCTTGAACTCGGCGCAGCCATTGGGAGCGGGTTTGGGAACGAGTGCGGGATTAACTTTCTCAAAGGTGTCGATAATCGAGCCACTGATGTCGTAAAGCACCGGTGAACCATCAAAGCAGTCGATGTAGAATAACTCGCCCGAGTAGTCGTCTTCACTCTGCTGCACCATCTTGATGACAGGTGCCAGGCTAAAGCCGGTTTTCGTCTCAGGATAGAAGTCAATAATATCCAGGTAGTAATCGCCATCAAAGCCACCTTCCCAGTCACCGCCTTGGTCAGCGTGCATGCGGTATACGGTGGGGAAGCCTGGGTCGGCAGTCGAACCGGCGACAGTCATGATGTTACACTCGGCCTCCTCGAGCGTTAGGTCGCCCATCACGTCCAGGTAGTCGGTACGCTGTTTTATCGAAGCCTTTTCAAGGTTGGTAACCAACGTAAGAGCACCAGTCTCGATGTTAACCATATAAACTGGCACCGAGTCTGCGGCAGTACTGGTCATAGGTGCTACCCACAGGTGTCCGAAGTTGTCGCGACCCACGCTGGCCACGCCCAGGAAGTTCATGTAAGGATGACCATCAAGTGTCAGGTCCAGGTCGGGGAGTGGGGAGCAGTCTTCAACCGTGAAACGGTGGATTACCGACTGAGTACCGATGGTGTCGCCACTGGCATTAACGGCGGCTTTTTCCTCGCTGCGACCCACATAAATCACGCCATCAATCATCGTGGCTGTACGGGCACGCTGGCTGCAGATGGCATCGGCGGTGTAGGCTGCTGGCGTGTGCACGCGGTCATAAATCCACAAGTTGGCGATGTTGATGCCGTTCACAGGCTCATACAACTGGTTGTCGATGACGGCTTGGGCGCCGCACCAAGCCATCAAGGTCATTGCGACTAATAGTAAGGATTTTTTCATAAGGTGAAAGTTTTTAAATGAATGGATGATTTTTGCCGCTAAATTAGGCATATTTTTTTACTTGTGCAAGTGTAGACAGCAATCTAGAGCGTTTTTTTCATGATTGAATGCCCAATAAGGGCGGCAGATATTGAAGTTGAATGAATTTTGAAAAAATGTCAATAATTCAAAAATAATATTTAACACGCATACAACCTATAATTTTTGGTGTTATTTTTGCACAAGAAATTGGAATTTAGACTAACAATAGGGATGTTAACGCAAATTTTCAACGGAAATATTCTGACTCCTGAAGGATGGGTCAAAAGTGGGTCGGTGCTCTTTGACGAAGGACGCATCGTTGAGGTCACGCGCAGCAGCAACATTAACGAGAAGGCTGAACAGACCATCGACGCAAAGGGAATGAATGTCGTGCCGGGTGGAATCGAGCTGCACTGCCACGGAGGTGGCGGCAGCGACTATATGGAGGGAACCGAGGAAGCCTTCAGAATCGCAACGCGCACGCACATGCGCCATGGCACGACGGCAATGTTCCCTACACTGTCATCGGCAACACTGCCCATGATTGAGCGCGCGTGCGAGACATGTGACCGACTGATGCGCGAACCCAACACAGCCATCATGGGGCTACACCTCGAGGGACCCTATTTCAACCCACGCAAGGCGGGAGCGCAGATGCCTGACATCATACGACTGCCAGACTCGGATGAGTACCATCACATCATCGAGGACTTTGACTGTGTGAGACGATGGGATGCGGCACCCGAGCTGCCCGGAGCACTGGAGTTTGGACGTTACATCACTGACAAGGGTGTCATCGCGGCCATAGGGCACACGGCAGCTGAGTACCCCGATGTCAAGGCCGCATTCGAGGCAGGATATACTCACACCACACATTTCTACAATGGTATGCCGGGATTCCACAATGTGCGGGAGTTCAAACATGCGGGCACCGTCGAGAGCGTATACCTGCTCGATGGCATGTCGGTGGAGATCATCGCCGACGGAATCCATGTGCCGCTGCCCATCTTGCGATTGGTACACCGCATGAAAGGGGTGGAGCGTACCGCACTGGTCACCGACGCGCTGGCGGTTACCGACAGTGACAGTGACAAGGCATTCGACCCCCGTGTCATCATCGAGGACGGGGTGTGCAAGCTCTCGGACCGCTCGGCACTGGCTGGCAGCATCGCCACCATGGACCGACTTATCCGCACCATGGTGATGCAAGCGGGAGTGCCCTTGAACGACGCCGTAAGAATGGCGAGCGAGACACCCGCACGCATCATGGGCATCTATGACCGAAAGGGGAGTCTGCAGCGAGGCAAGGATGCCGACATCCTCATCCTCGATGACAACTGCAACCTCAAGGCAGTCTATGCCATGGGAAAACTCATCGAATAAGGCCTCTCACAATCGCAGAATAGACTTCCATCCCGCAAGGATTGTTAATGAAACCTAAATTTTGGCAAGACTATAAAATAATTCTTAATTCTTAATTCTTAATTCTTAATTAAGTACTACCTTTGCACTCGCAATTCAAACATGGTGAAATTAGCTCAGCTGGTTAGAGCGTCGGATTGTGGTTCCGAAGGTCGTGGGTTCGAATCCCATATTTCACCCTAACAGAGGGCAGCAACAAGGCTGCCCTCTGTTTTTTTGTGTTGAGTGGCTAAGGTCTTTTTATAAACTAAAGGTTTTAATAGCGAATAAAGAGTGTTAGTTTGGTTACTGAATGGATACTTTTTTGAAAAAAAACAATCTTTTGCTTGCAAATTCCACTTTTTCCCCTTTACTTTGCATCCACATTACCAACAACCACTACTATGACACGAAAACTGATTATCATGCTTTGCCTGGCGGCCGTCGCCCTGGGCATGAACGCGCAGAAGAGCGTTGACGCGCGCATCAAGCAAATCCGCGAGGCTTATGCCAACAGACTCACCATGATGCAGAACCAACCCTACGACGATGATGCGAACAAGGTTGATCAATTGACCATCGCCTACAACCGCATGTATCCTGGAACAGGAATGGCGAAGTTCAAAGACACCTATTACTGGACCGATGACGAGAACGAGGACTACATGCTCAAGCCCACGCTCTACTACGTCACCAGCCATTACACCATGAACTCCGGTATCTATATCTTCAACCGCGAGTATCTCTTTGATGCTGAGACTGAGGAGCCGATGTTCATGTATGTATCCTCGCAGTTTGGTGAGGATGGCAAGAAGGTGGAATATCGTTTCTACTTCGACAAGGGCAAGCTCATCAAGCAGATTCCCGAGAAAATCGCACCCATTAAAGACGACGAGCTCGAACCAGGAGTCAGCGTGGATGATAACGGCAAGGCTAACGCCGCTAGACTGCTCAACGAATTTGAGAACGTCAAGTCAACCTTCCACAACCAAATCCCCACCTACGCCTGGTAACGAAGGCTCCCGCTCAACAAAAGAAAGGCAACGAGAAAATTATTCTCGTTGCCTTTCTTTCAAGTTTACTGGGGATAATAGACGCGAATCCCACGAAACAAACGCGAATCACGCAAAACAATATTAAAGTTATTTCGCGCGTTTCGCGTTAGAATATCCCGTTAAGAATACTCCTTTATCAATTCGCCATGAAAATCAGACAACAAAAACAACACACACAATACATATTATTTAGTTGTTAAGCGTTGTTCATGTTGTCTGAATACGGCAACGCAGAGCAATTCTCAATTCGCCATGAATCACAGCCCCAGTTTTTGCATGACCATGGGGGTGATGTCGGTGACGTTGCTGCTGCGGTAGGAGACGGGGGTCTTGGCAGTGTCCAGGATGAGGTCATAGCCCATCTGGTCGCCAACCTCCCGCACAGCGGCATTGATGGCGGCGTTGATGGGTGCCATCAGTTCGGCCTCCTTGTCCTTTAGCTCGCGAGCGGCCTGCTGCTGATAGGCCTGGATGCGCTTGTCGCTCTCCTGCACCTCCTGCACGCGGCGGTCGCGGATGGCGGCGGGCGTAGCGGGGTCGGTGGCGATGGCCTGATACTCGGCATACTTCTTGTCAAAGTCGGCCTGCAGCGTCTTATATTCGGCCTGCAAGCGGTCGCTGAACGCATGCAGCTTCGTTTCGGCTTGCGCCTTGTCGGGCAACGCATTCAGCACTGCCTGCGAGTCATAAACAGCAATCTTACTCTGTGCCATCAGCAACAGTGGCCAAACCAAGATTGTCATAAGAATGGTTCGTCTCATAGTCGTAAAAGTAATCACCCCCTCTCCCTCCAGAGAGGGGGCAGGGGGTGAGGCCGTTTGAATTTACTTAATACCCAATTTTGCCTTCACCTTGGCAGTGAGGTCCTCGGCTCCAGTACCTACGTAGAGAAGCGAAGAGGTATCATAGATGAACGTGTATCCGCCCTCGGCACCCACGGCCTTGATGGCGTCCTGCAGCTTCTGGGTGATGGGAGCCATCAGCTGTTCCTGTTGACGTTGGATGTCCTGCGAGGCGGTCTGCTGGAAGTTTTGGATCTTCTGGTACTCCTCCTGCAATTCTTGCATGTGACGGTCCTTGATGGCTTGAGGAGTAGTGGCGTCCTTGTCGGCCTTATCATAGTCCTCGGCCTTCTTCTGGAATGCCGTCTGCAGGTTCTTGAACTCGGTTTCGTACTTCTCGCTGGCGGTCTTGAGCGTGTTCTCGGCTGTAGCCTTCTCAGGCATCACGTTGAAGATTTCCATGGGATTGACATAACCCAACTTGACCTGTGCAGCGAGGCACATGGGTGCAACCACAAAGGCTGCAAGCAATAATTTCTTAAGCATTTCTCTTTTAAGTTATTAAGTGTTTAAATTGTTTTGTCAGTTTTCTCAGACAGTCAATAGCTATAATCTATAAACTATTTCCCGTACCCCAGCTTGGCGAGGACCTCGTTGCTCACGTCGATGCGCGGTGAGGCAAACAGGATGCTCTGCGATGATGCACGGTCAAAAATAACCTGGAATCCGCGCTCTTCGCTCACCTTCTTCATCGCGTTGTAAATCTCGTCCTGGATGGGCTTAATCAGCGACTGGCGCTTCTTGAACAATTCACCCTGCGGGCCAAAGTACTTGTACTGAAGCTGAGATGCCTCTTTCTCCT
>JAEEJI010000071.1 GCA_016281825.1 Muribaculaceae bacterium | reverse complement strand
TGACCTGGCAGCACACGTCTACGACGTGACCTATGGCCAGGTACAAGACGGCGTGGACAACCTGGTAGTGATTGACGACAGCATTGTGCGCGGCACGACGTTGCGTCAGAGCATCATCCGCATCCTCGACCGTCTGCACCCACGCCGCATCGTCATTGTCTCTTCATCACCCCAAGTGCGTTTCCCTGACTATTACGGCATTGACATGCGCAAGATGAGCGAGTTCATCGCTTTCCGTGCCGCCATCCAACTGCTCAAGGATCGTAAGATGCAACACGTCATCGACGACGTGTATGCCCGCTGCAAGGCTCAGGAAGGACTGCCCAAGGAAGAAGTGGTGAATCATGTGGTGGACATCTATGCACCCTTCACCGACGACGAGGTGTCACTGCAGATTGCCCGCATGGTGACATCCAACGACATCCACGCCGACGTGAAGTTGGTGTTTCAGAGTGTCGAAGGCATGCACAATGCCATCCCCACTGCACCTGGTGATTGGTATTTCACCGGCGACTACCCCACCCCCGGCGGCAACAAGATGGTGAACCAAGCGTTCATCAATTGGTACGAAAGCACCAACAAGAATTCATGATTTTTAATTCATAATGCATAATTCCCTGCCTGCTTGATTATTTCAGGCGGGCTTGTTTTGTGGGGATGTATAAGGTGTATCCGTTGATTTCGGTCTTGTAGAAATTGCCTGTTTTTCCTTTATAGGGAATTGCTGTGTTTCGTTTCACGGTGAATGGATCCCATGTTGCCGCAAGTCCAAAGTCGTCTTTTTTCGGTTTTTTACTCATGTTGATGAACTGGGTGTGATAAACCGAAGCCGTACTTTCTATATTGTCGCAGAGTACGCGGCTATTGGCAGACGGTTTTTCGAGAAAATGCACATTCGATGTGTTAACAACGAGACAGCGTTCGCTTTTTAGCGTGCCAGGGATGTGTGCCACGCTCTTGGGGATTGCCACATCAGCGGCAGGGTAAGGCCAATACTCATAGTCATCGCCTTCAATGTCGTAGACGGTAATGGCGAAGCCTTTTTCGAGGGTGACATTCTGGTTCCACCGCGGGTCGGAATAAGTATAGTCATTGTTCATGACCACTACGATTGTAGATTGTTCCTGGGCGAGTGTAGCCAAGCATGAGGTGATGGCCATCAATGCGAACAGGAGAAAACGAGAATAGACTTTTAGAGATTCCATTATTTAAATTGTTTATATTGTATAATTAAATGAATATCATGAAACAGAGCAGCCATTTAAGAATAACAGGACAATGACCTAAATCATTTGGCGTGACTTGATTTCGAGGTAGCGGTTGATGACGTTGATGGAGAGGCGGTCGGGGGTGGTGAGCAGTGAAAGGATGCCTTGCTGCTGCAGGGTGGTGACGATGAGCTGCTTCTCGCGGGAGATCTTCTCGGCGATAATCTGTTGATAGTATTCCTCACTGTCGAGGGGCTTCTGTTCGATGAAGTCGCTCAGCTCTTCGTCGGCAAAGAAGACAACGAGTAGGCGATGCCGCTGGTTGAGCTGCCGCAGATAGGGCAATTGGCGATACAGACTGTTCAACCCCGAGAAGTTAGTGTAGAGCACGAGCAAACTGCGTTTGCGGATGAGGCGATTGACATTGACCAGGAGTGCCGAATAGTCGGTCTCGCCAAAGTCGGTCTCCTGCGCATATAACGCCTCGAGGATGTTCTGCATCTGCGTGGACGACTTTGCCGCCTGAAGGAATTCATCCAAATCCTCATTGAATGTCATCAATCCCGCTTTGTCTTCCTTGCGGACGGCGACATAGCTCAGCACGAGCGAAGCGTTGATGGCATAGTCTAGCAAGGTCATTCCCTTAAACGCCTGCTGCATCACCCTACCCTTGTCAATGAGATTGAAAATCTGTTGTGAACGCTCGTCAGTATAGACGTTGACCATGAGTTGGTTGCGACGTGCGCTCGCCTTCCAGTTAATGGCTCGGTACTCATCGCCCTGGACATATTCCTTTATTTGCTCAAACTCGGTATTGTTTCCTGCTCGGCGAATGCGCTTGATGCCGAGTTCGGTGAGGTTGTTACTCATCGCCAGCAGTTCGTAGCGGTTGAGCATCAAATAGCTAGGATAGACCTTGACATCGACGGGACGGTCACAGGTGAAGCGGCGCTGGACGAGTCCCAGGATGGTGGAAGCGAACACGCGGATGCGTCCAAAGCCGTATACCCCACGCTTGGTAGGACGCAGGTTGTAGGTGATGCGGCAGCTTCCGTTCTTTGCCAGGTGATGCTGGAAGTCGATGTCTCTCCGCTGGAAGATGTGCGGCACCTCGTCGATGACATGAAGGTCGACATCGAAGGGATATTGACTATCGATATGCAGAGCCACCTCGTTTTCGTCACCGCATGAGAAGCGCTCACCGCACTGTCGCGAGGCTCCAATGCCGCGCTTGTGCCACAACAGGAGGATGTCGGCCAAGACTGCCAGGGCGAATAACGCCAGCAGCACCTGCCCGACTATGAATAGCCAGTTCCACCAGTATCCTGCAGCCAAAATGGCCACCAGGGCTAGGATGATGATATAGAAACGTCGTGGTAAATACATTAATCTAATTCATAATGCATAATCACTGTACAGCGATGGATGGTTCAGCGCGTCCTGATATTGATGGTGCTAACGAGCCAAGGCGCGTACCTATTTGGGTACTTCGACTTTGTCGATGAGAGACTGGGTGACTGAGAGTGGGCTGTAGCCTTGCATCTCGGCCTCGGCGGTGAGAAGAAGTCGGTGCTGCAGGATGCTGGGCGTGACTGCCTTGATGTCATCGGGAGTGACGAAGTCTCTGCCTTGCAGCAGCGCATAGGCCTTGCTGGCCTGCAGCATGGCGACCGCGGCACGAGGCGAAGCACCCAAGAAGACGGCACGGCTCTGGCGCGTCTGCTGCACAATCTGGACGATGTAACGCACCAGCGAGTCCTCGACAAGGACCGCGCTGAGTGTGGCACGCATCTTGAGCAATTCGTCCTGGGTAATGATGGGCTTGATGTCGTCTAGCTTTGTGAGGCGTGCATTCTGCTGGTGCTTGTTGAGGATGTTCACCTCTTCGTCGGGCGTGGGATAGCCTATGACAATCTTCATCATGAAGCGGTCAAGCTGCGCCTCGGGGAGTTTATAGGTACCCTCTTGCTCAACGGGATTTTGGGTGGCGATGATGGTATAGACGGGTCCCATCCGGTGTGTAGTGCCATCAATACTCACCTGTCGCTCTTCCATGATCTCAAAAAGCGCAGCCTGTGTCTTGGCTGGTGCGCGGTTAATCTCGTCGACGAGGATGATGTCGGCAAATGCCGGTCCCTCGTGGAAGTTGAACTCCGATGTCTTCATGTTGAAGACGGTTGTGCCGAGTACATCGCTTGGCATCAGGTCGGGGGTGAACTGGATGCGGTTGAATCTTGCATCGACCAGTCGAGCCATGAGTCGTGCCATGAGCGTCTTTGCCACGCCAGGCACACCCTCTAGCAGAACATGTCCATCTGCTAGGATGGTAGTCAGGATGAGGTCAATGGCCTCGGTCTGTCCCACGATTGTTTGCGCTATGGTGTTGCGCAGTTTCTGAATTTTGTCGGCGAAAGCGGTCAAGTCGACGCGCGGTGCCATGATTTCGTTGTCCATATTTAAGAATTAAGAATTACGAATTAAGAATTAAGAAATCTTGCGTCTTGCTTCTCGTTTCTCGCTTCTTGTTTTAATTTAGTCTTTTATCTTAGTTAAGATGATGTTCAAGTAGTCGATGTGTCGCATAAGCTGCTTGTCCTTGACGGGATCAATTGTGGCTGCGACAATTTCTTGCAGTTGTTGCTTGAGTTCTTCGCGCGGAATACCCGACGCGTGTTGCAGTTGCAGGTAAGCATCGTCGATGTGATTCTCGTCATCCAAGTCAATCATGGTGAGTTTGCGCACCTCCTC
>JAEEJI010000070.1 GCA_016281825.1 Muribaculaceae bacterium | reverse complement strand
GTCGATGCGCCAACCGGCATTCTTCTCGCGCGCACGGAACCGATAGCTCCACCACGAGTAGATGTCGGTCTTGTCGGGGAAGAAGTGGCGGAACGTGTCGGTGAACCCCGCGTCGAGCAGGGTGGTCATCTTCGCGCGCTCCTCATCGGTGAAACCAGCGTTGCGGCGGTTGGTCTTAGGGTTCTTCAGGTCTATCTCCTGGTGCGCCACGTTCAGGTCACCGCACACGATGACAGGCTTTTTCTGGTCCAACGAGAGCAGGTAGGCACGGAACGCGTCCTCCCACTGCATGCGGTAGTCCAAGCGACGCAGTTCGTCCTGGCTGTTCGGTGTATAGCATGTCACCAGATAGAACTCTGGCATCTCCAGTGTGATCACACGCCCCTCGTGGTCGTGCTCGTCGATGCCCATGCCGTAGGTCACCGACAGCGGCTCGTGACGACTGAAAATGGCGGTGCCGCTGTAACCCTTTTTGTCGGCGTAGTTCCAGTAGGAGCGATAGCCCTCAAACGACAGATCGAGTTGGCCAGCCTGCATCTTGGTCTCCTGCAGGCAGAAAAAGTCGGCGTCAAGCGTTGCAAAAGCCTCGGCGAAGCCCTTGCCCACAACGGCTCGCAAGCCGTTGACATTCCATGAGATAAATTTCATATTCTGGTAGTGAAGTTTAAGTGTCCCCCCAGCCCCCTGAAGGGGGAGCAAATCTATAAGTCCCCCTTTAGGGGGATTTAGGGGGACGGGAATTAAAGTCCGCACAACCCTTCCAGCGTGATGGGCTTGCCGTTCAGCTCTCCTTTGAGCTGGTTACCGCCACGATACATCTTGCCGGAGAAGATAACTTTGCCCTGTTCGTCAACGATGGTGATCAGGCCAGTCTTCTCATCGACACTGCCGTCGAAACCATCCTCGTTATCCTCGTAGCCTGGTCCGTTGATGTAACCCTTGAATTCGCCATTTAAATAGTCGATGCCTATCGAATGCTCGCCGTTCGAGAAGGTATAAAAGCCGCTGATATGAGTCCACACCTGCTCTTTTGCTGCTTTGCGTACCCTCTTCTTGGGCTTCTTGGCTTCCAGACCCATTGCCATGCCGCTGAGCACGATGGCGGCGATAAGAACGAAAACTTTCTTCTTCATAGGGATGTCAGTTTATTCGGGTGAAACAGTTTCTTGCGCTTCTTCCTCCTCGGGAGAGGGTGAGGCCTTCATCGCCTCGCGATACAGCTTGCGGGCGCGAAGCAAGCACCAAAGGCTTGCGCACATCAGAATGGCAGCTATAACCGTGCCAACAATCAGCGCCCATTGCGGCAACAACTGCCGATAGGCCATGTACAACACCACCATCGCCACAGCGATGCAGGCAAAGTCGAGCAAAATGGCATTCCGCCTCAGTTTGTAAATCTCCATATCTTCATTGTTTTTGAGTGAACGGCGAATCCGCAAAAATCACCACAAAGATAAATCTTTTTCGCCAAATAACCTACAATTCAACAAAAATTCGTAATTTTGCTGATTAGATAATTGTCCTTTTGTTCTTATGGCTTTCGTGAGACTGCATCGATTTGACGCGGAGGTGAGTGGCATCGAGGTGCCGCGGCGCTTTACTTGGCCATTCCATTACGTGCCGCATAGGCTCAGCGTGATGGCGGCGCAGCAGGTGATGCGCTATGTCGCCACGCGTGACGATTGGGCCGATGAACTCCAGGCGGGCAAGATGCTGGGTGTTCTCGTGGTGCGTGACACGGAGGGCGAGCTGGGCTTCCTGGCGGCATACTCGGGCAACCTGTGTGGCCGCAACGACCACGACTACTTCGTGCCGCCCGTCTACGACCTGCTGCAGCCCGAGGGCGAGTTTCGCCAGGGCGAGTCTGCTATCACCGCCATCAACCACAAGATTGAACGGATGGAACGGAGCGAAGAACTGGCGCTATTGTCGTTGCAACTGCGATGCGCACAGTGTAATCGTGATCAGAACTTGAAGCGGTATAAACACTATATGGCCGAGTGCAAGTCTGCGCGTGATCAGCGCCGTGCCGAGGGCAACTTGACCGATATCCAACAGCAAGAACTTCTTGCCGAGAGCCAGTTCCAGAAGGCCGAACTGAAGCGACTGCGCCGAAAGCATGAAACGATCGTCTCGGAGATTGAGGCACAAATTGCTGCCTTCCAGTCGCGCATCGGCCAACTCAAGACCGAGCGTAAGCAGCGCAGCGAGGCATTGCAAGAGCGCATCTTCCACCTGTTTGTGGTGCAGAACGCCCATGGTGAACGCAAGGACCTGATGGAGATATGGGGCCTCACCCCCCAGCCCCCTCTCCGGGGGGAGAGGGGGAGAATACCTCCGTCGGGGTCAGGCGAGTGCTGTGCGCCCAAACTCTTGCAATATGCCTACCTCAACGGTTGGCATCCTATTTGCATGGCAGAATTTTGGTACGGACAGTCACCGGTGGGCGAGGTGCGGCACCACGAACACTATTATCCAGCCTGCCGCAGCAAGTGCCTGCCCATCCTGTCGTTCATGTTGCAAGGATTGGAGGTTGAGGCCAATCCCCTGGCTGAACCTGTCGTCGACGAGGGGCTGGATGTCGCCTATGACGATGACTGGATGACCATTGTGCGGAAGCCCGCGGGGATGCTCACCGTCCCGGGCAAACTCCTCGACGACTCGGTCGAGACACGCTATCGCCGCCGAAGCGATGTGAGCGGGCCGGTGGTGGTGCATCGCTTGGACCAGGAAACCTCGGGGCTGGTAGTGCTCGCCAAGAACAAGGAAGCCCACAAGTTATTGCAGGATTTGTTTGCATCGCGTGAGGTAAAGAAGACGTATATAGCGTTGCTGCAGGGCTATGTGATGAGCGATGAAGGCATGATAGACCTGCCGTTGCGCCCCGATGTGGACGACCGCCCGCGCCAACGCGTAGACAACGAGCTAGGCAAGCCCGCCACCACGCATTACCGCGTACTCGAGCGTCAACACGGCAGTACCCGCGTCGCACTCCAGCCGTTCACGGGCCGTACCCACCAGTTGCGCGTGCACTGCTCGCATCCGCTGGGACTCAACGTGCCCATCGTGGGCGACATGCTCTACGGCACCGCCGCGTCACGACTGATGCTCCATGCCGCACGACTGCAATTCACACATCCCTTCACGGGACAAGAGATAGACATCATTTGGGAACCACCTTTCTAACGGAAGTATGAAAAAGATTATCCTCCTTATGAGTTTGTTGGTGCTGGGTGCCGCTAACGCCCTGGCTGGTGCCATGCACATCTACCGCGGCAACTCGTCCTATACCAGTGACATCCTCTACACTTGGGACGGCAAACATCTGTTCCGTGGCAACTCGACCTATACCAGCGACATCCTCTATACCTGGGATGGACGTTATCTCTATCGAGGCAACAGCAGTTACTCCAGTGACATTTTGCTCACGTGGGATGGCCGCAAGGTCTATCAGGGTCGCTCGACTTATACCAGCGACATCCTCTTCACATGGGATGGCACATATATCCTGCAGGGCAACAGCAGCTATTCCAGCGACATATTGTTCACCGTGTCGCACGGGCACATCTATCGCGGCCGCTCGACCTACACCAGCGACATTCTCTACACTTACAGCGGCACCATCCCCATCCCCGTCCTGCTGGCGGTGATGTGATTATTTGGCATGTTGCAATAGCTTCCTGGCTTCTTGATGACCCAAAATGGCTGCTCGCTCCAGGTGTTCGCGAGCCTTTTTCTTATCAACAGGAGTACCATCAAGTCCTAGCAAATATTTGACGCCCATCTCGTATAAGCTATCAGCGTCATTCTCGCCAAACATGCTTGGGTCTTTGATGTTGATTTTGAAAGGCAACGTGTACCAAGCATTCACAGGTTCGCCATTGAGTGTAGCTGGCTTGAATTTGGGCAAAATGCTGCATACACGCACTGCTTCAGCGTCAAGTTCGGGTGAGACAGATCTAAGAACCTTAATCTCACCGATATCACCCGTTTTTGTGACAACAAATTGTGCAACAATTAAACCCGATATACAGTCTTCTTTTGCTTTCTCAGGATATCGGAAACTTTTTTGGATGAACTCCATTAGTGCCTTGGGACCATTAAGGAATTCAGGAGGTTCTGTGCAGTCGGCAGAATGATATATGGTCTCAGAAGGCGCGATGTTATCTTGGCTTGACTCGCCAAGTTCTTCGGTATTGAATCTGATGGGAAGACTGAACCATACATCCACTGGTTTCCCGTCCTGCTGGCCAGGGATAAACTGGGGTAATTTCTTGACTGCGGCAATGGCAATACTGTCCAACACTGGGTCAACCGAACGAGACACTTTCACCTCGCCAATATCACCTGTCTTGGTCACAACAAACTGGACAATAACCTTGCCGTCAAAGCTGGGGCAATTCTCTGGGTACGTAATGTTTGCCGCAATGCTTTCGGCCAACGCCTTCGTGCCACCTGGGAACTGTGGCAATTGCTCGGCCCACAACAGAGCCTCGTCTTGTGCCACGGCAACAATCGAGAGCATCGCCATAACACTCATCAATAATACTCTAATCTGTCTCATCTCTGTAGTTGTTTAAAATGTTAATGAAAGTTTTCTTCTAATTTTGGTTGTCGGAGCTTAAAAATTACCGGGACTGTGAAGGTCGCCTCGATGGGTTTACCGTCGCGTTTGCCAGGTGTAAACTTGGGCAATGTGCGGCACACACGCAAAGCTTCGGCGTCCAATAGCGGGTGGGCAGACTTGACAACTTTTGGTTCTCCCACCTCTCCCGTCTCTGAGACTATAAACTGGACCATTACTTTGCCTTCAATCATGCTTTCCCGAGCCATAGTGGGGTATTGTAGGCGAGTCATGATGTGATGCATGAGCGCAGCTTCTCCCTTGGGAAACTTGGGCATTTCCTCGACGTGGTGTATGCCCAGGCTGTCAATGAACTCTAAGATTCCATTGGCATAATCCTCTTTGATGATTTGTTTCTTTGACTTGGGTGGTTCGATTGGAGCAGGTTTTTCCTGAAACTTAACCGTTACCGGCAAGGTATACCACACACTCACAGGAGTTCCATTTTGCCGAGCGGGGATAAATCGTGGCAGTTGCTTGACAGTATTGACAACAATGGAGTCTATCAAAGGGTTGGAAGACCTAGCTACTTTTGTTTCACCCACTTCGCCTGTTTGGGTGACGACAAATTGCACAATGGTTTTGAAATTACCTTCAAATTCATATTCGGGTGGAAACTCAAGATGCTGGCTGAGATATTTCATCAGCGCAGCCTCGCCACCGGGGAATTGGGCCATTTCCGTCGTCAGCAAAATCTCGTCTTGTGCCACGGCAACAATTGAGAACATCGCCATAACACTCATCAATAATACTCTAATCCGTCTCATCTTTTGAAGTTTTTTACAAGTTGATAAAAATTGGGGTGTTTTATCCCACGGCAATCATCTCGATCTCGACCAGGGCGCCCTTGGGCAGGTCGCGCACAGCAAAGGCCGAGCGGGCGGGGAAAGGCTGCTCAAAGAACTCGGCATAGACCTCGTTCATGGGGCCGAAGTTAGCGATGTCGCTCAGCAGAACGGTGGTCTTCACCACGTTGTTCAGACTCAGGCCCTCGCTTTCGAGGATGGCGCGGGCATTGAGCAGCGACTGGCGGGTCTGCTCTTGGATGCCTCCCTCAGGAAAAGCTCCCGTGGCGGGGTCAATGGGCAGTTGGCCCGACAGGAAATACATGGTACCGGTGGCAGCGATGCCCTGGCTGTAAGGACCAATGGCTGCCGGAGCGCTAGGAGTGTTCAGTGCTTTTTTCATTGTTTCTATTGTTTGAGTTAGAAGATTTTTTGCAAAAATACTGCTTTATTCTGATATGGGGTACACAAAGTGAAGAAAAATCACTATATTTGCACCCTCACATGAAAATCGTCAGGACGAAATATTTGCCGTTGCGCGGGTTCAGCGCCATGAACTTTTTGGGCATTCTCTTTGTCCACCCAGGCGTTTATCTGTCGCAGGAACTCATCAATCACGAACGCATCCACACGGCGCAGCTCTTGGAGATGGGCATCATCGGGTTCTATATCTGGTACTCGGTCGAGTGGGTCGTGCGATTGATGCAGCGAGGCAGTGCCTATCGCCGGCTGTCGATGGAGCGTGAGGCCTACGAGAACCAGCGCGACCTTGACTATCTCAAACACCGCAAACATTTCGCCTGGCGCAAGTATCTGTAGGCCCTCTGCCCCCCTGAAGAGGTGATAGGCATGACGAGTCTACCAGTAAAACGATCTACCAGCGCGAAGCGCGATCTAAATACTTATCTAAATGAATACAAACCCTAAAGACGAATTCATTGAACTGTTGCGATCCACTGGGCGCGACGGTGTCGATGACTTGATTGCCTATCTGGACGAGGGCCGCAACCACTTCTTCAACGCCCCCGCCAGCGTGAACCATCACCTGAACCACGATGGCGGACTGCTCGAACACTCGCTCAACGTGTGCCATGCCGCCCTCAAGTTGCGTGAGATGGTCATCGCCATGCGACCCGACTTGGAGCCGCGCCTCAAGCGCGACAGTGTCATCATCGCCTCGCTGTTGCACGACATCTGCAAGGCCGACATCTATCGGCCCACACGCCGCAAACGCAAGGACAGCATGGGACTCTGGGTCGAAGTGGACAGCTACGATGTCGACTATAGCAACTTCCCCATGGGACATGGCGAGAAGTCTGCCATGATGGCGCTGTGGGGCGGACTGGACATCGACCAGGAGGAACTGCTCGCCATCCGTTGGCACATGACCGCCTGGGACCTGCCCATGCAGAGTGTCGAGGCAATGAAGAGCCTTAATACCGCCCGCGACCAGCATCCGCTGTGCTCGCTCGTCCAACTCGCCGACGGCATCGCGGCCAATCTCCTTGAGTTCGGCACCGACGAAATAGAATAATGGTCTAGCAACAATCACAACAATGAGAAAACTGCTTTTCACAACACTATTGGCGCTCGTTGCCATTGCAGCGTGGGCTATCACCGAGCAAGAGGCCGTTGATGCCTATGCTGCACGCAAGGGCATGCGCCATGCTTCGGCAGGTGTGGTAGTCATCGACATTGACTCGAACAAGGTCATCGCCGGCAACCTCCAAGACCAGGCCATCGTCACGGCATCCACGATGAAGACCGTCACCTCGG
>JAEEJI010000069.1 GCA_016281825.1 Muribaculaceae bacterium | reverse complement strand
GATGCGTCGGGCTGATCCATGCCGGTGAAGTCACTGAACATCTTCATCAGGTCACCGGTGTTGCCACGGCTCAGCACCTTGTCGCAGAACTCCTGACCTGTCTCTGGCTTGAGGGCGCCGCGCTTGGCAAACACATCGGCAATGTTCACTGCCAAAACCTCGGTCCACAGGTAGCTGTAGTAGCCGGCGGCGTAGCCGCCACCCCATACATGGTTGAAGTAGCTGGTGTAGTAACGAGGAGGAATCTGCGGATTCAGCAGGCCGATCTCCTTCAAAGCGTTAGTCTCAAACTCAGCAGCCTTGTCGGCAGTGGGGACATCCTTCGACGCGAGCATGTGCCAGGCCAGGTCGGCGCAGGTGGCGGCGAGGTTCTCGCCCAGTGCGTAGGCCGACTGGAAGTTGATGCTCTTGAGCATGCGCTCCTTCAATTCGGCGGGCATCGCCTCACCGGTCTTGTAGTGGCGGGCATAGTTGTCAAACACCTCGGGAATCGAGGCGAACGACTCGTTGAACTGCGAGGGCATCTCGACGAAGTCGCGTGCCACCGAGGTGCCGCTCAGGTAGTTGTACTGGCAGTCCGAGAGGATGCCGTGCAGCGCGTGGCCAAACTCATGGAACATAGTCGTCACCTCGTCCCAGGTGAGCAGTGAGGGCTGGCCTTCGGGTGCCTTGGCGTTGTTGCACACATTGAAGATGATGGGCAACTGGTTGCGCTGGCGGCTCTGCTTGGCGAAGCCGTCCATCCACGCGCCGCCGCGCTTGGTGGGGCGACGGAAGTAGTCGCAATAGAACAATGCCTTGGGCTTGCCTTCCTTGTCCAGCACCTCAAACACGCGCATGTCGGCGTGGTAGGTGGGGATGTCGGTGCGCTCCTTGAAGGTCAGGCCATAGGCCTTGTTGGCGGCAAAGAACACGCCGTTGATGAGCACACTGTCGACATTGAAGTAGGGCTTGACCTCCTCGTCCGAGATGTTGAGCATCTCCTTCTTCATCTTTGCGCTGTAGTAGAAGCGGTCGTAGGGCTCGAGTTTGAACTCGGGGCCTTCGGTCTTCTGGGCATACTCCTCGATAGCCTTGGTCTCGGCATCGGCCTTGGGGGTGTAAGCTGCAATCAGGTTCTTCAAGAAGGCGTACACGGCCTCGGGGGTCTTTGCCATCGTGTTCTCGAGCGAGTAAGAGGCATAGTTCTTGTAACCCATCAGCTCGGCCTGCTCGGCGCGCAGCTTGGCAATCTCGACCACCAATGGAAACGAGTTGTACTTGTTGGTGCCGTCGGCGCGGTGGATGGAGGCCTCATACACCTTGCGGCGCAGGTCGCGGTTGTTCAGGCTGGCCAGCAGCGGCTGCTGCGTGGTGTTGACGATGACGATGGCGTAAGGGGCTTTCTTGCCCAGGCTCTCGGCATCCTTGGCGCACTGAGCCAGGTCGGCCTCGCTCAGTCCGGCCAGGTCTTCCTTCTTTTCAACCCATACCACGGCATCGTTAGTGGCATCGGGCACGAGGTCGCCCCATTGTTGCTGCAGGTCGGCAATCTTGAGGTTGATCTCCTTCATGCGCTCCATCTGCTGGTCGTTGAGCAGGGCACCATTGCGCACAAACTCCTTATAAACTTCCTCGAGCAGTTTCTGCTGCTCACCTTGCAAGTTGTCGTGGTCGCGGTCATACACCTGCTTGATGCGCTCGAAAAGCGGCTTGTTGAACGCAATCTCGTTCTCTAGCTCGGTGAGCTTGGGCATGATTTTCTTCTCGGTCTCGCTGATGACGGGAGTCTTGTCGGCCTCGACCAGCGCGAAGAAGACACGGCCCACGCGGTCGAGCAGCTTGCCGCTCTCCTCGTATGCGAGAATGGTGTTCTCGAAGGTTGCCGAGTCCTTGTTTTCAACAATCTGCTTGATTTCGTCACGTTTCTGCTTAATGGCCTCCTCCAGGGCGGGCAGGTAGTCCTTGTCCTGAATCTTGCTGAAGTCAGGCGCACCATAGGGCAGCGTACTCTCCTGCAACAAAGGGTTGTCTTGCAGGTTGTCTTTGCAAGCAGTGAGTTGGGTCATTCCTGAAACCAATACCACTGCCATCATTCCTAATGTCATTAGTTTTTTCATTATTTAAGCAGTTTTTTATATGGATGTAATTAATCTTATTTTAGCCTACAAAGATAGTGTTTTTTGTTCAAACAAAACAATGTTGTGCGAAAAATGACATAGATGCTTGCATCTTTGCTGCAAAATGTCTACCTTTGTGCCAAATTGACTAAATATCATTATTATTCATACAAAACAATTAAAACAATGGCTAAACCTTATGTAATTGGCATCGACATGGGCGGAACGAACACCGCTTTCGGCATTGTCGACGCACGCGGAAATGTCATTGCCAGTGACTCCATCAAGACTGGCAAGCACTCTAACTTTGACGACTATGTGGATGAACTCTATACCGAGGTCACTCGCGTAATCGAAGCAGCAGGCGCTACCGACATGATTAATGGCATCGGTATTGGCGCACCGAATGGCAACTACTACACTGGCATGATTGAGGGTGCTCCTAACCTGCCTTGGCCGTGTCCCATTCCTCTGGCAGACAAGATTACCGCCAAGTTTGGTATCCCCTGCATCATCACCAACGATGCGAATGCCGCCGCCATTGGCGAGATGACCTACGGCGCGGCGCGCGGTATGAAGGACTTCATCATGATCACGCTGGGAACCGGTGTCGGCAGCGGCATCGTAGTGGGTGGACAGATGGTTTATGGTCATGACGGATTTGCCGGCGAGCTGGGTCACGTCATCATGAAACGCAACAATGGCCGTATGTGTGGCTGTGGCCGCACGGGTTGCTTGGAGGCTTACTGCTCAGCGACGGGCGTGGCACGCACCGCACGCGAGTTCCTCGAGATTCGTAGTGACGAGTCCAAACTACGTGAACTGGACGCTGATGCCATCACCAGCAAGGACGTGTTCGATGCAGCCATGGCTGGTGACAAGTTGGCTAAAGAAATCTTTGACTACACCGGCAAGATCCTGGGCGAGGCACTAGCCGACTTCACCGCCTTCTCGGCACCTGAAGCTTTCGTCATCTTCGGCGGACTCGCCAAGAGCGGCGACCTCATCATGAATCCCATCAAGGACTCGTTTGAGAAGAACGTGTTGCCCCTGTGGCGCGGCAAGGTCAAGATCCTCTTCAGTGAGATGAAAGAGGCCGACGCTGCTATCCTGGGTGCTTCGGCACTGGGCTGGGAGGTCAAGGAGGACTAAAACCACTTTTCACATGGAGATAACAGGGAATAGCTGACAATAGTCACGTCCCTGTTTCTCCATTATTTTGAAAACTGAAAATCGATTGCTGACAACTACCGATGGGAATTAATCTCACTCACATCTTTAGTGCCACGTTGGTGCTGCTTAGTATCATTGACATTATTGGCTCAGTGCCAATCATTTTGGATCTCAGGGCTAAGGGAAAGGAAGTGAATGCCTTCAAGGCTACCATCTACTCGACCATCCTTATGGTAGGGTTCTACTATGGCGGTAATTGGATTCTCAACGTGTTTAACTGCAACATCCAGTCGTTTGCCACTGCCGGTGGTTTCTTGTTGTTTTTGATGGCATTAGAAATGATTCTGGATGTGGAAATCTTCAAGAACAACGCTCCCTCGGGTGGTGCGACCTTAGTACCTCTGGTATTTCCTTTGCTGGCTGGCGCTGGCGTATTGACCACACTCATTTCGCTCAAGGCGATGTATGATGATATCAACATTTTCATCGCGTTGGCAATCAATATGGTATGGGTTTATGTCGTCATCCGCTCAACCGATAAGGTGCAGCGACTGTTGGGAGAGGGAGGCATTTATTTCTCACGCAAGTTCTTCGGCATCATTCTGCTGGCTATGTC
>JAEEJI010000068.1 GCA_016281825.1 Muribaculaceae bacterium | reverse complement strand
TTGGGATTGTACATTTGCCGTTATTATATGAAATCGCAAAAATACAAAATCAGATCCGTTCGCTTGTGAAAACTCTACAACGAACTAAATATCAATTATTTCAAAGAACTCTTTCTGTTTTTAATGGGACAGTAATGATAAATTCTAAATTATAAATTATAAATTTTTTTTGTACCTTTGCAGTTTGCTAAACATTCACTTATATTGCCATGCAAGTACGTGCGAAGAAATCGTTGGGTCAGCACTTCCTGACCGACTTGAGCATCGCCGAGCGCATCGCCGCGACGCTTGATGACTTCCGCCAGCAACCGACGCTGGAGGTGGGTCCTGGCATGGGCGTGCTCACCGAGTTCCTGTTGGAAAAAGGGCATGACCTGACTGTGGTGGAGCTGGACCAGGAGAGCGTGCGCTACCTGCAACTCAACTTCCCACAACTTGCTGGCCGCATCGTGGCGGAGGACTTTTTGAAGTTGGACCTGCACAAAGTCTACGGCGACCGCCCGTTCAGCATCATTGGCAACTACCCCTACAACATCTCATCGCAGATTTTCTTCAAGGTGCTGGACTACAAGGATCAGGTGACTTGCTGCAGCGGCATGCTGCAGCGCGAGGTGGCGCAACGCATCGCAGCCGGTCCGGGGAGCAAGACCTACGGCATTCTGTCGGTACTGCTGCAGGCATGGTACGACATCGAGTACTTGTTCACCGTTGACGAGCATGTGTTCAATCCTCCCCCGAAGGTCAAGTCTGGCGTCATCCGCCTGGTACGCAACGGGGTCACCGACCTGGGCTGCGACGAGCGACTGATGAAGACCGTGGTGAAGACCTCGTTCGGCCAGCGCCGCAAGACCTTGCGCAACTCGCTGCGCGGACTCTTGCCCAAGGACAGCCCCGTGCTGGAGCGCGACGTGTTCCGACAACGTCCAGAGCAATTGAGTGTGAGCGAATTCATTGATCTCACAAACCTGATTGCTGACAATAAGGCCCCCCTCAGTCCCCCCTAAAGAGGGGGAAGCCCAGTAAGACCTCAAATATAACCGCGGATTTCGCGAAACAAATAATTTGATAATTGCCGACCTTCGGCCAGCGAGCTTAAGGATCGTGAAAGAAAGATTATTCGTGACATTGTTCTTATGTCTTAGAATTGTGATATGAAAGAACTTGATGAAAAAAATATAGCCCAACTGTCCGACTTGATTGAGGCACAGGATAAGGAGCAGGTGATGGCGCTCATCGCCGACCTGCACCCTGCCGACATCGCCGAGATAGTGAGCGACCTCGACGCCGAGGAGGCATTGTTTGTGATGCTCCTGCTCGACGACGAGACAGCCGCCGACGTGCTGGTCGAACTTGACGAGGACGAACGTGCCGACCTGCTTGAGTTGATGCCCAACGAGGAAATTGCCAAGCAGCTCGAGCAGATGGATGCCGACGACGCAGTAGACCTTATCCAGGAGTTGGACAAGGAAGACCAGGAAGATGTGATCAGCCACATCGACGACGTGGAGCAGGCTGGCGACATCGTCGACCTGATGCAGTATGACGAGGATACCGCCGGTGGTCACATGAGCACCGAGATGATTGTCGTCAACGAGAACCTGTCGATGCCTGACTGCATCAAGGCGATGCGCGAGCAGGCCGAGGATATGGACGAGATTTACAACATCTATGTCGTGGATGACGACCATCGCCTGAAGGGCATCTTCCCTCTCAAAACCACCATCACCAACCCCAACGCGAGCAAGATTAAACACGTGATGGAGCCAGACCCCATCAGCGTGAAGACCGACACGCCCATCGATGACGTGGCATTGGACTTTGAGAAGTACGACCTCGTGGCGATGCCCGTTGTCGACGGCATCGGCCGCCTAGTGGGGCGCATCACCGTCGACGACATCATCGACCAGGTGCGCGAACAAAGCGAGCGTGACTACCAGTTGGCATCAGGTATCTCGGCTGACGTCGAGACCGACGACAACATCTTCACGCAGGTCAAGGCACGTCTGCCATGGTTGCTCATCGGTCTGGCGGGCGGTATCGCTAACGCGTTCATCCTTGACGGCGGTGGCAGCACCGAGGCCGACCTTCTCCAAATTCTGCCCGGCATGGCATTGTTCATCCCGCTCATTGGTGGTACTGGCGGTAACGTGGGTACACAATCGAGTGCTATCGTGGTTCAGGGCTTAGCCAACGGCAGTCTGGATATCCAACACGCAGGCAAACACTTGTTCAAGGAGTTTGGCGTGGCCATACTCAACGCCCTGATTATCTCGGCGTGCTTGTTTGTCTATAACTGGTTCTTCCCTGCCGATGATGACGCGGTCAAGGCGCAAGTGACAACGATGGCAGTAACCCTGTCGTTGTTCGGCGTCATCCTGTTCGCCTCGATTTTTGGCTCGCTAGTGCCAATCGTACTCGAGAAACTCAAGATAGACCCCGCCATTGCCACCGGCCCGTTCGTGACGGTGACCAACGATATCGTGGGCATGATAATTTACATGTCCATCAGCACCTGGCTCATCACAACATTCACTTCACTGATGGGATAGTTATTCAGTTGTTCGTCAAAAAAGTGGCAAGGATGACTAACATTCGTCCAGATAAGTGGCAAGAACGACCAACATTCGTCCAGAAAAGTGGCAGAAATGAATAATATTCGTCCAGAAAAGTGGTAAAGATTTGCCAAACTAACTGAAAAATAGTATCTTTGCGGCAAAAAACATTTCAGTGCATTTATGAAGCGAATATTATACAACTCTTTGCTCCATTGGAAAGTCGCCCCTGACCGTAAGCCCCTGATTTTAGAGGGTGCACGTCAGGTGGGAAAGACTTGGTTGTTGACCGAGTTTGGTAAAAACGAGTTTGACAATCTTGTCTATGTTAACTGTCACGATGACCCAACCGCACGTAATCTGTTCAATCAAGACCTCAAGGTTGAGCGCATCCTTCGTGATGTCGAGGCCATCACTGGTGAACACGTCATCATGGGCACGACATTGTTGTTCTTTGACGAGATTCAAGAGGCTCCCCATGGCTTGTCGTCATTAAAATACTTCTGCGAGCAGGCTCGCGACCTTCATGTTGTAGTGGCTGGGTCGCTGCTTGGTGTAACCCATCGGCAAGGCGAGTCATATCCAGTTGGAAAAGTGGACATCATGCGCTTGCATCCCATGACATTTACGGAGTTCTTATGGGCAATGGACAGAGAGACATTGTCACAGATTGTGATGGATTGCGAGTGGGAGAGCCTGAAGAACCTTGATTCTTTGCTACAAGACCTTTTGCGGCAATACTACTATGTAGGAGGCATGCCCGAAGCTGTTCTCAGTTATACAACGCGTCACGACTTGGGTCGCGTGCGCACTATCCAGAATAACATCTTGTCCTCTTACATCAACGACATGGCCAAGCATGCAGCCGTGATTGATGATCGCATCCGCCTTGTGTGGCAAAGCATCCCATCTCAACTGGCCAAGGAGAACAAAAAATTTATCTATGGTGCCGTCAAGAAAGGCGGACGCGCTCGCGACTTCGAGACAGCCATCCAATGGCTCGTAGATGCTGGTATTGTGCATCGAGTGCATCGTTGCAAAGTGCCAGAAATGCCACTCAAGTTTTACGAGGACTTTGATGCCTTCAAACTATATCTGCTTGATGTGGGCTTGTTGGGTGCATTGTCTGGTGTGCCCTCCAGTCAAATTTTGGTTAACAATGAGGTGTTCACGCAATTCAAAGGTGCTTTTACTGAAAATTATGTGTTGCAGCAATTGTGTTCGTTTGACGATTTGCCCATCTATTATTATAGCAAAGAGAATTCAATGGTTGAGGTAGACTTTGTGCTTCAGGCCCCGAGCCGTATCATTCCTATTGAAGTCAAGGCCGAAACCAATGTCAAAAGCAAATCATTTTCGCAGTTCATCAACATCGATTATGCCACAAGAAGGCTGAAAGGATTGAGATGCTCCATGTTACCATATATTGATCAGGGCTGGATGGAAAACATACCTCTTTACGCCATCGAAGGATATTTGCAACGAGATTTGCTTGCTCAATAGAAATCTTATCATCATAACCTGTTAACTACTTAACTACTAAAAATATATGAACAAAGTCATTATTATCGGTTGCGGTGGTGTCGGCACCGTGTGCGCGCACAAGTGCGCACAAAATCCCGACGTGTTTCATGAAATCGTGATAGCCTCGCGCAACCGCGCCAAGTGCGATGCCGTGGCACGTGCCATCGGTGCGCCGAACGTCACCACCGACCAAGTGGATGCCGACGAGATAGACCAATTGGTGGCGCTATTCAATCGCCACAAACCCAACCTGGTCATCAACTTGGCCTTGCCTTACCAGGACCTGACCATCATGGAGGCCTGCCTACAGTGCGGTGTGAACTATCTGGATACCGCCAACTATGAGCCGCGCGACGAGGCACACTTTGAGTACAGCTGGCAGTGGGCCTACCGCGAGCGCTTCGAGAAGGCCGGTCTGACCGCTATCCTGGGTTGCGGTTTCGACCCGGGCGTGACCAGCATCTATACTGCTTATGCCGCCAAGCACCACTTCAAGGAGATTCACTACCTTGACATCGTCGACTGCAATGCCGGTGACCACCACAAGGCATTCGCCACCAACTTCAACCCCGAGATCAACATTCGCGAAATCACCCAAAAAGGCCTGTATTGGGAAGACGGCAAGTGGGTAGAGACCGAGCCACTGGAGTTCCACAAGGACTTGACCTATCCTAACATCGGCCCGCGTGACAGTTACCTGCTGCACCACGAGGAGATAGAGTCGCTGGTCATCAATTACCCGACCATCAAGCGTGCCCGCTTCTGGATGACTTTCGGGCAGCAGTATCTCAAGCACTTGGAAGTGATTCAAAACATCGGCATGAGCCGCATTGACGAGGTGGAGTATGAGGCTCCGTTAGCCGATGGCACCGGCAATGTGCGCGTCAAGATAGTGCCTCTGCAGTTCCTCAAGGCTGTGTTGCCCAATCCGCAAGACCTGGGCGAGAACTACGAGGGCGAGACCTCGATAGGCTGCCGCATTCGTGGCATCGGCAACGACGGACAGGAACACACCTACTATATCTACAACAACTGCTCGCACCGCGCCGCCTACGAAGAGACGGGCATGCAAGCAGTGAGCTATACAACCGGTGTGCCCGCCATGACGGGCGCAATGATGTTCCTCAAGGGACTGTGGGCGATGCCTGGCGTACACAACGTCGAGGAGTTTGACCCTGATCCATTCCTCGCCGAGGTGGCCAAGCAAGGCCTTCCCTGGCACGAACTGCACGACATCGACTTGGAGCTATAGTCAGGAGTCAGGGCGCTTTGCGCTATCAGGGTCAGGGCGCTTTGCGCTATCAGGAGTGAGGGTGCTATGTGCCATCAGGGGTCAGGGGTCAGAATTCAACTGACTCCTGGCCGCTAGAACTCCTTGAAGCAGAGGGGTAGGGTAGAGGCGATACTATCCAAGCGGTAGACAGTGTCGCGGCCTGCGAGCAGGATGACGATAGGGTGGGGTGCGTTTTTCTCAAACTCCAGGATGGCTTGCCGGCATACGCCGCAGGGCGCCACAGGCTCGGCAACAATCTCGCCGTCTTGGGCTGCGGTGATAGCGAGCGTCTTGACGGGCACACCTGGAAATTTCGCCCCAGCGGCATAGATGGCGCTGCGCTCTCCGCAGATGCCAGCAAAAGCAGCATTCTCCTGGTTTGCACCGATAAAGTACTCGCCGTTGTCAAGCACTAATGCCGCCCCAACATGATAATTGCTGTAGGGTGCGTATGATGCTTTAGTTGCCTCGCGAGCCATGTCTACAAGTTTTTTTTCCTCTTCGATAAGCTCTGTGTAAGCAAAAACTTGTATCTTTGTGGTGATATTTTTTTCGGTCATGACTTCTATGGTTTTAAAACTATGCGCAAAAATAGTCAATATTTCTCAAACAGCAAACAAAAAGCGTTTTTTTGCCTGATTTTGTCGATTTTTACGGCTGTTTTTGCCCACAGTCAGTCCCTGAATGCGCGATATCTTGAGTATATCGACCGCTACAAGGCCATTGCGCTTGAGCATCAGCACGACTATGGTGTGCCAGCGTGTATCACGTTGGCGCAGGGACTGCTTGAGAGCAACGCTGGGCAGAGCTACTTGGCACGGCGCGGCAATAACCACTTCGGCATCAAGTGCTATAGCTGGAAAGGACCAGTCGTTGAGTATGATGACACGCTACAACATAACTGTTATCGCAACTATGGCTGTGCCGAAGATTCGTTTTTAGACCATGCCAAGTTCTTGCGAGGCAAGCGTTATAGCCCGCTATATGAGCTTGAGGTGACCGACTACCAGGGATGGGCTCAGGGTCTGCGCGAGTGTGGCTATGCCGAGGACCCTGCATACCCGCAGAAACTGGTCAACATCATCGAGCAGTATGAGCTTTACGCCCTGGCCGAAGAATCTGTATCAGCAAACTTGATGCATTCCAATGTCGCGGTGCCACTGCCGCCCAAACGTAAAGAACAAACCAAGGCCGATGTGCCACCACCTGCCAAACGTGACCATGCCGAGCGGGTGGCGAGTGCGTTCAGCCGCTCGAAAACCGAGCAACAACCCTCTCGCGCCGAGGTTGACCATCAAGTGGCGCACAATCGTCCTACGGTCTCTCGCCACGTAACCATCGCCAACGCTAGCACCGACAATGACTAAAAAACGATGAAATACTACCTTGTTGATGCATTTTCGGCCACACCATTCGGCGGCAACCCTGCAGGTGTGGTGCTACTAGGAAGCGACGGACGTTTCCCTGCAAACGAACTGATGGTGCAAGTGGCGGCTGAACTGCGCTACAGTGAGACGGCTTTCGTTCGTCAAGATGGTCCCACCGAGTTTACCGTACGCTACTTTACACCTCGCGCCGAGGTTAATTTGTGCGGCCATGCAACCATCGCAGCCTTTGGCACTTTGTATCACGAAGGCATCGTCCCCGATGGTGCAGTTTGTATCAATCACACACTGGCAGGCGACCTGGAAGTTCGTCCAAGCCAGCATGTGATGATGCAGATGGCCACCCCCTCAATCGCCGACCGCCGCGTTGACACCCAGCGGCTAGAACATGCCATGTTTGGTGATGATATCCTGCCCACCACCGACTGGCCTATTGAGATTGTTTCGACTGGTCTTCCCGACATCATCATGCCAGTAGCCACTATTGACAAGCTCAACGCACTTTCTCCCGACATGAATGCACTGGCCACGTTAAGCCAGGAACTGGGTGTAACCGGTGTACACGCTTTTGCGTTAGGTGCCGACAATTTCACAGCACACGTACGCAACTTCGGTCCGTTATACGGTATCCCCGAAGAGTCGGCAACAGGCACCGCCAATGCCGCACTGACTCATTACCTATTCCGCCGAGGCTTTATCACCTTGGGAGCTACCTGCCGCTTTGTGCAAGGCGAGGCAATGGGTCGCCGTTCAATTGTGACTACCGTCATTCACGAGGATGGAGACATCTATGTTGGCGGCGAGTGCTGTATCATCGCGCGTGGTGAATTACTAAAGTCAAAATGTTAAAATTCCATCAAAATTTTGATGATTTCAGTTTTTTGTCTACTTTTACAAGTTCAAATCAAAAGTTTTAACATATGATTGAATATTTCTCTCAAAACCTATGGCAAGTGTGGGCTATCATCGCTGTGGTGTGCCTTATACTGGAGTTGTTCTCGGGTGACTTTTTCATCCTATGTTTCTCGATTGGAGCCGCTGTGTCTTTGCTGGCCGCATTGTGTGGTGCCTCTCTGACGGCACAAATTATCCTGTTTGCAGTGGCATCGGTACTTAGCGTGCTGTTTGTTCGCCCTGTCGCGCTAAAGTACTTCCATCGTAATGACCCCGAACGTGCAAGCAATGCCGACGCATTGCTGGGACGCGAGGTTCGTGTGAGCGAAACCATTGACTCGGATGGCCATGGCCGCGTCGCCATCGACGGTGACGACTGGAAAGCGGTCTCGGCCGACGGCAGCGCTATTTCGAAAGGCACTGTCGTGCGTGTCGTGAGCCGCGATAGCATCATTCTCACCGTCGAACCAAAACCAAGTGAATAATGTCTCATGAATCCATGATTGAGACATATGCCTCGGCCTTTCTTAACTGCAGTTTAATCGTTGCCATTCTCAATTCTAAATTCTCAATTTAACTAAGATGACTCCTTTTCCTATTTTCCTGGCAGTGATTGTCGTGTTGGCTCTCGTGCTCGTCAAGATGAGCCTCGTCATCATTCCGCAAAGCGAGACCAAGATCATTGAGCGTCTGGGCAAGTACTATGCCACGCTCAAACCCGGCATTAACATCATCATCCCGTTTATTGACCGAGCCAAACCCATCGTCACCCTCACGGGTGGGCGATATGTATACACCAGCGCCATCGACCTGCGCGAACAGGTTTACGACTTTGACAAGCAGAATGTTATCACCAAGGATAACATCTTGATGCAAATCAATGCACTGCTCTACTTCCAAATCGTTGACCCATTCAAGGCAGTGTACGAAATCAACAATTTGCCCAACGCCATTGAGAAGTTGACGCAAACCACCTTGCGTAATATCATTGGCGAGCTTGAGTTGGACGAGACGCTCACTTCTCGCGACACCATCAACAGTAAGTTGCGCGCGGTGCTTGACGATGCCACCAACAAGTGGGGCATCAAAGTGAACCGCGTTGAGTTGCAGGACATTACCCCGCCACAAAGCGTACTACAAGCGATGGAGAAGCAGATGCAGGCCGAGCGCAACAAGCGCGCTACCATTCTCACCAGCGAGGGTCAGAAGGCTGCAGCCATCTTGCAGAGCGAGGGTCAGAAGACAGCGCGTATCAACCAAGCCGAGGCCGATAAGCAGACCGAGATTCTGCGTGCCGAAGGTGAGGCGCAAGCTCGCATACGCCGTGCCGAGGCTGAGGCTGTTGCCATCGACAAGGTGAGCGAGGCCGTTGGCAAGAGCGCAAATCCAGCGCACTATTTGCTGGCACAAAAGTACATCGGTATGCTCGAAGATGTTGCCAGTGGCGACAAGACCAAGACGGTCTACCTGCCCTATGAGGCAACCAACCTCATGGGATCAATCGGTGGTATCAAAGATTTGTTCAAAGGCGAATAAACTATTGCAGATTTGTCTCGGACATGGTTGCACATATTGTTCATGGCATTGTGCTGTCTGCAGGGACAGGCACAGTTGCGGCTCAACGGCAAGTACATCATCCGCGATGAACTTGCCGGGCAATGGCTTTGTACCGTTCCTGACTCGGTATTCGGCACCGACTATGAGGCGATCGTATCTATGATTCCCGAGGACGCATGGGACCAGGTCGAGATTGATGGTGTGCCAGTAGCCGACGGGCAATCCGTATGGTTCCCTTCTCTCGATGGCATCATACCTCATCATCTCACCGCCAGAGTCGGTGATTCTATCGTTACAGGCAACCTGTTGTTCTCATGCCTACCATTGCTTGAGGTAAATTCCACAATCAGTGAGACTTACCAGCATGCCACACTTAGGCTGCACCATCCCGACAGTGTATCACCGATTTCACTTCAAGGGCGATTCAAGTTAAGGGGGCAGACCACCTTGATGGCTGGCCGACACAAACACAACTTCCACATAAAGCTAGAGGACGAACACGGCAAGAAGTTGGACAAAAAGCTGTTAGGGATGCGCAAAGACAACAGTTGGCTCTTGGATGCAGGCCAGACCGACCTCAGCCGCATCCGCAACCATGTGGCTCACGAGCTATGGCTTGACATGGCTGCAAAGCCCTATTATGCCGACCTCGAGCCCAAGGCTCGTTCTGGCTGCCGTAGTGAATTCATCGAATTGTTTATCAATGGCCAGTATGAGGGCATCTACACATTGATGGAGGCTATGGATCGGAAACAGCTCAAGTTGGCAAAATACGAGACCGACAGTACTGGCACGAACATTATCCATGGTCAACTGTGGAAGACAATTGATTACACCAAGGGCACCACGTTCACTGGCTACGGTGATTATGATAACACCGACACATTTTGGTTGGGCTTTGAGACCAAATACCCTGAGCTTGAAGAGGTGTCGCCTACCGACTATAGCGTGCTCTACGACGCGGTAAAATTGGCGGTCACATGCTACGATAGCAAGTGGCGACGCGTAGCAAAGAATTACTACGACCTGCCCGTAATGCGCGACTACTATATCTTGCTCCAGACGTTGCTCGCTATCGACAACTCTAACAAGAACATCTACTGGGCAGTCTATGACAAACAGATGAACCAGATGATAACATTGGCCGTATGGGATTTAGACTGTACGGTAGGGCAAGACTGGACCAACACACCGTTTCGCCCCGAAAGTCGCGTAGGTCCTGAGCGTAAGTTCAGCGTTGGCAACAACTTGTTTGGACGTCTGAACATACTCATCGACGGCTTTCACGAGGAGATGGTGTCGCGTTATCAATCGTTGCGCAAGGGGGTGCTGCACACCGACTCTATCACGAAACGCTATCTAGACCACATCGATTGCCTGATTCATGCAGGGGCTGCGGCGCGCGAGAGCGCACGATGGGATGGTGATAGCGACTTGGGCGGACACTCGCTAGACTGGGAGGCCGAGAAGGCGTACATCGCCGATTGGCTACAACGCCGCCTGCATTACCTCGATGTGAACACCTTTGCCCCAGCCGCCATTGATTTCATACAAGAAGACATTACTACAGAGCCCAGCGGGACTTACAACGTATTGGGTCAGCGCATGCCCGATGACCGCCCCCTGCCGCCAGGTTTCTACGTGCGAAAAGGAAAGAAAATGATTAAAAACTAATTACAATATTCACCATATAATTCATGTTATAGCAATATGGTTATAGAACGTTTCATAATAGTCATTATCGCTTGTGTGATGATGACACTATCCGGGTCAGCGCAGATTACGCTGAATAGCCGACGCGCCGTTCATGACAGTCGTACGGGTGATTGGTTGTGCAGTGTGCCCGAAAGCACCTTCGGCACCGACTTCACAGCTACATTCAACACCAGCGAGCCATGGATCAATATCACCATTGATGGCGACACCGTCGCCAACGGCTCCAGCTACACCTTTATTCAAATCGCTGGTGACAAGAAATACGCCTTGGTTGCACATATCGGCGATAGTATAACCATCTCGGGCAATATCTGCTTCACCTTCCTGCCAATCTTTGAGTTCACCGGCACGTTCAACAATGACTATCAAATTTCCGAGATAATCGCAAACTTGCCTCAGAACCAAGGTCCGACACCGATGCTAAGTAAGCTTAAACACCGAGGCGGTAGCACCAATAGTCCTGAACGCCTCAAACGCAACTACCACATCAAGTTTCTGGACGCAGACTCGCAAAAGATGGACCGCAAGTTCTTTGGGTTGCGCAACGATAATAGTTGGATACTTGATGCTGGCCAGATTGACATGTTGCGAATCCGCAATCGCGTGAGCACTGAGTTATGGCTAGATATGTCCCGTAAACCCTATTATGGTGACCAGGAGCCAAAGGCACTTCTGGGTGTCCGTGGCGATTTCATCGAACTTTTCCTCAATGGTCAGTATAACGGCATCTATGCTTTGACCGAGGCGCTGGACCGCAAGCAATTGAAGCTTGCCAAATTAGAAACTGACTCTGCCGGAGTGAATACCTTCCACGGTATGCTCTGGAAAGCAAAGAACACCGACGGCATCACGCGCATGACCAGTTCCTATGGCTATAGCAACAACCAAGCCTTTTGGGGTGGACTGGAAGTGAAATATCCTGACCCCGATGACGTTATGCCTACCAACTGGAAAACCATGTATAATGCTACACGATTTGTTAACACAAGCGACAACAACACTTTCCGTGCTCAAGTTGGTGAGTATTTTGACATACCTGTCATCATGGATTACTGGATCTTTATCAATGCCATCCATGGAGTGGATAGTGGTGTCAAAAACATTTACTGGGCGGTCTACGATGATCAAGAAGACAAAAAGGTCACTCTTGCTGCATGGGATTTGGATTGTACTTTCGGGCAAAACTGGATTAACTATCCGCTGCACAATGAGGCTGTCGTGAGTCCTACGCGCCCGTTAGGAAGTTTCAACAAACTATTACTACGCCTGCATGAACTTAGCCCCGACAGTTTTTCGGTCAAAGCTGTCGAGCGTTACCAACTGCTGCGCCAGACCTTGTTAAATGAGGATAGTCTTAAGCAACGGTTCCATACCCGCTTAGAACCGCTGGATCGCGCAGGCGCACTCGCTCGTGAGACAGTGCGCTGGACTAAATCAACCGACTTGTCAAGACAACCGCTGAACTTTCCAGCCGAACTCGAGTATATAGACAACTGGATTGACCTGCACATGACCTATCTTGACAACGCACGTTTCAGACCCTACATCAAAGGCGACGCAAATCGGGACGGAGTGGTTGACGTAGGAGATATCAATGTGGTTGTTAACGAAATTTTAGCAGCCATGACACCGGTATGGTATGAGGACATGAACAATGACGATGTGCTCGACATCGCTGATATCAATGCCATCATTAACATAATGCTCGGAAAAGATTAGGTGTCAAGGTGTTGTGCGTCCTTGGAATTCAATAATTCTTGTTTCTTTATTAGAGAATTTGTTTCGTTCGTTACTCATAGCAATCACCGTTAGCCTGGTGTGTTCCGCCTGGAGTAAACCGCTCACCTTGGGAGGGCGTACGGCATACTTTGATTGTGGCACCAATACTTGGCTATGCTGCGTCCCGCCACAACAATTTGGCGAAGACCTGACGGTTCGCTTGGCTGTAGACTCCACGCTGCATTGGAGTGACATCACCATAGATGGCATCGCTTTGGACTCCGATTCACTCGTCACATTCACTGAGGTCGCTGGCGACAGATCCTATTTTCTCGCCGCCGTTGACACCCTTTCGGGCGACACCCTGCACCACAAGATTTGCTTCACTTACCTACCCATCCTGCACCTGCAGGGCGAATTCAATGATGACTACCGAGTGACCCACGTCGATGTGTCACTGCCCGATTCTGCGACTGCCACAAGCATGTTCGCCAAGGTGAAGCATCGTGGTGCTACAACCAACCTGCCAGAGCGCCATAAACGAAACTACCACATCAAGTTCCTAGACACTGACTCGCAGAAGATGGACCGCAAGTTCTTTGGGTTGCGCAACGATAACAGCTGGATCCTTGACGCTGGCCAGATTGACATGTTGCGAATCCGCAACCGCGTGATAACTGAATTGTGGTTAGACATGTGCCCAAAGCCTTATTATGCCGATAAGGAACCGAAGGCTTTGCTGGGCGTGAGAGGAGATTTTGTCGAACTCTATCTCAACGACCGTTACAACGGCATTTATGCCCTGACCGAAGCGATGGACCGCAAGCAGCTCAAGTTGGTTAAGACCAAAACCGACTCTGCTGGTATGAATACCTTCCATGGTATGCTTTGGAAAGCAAAGACCACAGACGGCATCACGCGCATGAACAAGTGGTACGAGTATAACAACAATAGTGACACATGGGGGGGTATTGAGGTGAAATACCCTGATCCTGACGAGGTGATGCCCACTGACTATTCAACGCTTTCCAACGCAATTAGATTCGTGGCCGACAGTTCGCACGCTTACTTTGTCAATCATGTTGATGAGTACTTCGACCTTCCTGTAGTCATGGACTACTGGATATTGATAAACGCCGTTCTAGCCGTGGATAATGGTGCAAAGAACATCTATTGGGCTGTATACGACGAAAACGTTGACAAGAAACTTACTTTGGCCGCTTGGGACCTAGACTGTACTGTAGGTCAGAATTGGATAAACGCGCCGCCACACAATGACGCATTTGTGGGCCCAACGAGATCTTTGGCGGGATTTAACGACTTGTTGTTACGTCTTTATGAGCATAACCCCGACAGCTTCTGCATCAAGGCCGTAGAGCGTTACCGACTGCTGCGCAACGATTTGCTTAGTGCCGACAGCATCTACAATCGATTCAAGAATCGTATTAACTGGCTCAAACGATGCGGTGCCGTTGCGCGCGAGATAGAGAGATGGACCAACGATAGTGACTTGTCGGGCAATGAGCTGGACTTTGACGCTGAACTAGCATACATTCGCAATTGGCTCGACATACGTCTGGACTACTTGGATAAGGGGCGATTCTCGCCCTATGTTCGGGGAGACGTGAACCGCGACGGAATGATTGACATCGTAGATATAAATCACATCATCAACCGCATGCTTCATTCTGACGATTACCCTGTTTGGTATGAAGACCTTGTGCGCGACTATGTCACCGACATTGCCGACCTCAACGCCATCATAAACATCATGCTGCAGAAAGAATGAGTCATGGAGTTAATAACGGCTAGTTTGGAGCATTCGTCTCCCTGGTCACATCATAAAGTTTGATTCTAAATGAAAATTAATGTCTTCCATATTGTCTCGAACAAGAACTGGGGTGGTTCCGAGGAATATGCCTACGAGATGATTTCTCGCCTGCGCAACGACCCGCGCTTTTATGCCGAGGTTGTGTGCAAGAAGAATGAACCTGTGCTATTTCATTTCCGCCGCCTGGAGATTCCCATCTCTATCTTGCCACTGAAAGGTATGACCGACATCGACACGCCCACACGGCTTGCCCGCCTTCTTCACAAGGGGCATAACATCGTGCATGTGCATACGTTTAAGGATGCCTTTGCTGCGGTGATGGCCCGCCGCATCAGTGAGAATCGCAACACACGGGTCGTTCTGACCGTACACGGTGTGTGCCGACCAAAGACCAATTACATCTACCGCAAGTTATACCGCTCAATCGACAAAATCGTGTTTGTCTCACAACGCGCCTACGACGAGTGGATGGGGCATGCCAAGAAATACGCACCCACCCGAGCATGCATCATCCGCGACAGTGTCATCGATAACCCCTTAGCGACTCCCGCTCCTGACTTGCGCCAAAAACTTGGTGTCGCCTCCGACAGGGCTCTGATTATGTTCCATGGCCGACTTACGCCTGAAAAAGGTATCGACATCCTCCTTGAGGCCACTACCCACCTCGACAAGTCAAAGTATCATTTGGTCATCATAGGCGAGGGCAAACGCAAGTACATGACTCAACTAAAGAGCTTCGTCGTCGAGCACCAACTTGTGCAGAATGTCTCGCTGTTGGGCTTTCAAGAGGACATGGCACACTTAATCCAGCAGTGCGATTTAGGTGTGTTGCCATCGGTCGAACCCGAGGCACTAGGTATTGCCAACCTGGAGTATATGATGCAGGGAAAACCCCACATCACCACCAACAATGGTGCGCAAACCGAGTATGTCACCGACCAGAGTAACGCCATGCTCGTGCCACCAAATGATATAGAGGCTCTTGTCGCGGCCATGCAACGACTACTTGATGACCCCGACTTGCGTCAGAAAATGGGGCAGCAAGCGAAGCAAGACTTCGACCAAACACTAAACTACGACATCTTTTACGACAAGATGACCACACTTTATCACGAACTACTAACCTCCAAAAAATCTGCAAAATGAGACTTTCCTCACCACTTAAGACTGCAGTCTGTTTCATCGCTCTAGCCAGCTGCAACAACGTCACTGGTAGCACCTCGCAACAACCCAACAAAGACATGGCAACCTCCAGCGACAACAAGCACACTACCGAGTACATCACCCAACGCTTGAATGACATCTTCACCGAGGCATATAGTGACGACAACCATGACTTGCTCGCCCTCGACCACAAGTTCATGTCAAAAGAGTACAACCGTCTGCAAGACAAGGCGATGGAAATTGCCGAACGCATCGAGGATCTCGTTATTGATGCTGACCACTGGGTGCAAGGGCAGGAGTGGACCTATCCCACTATGGCCGTCGGTAAAATTGAGA
This sequence comes from Muribaculaceae bacterium, assembly GCA_016281825.1. Classification (GTDB taxonomy): domain Bacteria; phylum Bacteroidota; class Bacteroidia; order Bacteroidales; family Muribaculaceae; genus Sodaliphilus. The sequence goes on along the minus strand of JAEEJI010000068.1, from coordinate 31,430 downwards.
ACATTACCGCGACCACGGCCACGGCGCATGTCACCATCACCAAGCACATCCCAGACAACGAAGAGAGTCAGACCCAACTCATCCTGCCGCTAGTCTTTGAGCGCAACGACTGGTACATCGACAACATGCAGCAGTATTACGAAGGCGAACTCCTCGATGAGAAAGCGTGGTATCAGGAGTATGTCACCACTCACAAGAACGATTGAGCACTCACTAAAAAAAATTTTCTTACCTTTGCAGTCCCCAAAGGCTGTATAGACAATGAAAAATATCGTTTCCAATCTGGTCAAATATGGCATACCCATCCTCATCAGTGTGGGGCTGGCGTGGTTCCTATATAGTAATGTGGACATTGAGGCCATTAAGACCAGCCTGCGGCAGGATGTTAACTACTGGTGGTTTGTGCCAGTGATTGTGGTGAGCATCTTCAGCCACATCTTCCGCGCACTGCGTTGGCGGCTACAGCTGCGTGCCATCAACATTGACGCGCCGCTTTGGGTGCTGGTCAATAGCATCTTCGGCACCTACTTTGTCAACCTCGTGTTCCCTCGCTTGGGTGAAGTGTGGCGCACAGGCTACATCGCACAGCGACAGAAGGCCCCCTTCGCCACAGTGCTTGGCTCGATGGTGGGTGATCGCTTGAGTGATACCGTAACGGTGGGATTGCTCACGCTGGTCACTTTTTTCCTGGCCCAGGATGCCTTCTTCAAGTTCTTTGATGCCCGTGGTGATGGTGGCTCAACTGCGGCTTCATGGACAATGGTGGCCCTTGTGGTAGCATGTGTTTTGGGATTAGTTGCCATGGTATGGCTCTATCGTAGTACCTCACAAAACAAAGTCATCGCCAAGTTGCGTGGCATCTTGCACGACTTGTGGGACGGATTTGCCGCCATCGCACACATGGACGGCAAGTGGATGTTCCTGCTCTATACCATCCTCATTTGGGGATGCTATTTCCTGCAGCTCTACATCGCCAGCAAGGCGTTCACTTTTACTGCCGACTTGGGCGTGTTGCCCGTGCTGGTACTCTTTGTGTTGAGCAGCCTGGGCATGGCAGTACCCAGCAATGGTGGTTTGGGACCATGGCAGTTTGCCATTATCTTCGGATTGTCGCTCTACGGCGTGGGAGCCTTCCCGCCCAGTACGCCCTATGATGCGCAGGCCTCGGCTTTCGCTTGGCTTGTATGGGGCGTTCAGCAGCTGCTTATTATCGTGTTGGGCATCTATGCTTTTGTCAGCATCGCATTGGATAAGAAGAAAGAATAAGCTCATTCGTCCCCATACAACACCCTACTCGCTGAATGTAACACAACATTCAGCGGAACAATCCGTTAAGCATAATAGCAGCGTCTAGATTATCTAGAAAATCTAGTTCATCTAGACGCTCTAGAGTATCTAGTCATGACGATCAATAAGTTTAAAACCATACTCCTGCTGGTTGCGTTAGCGCTGCCTGCCTTGTCATGGGCTGGTGGCGATGACGCAGGACTCATTGTAGGCGTCACCGCCGAGAAGAAACTCAACAAGAAGGCTAGCTTCTCTCTTGAAGCCGAGTTCCGCTCGCGCAACAATTTCCGCACAGCCGACCGCGTGAATGTGGGAATCAGTGTGGATTACAAACTAACCAAGTGGCTCAAGGCCGACTTGGGCTACCAGTTACTCATTGACAACAACCGCGAAGCAATTACCTATAATGACCCCCTCTTTTTGCTCAATGATGAGGGCAACGAGGTGCTCAATTACAACAATTGGAGACCCTCCTATTGGGGGCTGCGTCATCGTTTGTATGCTTCATTGACAGGTAGTTACAAGATTGGTCGTTTCAGCATGTCATTGCGCGAGCGCTGGCGCTATACCTATCGTCCTGAGCGCACAACCGAGCGCTATGATTTCGACAATGCGATATGGGAAGACAAGGTCATCGAAACCAAGCACGGCCATGTGTTGCGCAGTCGCCTAAAGCTAGAATGGGATATCCCAAAATGGAGATTTGACCCCTGGGCAAGCGTCGAGCTATTTAACAACATGGCGCTTGACAAAGTGCGCTATAGCGCTGGCATTGATTACACAGTCAAGAAGACACATTCCTTCAGCCTCTACTACCGCTACCAGCGCGTCTATGATGATGAAGATGAAGGCAATATGCACTCCCTGGGCCTGAGCTATAAGTTTAAGTTTTAATCGAGGTTGCTTGTTATAACTAAGTATAAAGTCCAAAAAATGAGACCCTATATACTGCTTATGCTGATGGCGGTGATGACCACGGCTTGTGTCAACGACGACACCGATTTCAGCGATTTAATCAATGGCTCGAATGGGGGCAACGATACCATCCCTCAAGAGGTGATCACGCCTATCGACATCGACCTGGACTTCAGCCCCCTGGACGAGGTTGATGACGTGGTACCCACCGATGAGACCAACGAGGCATATAACGACTACGAGGAGAACACCGACTGGAGCTATACGATAAATATTTCCTATGATGGCGAAACTGCGACATTGAGCGGTAACACCGCACGTGTGCGGTCAACGGTCACGGGAGGTCATGTTGTCATTCGTTCGACCAGCGCCCGAGTCAACTATGTGGTATCGGGAACGAGCGACAATGGTTCGCTGAAGATTTATAGCGAGAACAAGTTCAAGATGACACTTAATGGTTTGACATTGACCAACCCGACGGGTGCTGCAATAAACAATCAGGGTAGTAAGTCGCTTTACTTGGTACTTGCCGACGGTACAGAGAACACGTTGACCGATGGCTCGACCTACACCGATGTCGAAGGCGAGGACCAGAAGGGCGCGTTGTTTAGCGAGGGGCAGGTGCTGGTCAGTGGCAAGGGAGCGCTTGTTGTCAATGCCAATGCGCGTCATGGCCTCGTCAGCGATGACTATTTCCGTTTCCGTCCAGGCTGTAAGGTGTATATTAAGTCGGCGATAGGGCATGGCATCAAGGCGAATGATGGCATCACTATTGACGGCGGCGTGTTCAACATTGCAGTTGCTGGCGACGGTGCCAAGGGTATCCGTTGCGACTCGACGATGACCATCAATGGCGGTCGCACCACCATCATCGCCACGGGTGGTGTCTCCATCACGCCAGCGACCAATATCGCTCCCGCCGATACCAGCAGTTGCGCAGGCATCAAATGTGACTACGCCCTTATCATCAACGGTGGCAATGTGCTGATTAAGGCCACCGGTGAAGGTGGCAAGGGCGTGAACAACACCGGCGACATCCTTGTCACAGGCGGTGCATTGCAGGTCGTCACCACAGGCATCAAAGGTCTTGCTTCCCCCAAGGGTATCAAGGGTGATGGCGCGCTGACGGTCACAGGAGGGTATGTCTACAGCTTCAGCGCCAACGCTTCGCCCATCGATGCCACAAATGGTGTCACCGTTGCCGATGGTTATACTTCCTGGGAGACCAAGCCACGACGGGTTATCATTTCATTTATAGGCGATTGATTGACAAAAATCAATTATATACTGAATTCATTTGCCAATCCGAACAAATAATACTAATTTTGTTTGGATTAATCATTTATAACCACTCATGAAGTTGTTCCGATATTCATCTCGTCAAGAGGCCTGTGCCAATGCCTTGCTTTGGGCGGTGATGTTCATCGTCCCTTTGGTAGGGATGGTGGTGCTTTCGTCGGTCGACAACAACTACTCATTCCGTTGGATTGATCTACTGCACATTTGGGTGCCCTTGGTCGTGGTTTTGTTAGCTTTTTTGATCCACAACTATTTCATAGCTCCTGTACTCGTCTACGAACACAACCGCCTACGTTACGTGGTGTTGTTGTCCATCCTGATGACGGTGTTCGTGTTTTACCAATGTGCTACTGGTCCACCGGATCCTGGTCCAGGGGGTCCCAAAATCATTGGAGCCCCTCCTGTGCGTCCAATAGCCGGGCCACATGACTTCACCATGTTCTCGTTGTTGGTGTTCGCATTGGGTGCAAATTTGGGCTTGAAGCTCTATTTCAAGACGCAAGCCGAGCAGAAGCAATTGGCCGAACTGGAGAATCATAAACTGCGTCAAGAACTCACTTATTTACGCTATCAGGTCAATCCGCACTTCTTGATGAACACGCTCAACAATATCCATGCATTGGTTGACATTGAACCCGAGGACGCCAAGACCAGCATCGTGCAATTGTCCCGTTTCATGCGCTACCTGCTTTATGAGAGCGATGTTGAACGCATCTCGCTGCAAAAGGCCATAGAACTGATTGACCAGCATATCAGCCTGATGCGCATCCGTTATACCGACAATGTTGATATCCGCTTCGATTCTCCGCACGAAGTGCCTCAGGTGGGAGTCGCACCGCTGATCATCGTCCCATTTGTCGAGAACGCATTCAAACATGGTGTGAGTTATGACAAACCATCGTTCATTCACATAACCCTCACGGTTGACAAAGACAATATCGAGTTCCATTGCTGCAATAGCAAGAACAATGTGAAGCACGACGCCGGAGGCGTGGGCATCGCTAATGTCACCAAGCGACTTGACCTCATTTACGGTGACAGATACACACTCAACATCGATGATGGCGATGACACTTTCAAGGTCACCCTCATTGTCCCAGCAGAGCCATTGTAACCATCTGCTAACTACTAACTCCCTTTAACGACTTAACTTCTTTAACTACTTAATACATGATTCGCTGCATTGTAATAGATGACGAGCCGCTGGCTCTGAAACAATTGACCAAATATGCATCGCAGATGCCCGAACTAGAACTTGTGGCATCGTGCCGCAGTGCCAAGGAGGCGCAAGAGGTGCTCAACAACGAACAGATTGATGCCATTTTCACTGACATCAACATGCCCGACCTGAATGGTATGGACTTTGTGCAATCGCTTGAAAACCCGCCGATGGTGGTGTTTACTACAGCATACAGTCAGTATGCCGTTGACGGGTTTAAGCTCAATGCACTCGATTACCTACTTAAACCCTTTGGCATCGATGAATTCCGCCGTGCCACCAAGCGCTTGGTCGAGAAGCACGAACTCCTCAATGCCGCTGCTGTGTCGCTGGTCGATGAGGACGATTGTATCTTCCTAAAGACCGAGTACAAGATTGTGCGCATCTCCATCGACGATATACTCTATGTCGAGGCGATGAGCGAGTACTTGCGCATACACTTCAGCAACGGTGCTCGACCAGTGACCGCCCTGTTGAGCATGAAGAAGATGGAAGAGCGCCTGCCCAGCAACAAGTTCATGCGCACCCACCGCTCCTATATCGTCAACTTGAAGCGCATTATCGAGGTGAACAAGAGTCATATCGTCATGGCACCGCAAGTGGCACTGCCCATCGGTGACCTCTACAAGGACACCTTTATGGCCTATCTCAATAGCAAGTTCCTCACTAAGTAGGGATAATATTTTTCTCATAGCTTTTTTATGTGGCATCCTCATCGCGAGGATGCCTTTTTTACGATGAGTCGAGAGATCTGTTTACGGACGCAAATAGCCGGAAGGGCATCTGCTAAATGTTGTATGTGAGCTACTTCAAGGGGTTGTTAATAACTTTTTTGCTAAAAATTTACAAAAACAAATTTCGTTTTCCAAATTATTAAAAAAAAGTTTGTAACTTTACACCCTCAATAGTTGTGAACCTTGCTGACCCCAGTTCTTTAGCTCATGAACGACCCTGTTTATCACATACCCGCCTTGCTCAATGAGTGCCTTAACGGCTTGAATATCAAGCCAGACGGCACATACGTCGATGTTACTTTCGGCGGTGGTGGACACAGTCGTGCCATCATTGAGTGCCTCTCATCGCTTGGCCACCTTTACGGTATGGATCAAGACATCGATGCCTGGCGCAACCGCATTGATGACCCGAGGTTCACTTTTGTGCTGAGCAATTTTGCTTACCTGAAGAATTTTTTGAGATTCTATGGTGTGCCATCTGTGGATGGAATCCTTGCTGACTTGGGTGTGTCGTTCCACCATTTCGACGACCAAGAACGTGGCTTTTCGTTCCGGTTCGATGGCCAATTGGATATGCGTATGAACCAGTCTAGCACACTGGATGCGCGACAAGTTGTCGCCACTTACAGCGAGGAACGCTTGGCCGACGTGTTCTACCTTTATGGTGAACTCAGGCAAAGCCGGCAGCTGGCACGAGCCATCGTGCGTGCACGCGCACAACGTAGCATTGACACCACGCTGCAACTCATCGAGGTCGTTAGGCCGCTTGTCCGACCCAACCAGGAGAAGAAGGAGTTGGCACAGCTGTTCCAGGCTCTGCGCATCGAGGTGAACCACGAGATTGACGTGCTAAAACGTCTGCTGCAGCAATCGCTCGAAGTGCTGCGACCCGGCGGAAGGCTTGTCATCATCACCTACCACTCGCTAGAGGACCGTCTGGTAAAGAACTTCATGCGCACCGGCAACGTTGAGGGGCATGTCATCAAGGACTTCTACGGACGCATTGAAGCTCCGCTGGTGCTGGTCAACAACAAAGTGATTGTCCCCAGTGATGACGAGGTGACACAAAACCCTCGTGCTCGCAGCGCCAAACTCCGCATAGCAGAGAAAGTTTGTTAATATTCCCAGTTTTCCCAGTAATCCCAGCAAGCACTATGGCAGACAACAGCAAACAGATCATTCCTACTGCCGACGAGGCGTCAGCAGGAGACAAGAGCAAGAAGAAACGCAAACGCAAGGCACAGAAAGCCGTCAAGGGTGTCGTGCAGGGACGCTCTTTTCTCTCGTGGGACTTTTTTAAGCGCAACGCTGTGTATATCGTGGCGGCTACCGTCATGACGCTGATGTACATCAGCAATAAGTATGTCTGCCAAAACTACATGAAAGAGGTCATTGACCTCAAACTTGAGCTGGAGAACGCTAAGACCGATTGCGTCAACGCCAGCGCCGCCTATAACTCACAAATTCGCGAGAGCCAGATGACGGCATTTGTCGACACGATGCACATCGACCTTACCTCACCCGAACAACCACCTTACCACCTGAAAGAACAATGAAAGAGACCAACAAAAAACACATCTTGCTGCGATACTCACTTGTTGTGGGAATTGTGCTGGCTTTCTCGGCCGCCATCGTCTGGGATATGGTCAAGACATCGGTCATCTATGCTGGCGACTGGAACGCCAAGGCCGATAGTATCCTCACGCAAGAAACTGTCATCGAGCCTGAGCGAGGCAAACTGCTTGCCGACAACGGTACTGTGCTCGCAGCCAACTTGCAATACTTCACTGCCCGTGTTGACTGGTTGTCGGCGGGTATCAAGAAAGACACACTAATGAAGTATCTGCCCGCGCTGGCCGACTCGTTGGCGGTGCTTGAGCCGTCACGCACCGCTCAACAGTGGCAGGAGGAACTCGCTGGAGCCTACGAGCGCATCACCACCGACAAGAAGAAAAAGAACCATAGCTACCGTCTCATCCGCCGTTTGCTCACCCATGGCGAGTGGGAGCGGCTCAAGACATTCCCTTACTTCAACAAAGGACAAAACAAGAGCGGACTCTATAGCGAGCGCGAGACCAAGCGCTGCAAACCCTACGGGTCGATGGCATCACGAAGCATTGGCACTGTGGGAGAGAGTGAGACACGCAAAGGATTACATGGGCGTTCGGGCTTGGAGATGGCACTCGACACCATGCTCTATGGCGTGCCGGGCAAGGCTACACGTATCCAGCTGACCTACAACATCGTCAACCATGAGAGCGTGCCGGCTAAGCCAGGCTATGATATCACCACAACCATCAACATTGCACTGCAGGATATTGTCGAGAACGAACTCTACGACATGTGCAAGGAGACTGATGCACGTTGGGGCACCGCCGTGCTTATGGAGGTCGCCACCGGCGAAATAAAGGCCATCAGCAACCTGCAGTGGGATGATGGCTTCAATGACTATATCGAGGGTGTGAACAATGCCGTGCTAGGCTACGAGCCTGGTTCGGTGATGAAACCTATCTCGATGATGATTGCCTTGGAGGACGGTATCGTCAACAACATTGACGAGCCCATGCCCACTGGCACGACATGGCTGTACGAGGGGCGTGTCATCAACGACCCTCATGGGGGCGCACAACTCACTCCGCGACAGATTATCGAGACCTCGTCAAATGTGGGAATGTCAAAGATTATCGTCAAGAAGTATGGCAGTAACCCGGGCGGATTCTATGACCGACTGAAGGGAATGGGCTTCTTCGAGCCTTTCCATTCAGGTATCGGTGGCGAACGCACCCCTATCATCCAACGTCTGGGCAACACCCGTGCCGACCGAGTGGCCCTTACCCGCATGGCGTTCGGTTACTCGACACTCATTCCGCCACTGAGCACGCTGGCCATGTACAACGCCATCGCCAACGACGGGAAGTATGTGCGGCCACACCTGGTCAAGAAACTCACGCGCGAAGGCGAACCTGACAGTATCGTGCCCGTGACATACATCCGTCAACAGGTGTGCAGCCCTGAGAATGCACAGAAGTTGCGCATCATGTTGCACGACGTGGTGTGGGGCAGCCGCGGCACCGCACGCAAGTGGGTGCAAGACGAGCGCGTACCCATCGCAGGTAAGACGGGAACGGCTTACACCATTACGAGCGACGGACACTATGGCAACCAGAAGCGCCTCGCGTTCTGCGGATTCTTCCCTTATGACAACCCCAAATACTCATGCATCGTGCTGATGCTCGGCGCCAACCGAGGTGCTGGAGCGAGCAGCGGCATGGTCCTCAAGAATATTGCCCTGAAAATGTATGCCCGCGGATTGTTGGGCAACGAACCGAACTATGCGATGACCGTCGACAAAGACGGGAAACAGGTGCAGAAAGCACCCTCACAAGCCACACTCTTTGCCAGTACTAATCCAAAACACACAAGCAACGTGAAGAAAGGCCTCGCCATGCAGCACGCCAAAGTGTTCCAGCAGCCCGCTCCCACACAGAGCGGTGTGCCTAATGTGCGAGGCCTCGCCGTCCGTGACGCCATCCGGCGCCTGGAAGACGCGGGCCTGTGTGTGAGGTTCTCAGGTAACGGATATGTGGTAGGACAAAGTCTCGCGGCTGGTAGCCAATATGCTCGAGGACAAGTGATTAATCTGACACTAAAACACTAACGCTATATGAAGAAACTTTACGAACTTCTCCGTCGCGCTGAGACCACCCAAGTGGTAGGCCCCACCGACATCGACATTACCGACGTACTGTGTGACTCACGAAAGGTCAAGGGTGGCGAACTCTTTGTCGCCGTCGTTGGAGTGGCAGTCGACGCCCATCGCTTCATCCCGCAGGTCATCGCCCAAGGGGCATCGGCTATTCTGTGCCAAACACTGCCTGATGCGCTTGACGAACGCGTCACCTACGTCGTGGTACCCGATAGCACCCGAGCGTTGGCATTGGTCGCCAGCGAGTGGTATGACCGTCCTAGCGAGCATTTGCGACTGGTGGGCGTAACAGGCACCAACGGCAAGACAACCATTGCCACACTGCTCTACGAGATGATGCAGAGCCTGGGCTACAAGGCCGGATTGCTTTCGACGGTGAAGAACATGATTGACCGCCGAGAGGAAGCAGCAGCACAGACAACCCCCGACCACCTCACACTCAACCGCTTGTTGCACGAGATGGTCGAAGCAGGTTGTGACTATGCCTTCATGGAAGTGAGTAGTCATGCTTGCGCCCAGCACCGAGTCGACGGGCTGCAATGGGCAGGAGGCGTGTTTACCAACCTCACTCAGGATCATTTGGACTTCCACAAGACGATGGACGACTACTTGCGTGCCAAGAAGATGTTCTTTGATGCCTTGCCTGACAACGCTTTTGCCCTTGTCAATGCCGATGACAAGGTGGGCAAGGTGATGCTGCAGAACTGCCGCGCTAGTCACTACACCTATGCTTTGCGCACCCTGGCAGACTTCAATTGCAAGTTGGTTGAGGAGCGTATCGATGGCATGAGTCTGCAAATCAACGACCGCGATGTCGAGGTGATGCTCACAGGCCGCTTCAACGCCTATAACCTCACTGCAATCGCTGCCACTGCCATGTTGCTGGGCATTGATCGTGACGAGGTGTTGGTGCAGTTGAGCCAGCTGCAACCCGCCGATGGACGCTTCCAGACGCTGCATGCACCCAAAGGGTTTACTGCCATTGTCGACTATGCCCACACGCCCGATGCGCTTATCAACGTGCTCGACACCATCCGCGACTTGGTGCGTGGCAAGGGGCAAATTATCGCCGTGTGCGGCTGCGGTGGAGACCGTGACGCCACCAAGCGACCCATCATGGCACATGCTGCCGCCCAACGCAGCGACCGTACCATCCTCACAAGCGACAATCCACGTTCCGAGGATCCTGATGCCATCTTGCGTGATATGGAGACCGGACTGACTGATGACGACCGTCAGCACACCATCATGATTACCGACCGCCGCGAGGCCATCCGCACTGCTTGCATGTTGGCACAGCCGGGCGATGTCGTACTCGTAGCCGGAAAGGGACATGAGACCTATCAAGAAATAAACGGTGTCAAGCACCACTTTGACGATCGAGAAGTGCTGCGTGACTGCTTCTAACCATATAGACGTTAGACTTTAGGCTTTAGACTTTGGTCTACCAGCAACGCGGTCTACCAGCAAAGCAGTCTACCAGCAACGCGGTCTTAATTCTTAATTCTTAATTAAATACAATGCTTTACCATCTGTTTCAATACCTACAGCAATTTGATGTGCCAGGAGCGCATCTGATGGACTATATCACTTTCCGTGCCGGCATCACGTTGGCGTTGTCACTGTTCATCGCCATCGTCATCGGTGGAGCCATCATCAAGAAATTGGAGCGTTACTACACCAAGCAAGGCGGTGAAAATCAGCGCGACCTGGACAATGCTGGGAAGATTGTGTCGCACACCGATGCTATCGAGAAAATCCAGTTCGTTCTTAACAATCTGGACGAGACTGACCAGGAGAAGAAAGATGATGTTGCCAAGGCTCTAGAGAAAGACCGCAAGTCTCAGACCCCGAGCATGGGAGGCATTATCATTATCGTCTCCATCTTGCTGCCGTGCCTTCTCATGGGCAAACTCAACAACATCTACATGTGGCTGATGATTCTTGCTACCATTTGGTGCGGCGCATTGGGTTTCCTGGATGACTACATCAAAATTGCCCATCATGACAAGCGAGGTCTCAAAGGCAAGTTCAAAATCATCGGACAAGTAGGTCTAGGTGTCGTTGTCGCCCTAGTGATGTGGGCAAGTCCCGCCATCGTCATGAGCGAGAATACCGAGGTGCGCAACCCCGAGACAGGCCAGATGGAAGTGGTGCATGCCCCACAAGTCAAAGGCACCCAGACCACCATCCCCTTCATCAAAAACCACAACTTTGACTATGCCCGCGTGGCGCAGTGGTTCGGCATTGAGGGAAAAACCGCACGCGGCATCGGATGGCTCATCTTTGCTGCATTGGCAATCTTTATCGTCACCGCAGTGAGCAATGCCGCCAACCTCACAGATGGCTTTGACGGCTTGGCAAGCAGTACAAGTGCGGTCTATGCTGTCGCACTGGCCATCATGGCGTATTTGAGCGGCAACGTCATCTATGCCGCTTACCTCAACATCATGTATATCCCCAACAGCGGCGAGTTAGTAATCTTTGCCGCCGCATTCATCGGAGCAACACTCGGCTTCCTGTGGTACAACTCCTATCCCGCCCAAGTGTTTATGGGCGACACGGGCAGCCTGTGCCTGGGAGGCATCGTGGGGGTATTCGCCTTGTTGCTGCGCAAGGAGTGGTTGTTGCCCATTCTTTGTGGTGTGTTCTTCGTCGAGGCGTTGAGCAACATCATTCAGACGGGCTATTTCAAGTACACCAAGAAGAAAACTGGTACTGGAAAACGCATTTTCAAGATGGCACCCCTCCATCACCATTTCCAGATTCCTGCTGGCAAAATTATGAACGTCAAGTTTCAAAAGCCCGCCAACGCCATCCCCGAGAACAAGATTGTCATCCGCTTCTTGCTGGTAAGTATCATCCTCGCCGTCCTCACCTTCGTCACTTTCAAGGTCAGGTAAATCGAAACTCGTTTACTAAAAAGAAAAATATATGAAAAGATTAGTCGTATTAGGTGGTGGCGAGAGCGGTGCTGGAGCTGCCGTACTCGCCCAAGCCAAGGGTATGGACGTGTTTCTGAGCGATATGGGGCACATCAAGCCAAAGTATAAGGAGATGCTCGACAGTCATGGCATCCGTTGGGAGGAGGGCGGCCACACCGAGGAACTCATCCTCAATGCCGACGAGATTGTCAAGAGTCCGGGCATCCCCTGTGAGGCACCCTTGGTGGTTAAGGCAACCGAGCGTGGCATCCCCATCATCAGTGAGATAGAGTTTGCCGGCCGCTACACGCAGTCACGGATGGTGTGCATCACCGGCAGCAATGGCAAGACTACGACCACGATGCTTACCTATCACATCCTCAAGGAGGCAGGCTTGGACGTGGGGTTGGCTGGCAATGTAGGCAACAGTTTGGCACTGCAGGTGGCCGAGGATCCGCACGATGTATATGTTATCGAATTGAGCAGTTTCCAACTAGACAACATGTATGAGTTCAAGGCTAACATCGCCGTATTGCTCAATATCACACCCGACCATCTAGACCGCTATGACCACAAGATGGAGAATTATGTCGCCGCCAAGTTCCGCATCATGCGCAACCAAGGGCCCGACGATGTGTTCATCTACTGGCAGGACGATCCCATCATCTCGGCACAGCTGAAGCAGATGCGCACCGAGGCTCGCATGATGCCGTTCAGTGCTGAGAACCCCGATGGCTGCACGGCATGGGTCAGCGATGGTGTGATGACTGTCAATGTTGACGGTGAGCCTTGGTCAATGCCCACTCAAGAGATAGCCATCCAAGGTCTGCACAACCTGTATAACTCCATGGCAGCCAGTATCAGTGCCAGTGTGCTCAATATTAAGAACGAGGTCATCCGTCGCGCCTTGAGCGACTTTCAGGCTGTGGAACACCGGCTGGAATATGTCCGCACCCTGGACGGCGTGCGCTGGATCAACGACTCCAAGGCCACTAACGTCAACTCGACTTGGTATGCCCTTGAGAGCATGCGCGACCCGGTGGTACTCATCCTGGGCGGCAAGGACAAGGGCAACGACTACACCGAGATTGAGCCGTTCGTGCTCGAGAAGGTCAAGGCCATCGTCTGCCTGGGCGTGGACAACCGCAAGTTGCACGCGTTTTTCGATGGCAAGGTGCCTGTGGTGACCGATGCAGGCTCGATGGCCGAATGCGTTGAGAAGTGCCATCAGTTGGCACAGAACGGCGACACTGTGTTACTCTCGCCGTGTTGTGCCAGCTTCGACCTATTCACAAGTTATGAAGACCGTGGCCGCCAGTTCAAAGAAAGAGTTAATAGTTTATAGTTAATAGTTTATACTTCTAGAACATCTAGTCAGTCTAGTGCCTCTAGTCAACAGTCCCTGCAATGACACAAGAAAAACAGACAAAGTACAACGAGATTGCTCAGAAACATGGTGACCCATGGATCTGGGGCATCTACTTCACGCTCATCATCATCTCGATTGTCGAGGGGTATAGCGCGTCGAGTCGTGTGATTGCCACACAAGGTGTCTACGGCCCCATCATCAATCAGTGCAAGTTTCTGGGTGCCGGAGCCCTGCTGGTGTTCTTCTTGCACCGCATCGACTATAACAGCAGCAAGTTTCTCTATGTGATGATTCCGGGACTGGCATTGTTCACCGTCTTTACGCTGATTTATGTGATGGCGGCAGGAGAAATTGTCAATGGTGCACGACGTGCCATGAAGATTCTGCCGGGGGTCACGCTGCAACCAGCCGAACTAGCCAAGTTTTCAATTGTCACATTGTTGAGCTATATCTTGGCTAAGAGCCAGAAAAACCGCGATGTGAGTAACTTCGGCTTGGTGGCTTCTGCCATCGCTGTGGCCATCTATGGCGGACTGATGTTCAAAAGCGGCTTGACCAACACCATCCTGCTGATGGCCATCAGTATGGCAATGATGCTCATCGGTGGTGCGAAGTTCAAGAAAATTGCCATTGTCTTGCTGGCGTATGGCATCTTTGCCGGAGGCTTCATGGGTATCAAGAAGCACAATGAGAAGATGGACGAGGTGTTGGCGCAAGAAAATGGCACGACTGCCGTGGTAGAGCGCGACATCGAGGATCGTAGCGACCTCCGCAAGGGACGTATACACGACTGGTGGTACAACGACTCGCTACGCTTCCGTCCCATCACCAACAAGAACCAACAGGAGATGTTTGCACGCATGGCGCAGGCACATGGTGGTACTACGGGTGTGGGTATCGGCAGCTCACGCGAATGCAGCCGACTGCCGTTAGCATTCAGTGACTATATCTACTCTATCATTATTGAGGAGACTGGAATCATCGGTGGCTTGTTCGTGCTAGTGCTGTATCTGTGGCTGCTAGCGCGAGCGGCGATGATAGTGCAGCGCAGTACGCGTGTCTTGCCCAGTCTGCTCATCATCGGTATGGCATCATTCATCACACTGCAGGCTCTGTTCCACATGGCCATCAACGTGGGGGTCTTCCCCGTCTCTGGCCAACCTTTGCCGCTAATCTCGGCGGGCGGTACGAGCATCCTCGTCATCAGTGCGGCATTTGGCGTTATGCTCAGTGTGAGCCGAACTATCGCCAATTACAACAACAAGAACAACAAGGTTGATGACACCATCCTCCCCGAGGGCCTCGATGCCGTCAATCCCACACAAATCGTTCCCAAGAATGTCTGGAAATAGTCTTTAATCTAACTCGAATACTCGAATGCTCGAATACTCGAATTATCGAAAAAATAAATCTATGAAAAGTTTTATCATCAGCGGTGGTGGCACGGGTGGCCACATCTTTCCCGCACTGTCAATAGCCAACGAGATTCGTCGGCGAATGCCCGATGCCCGCATACTGTTTGTGGGTGCCGAAGGCCGTATGGAAATGGAGCGCGTGCCTGCGGCAGGCTATGAGATCAAGGGCCTGCCCGTCATGGGTTTTGACCGTAGCAATCTGTTGCGCAACTTCAAGGTGGCCTATCAACTTCTCAAGAGCATGGGTATGGCGCGCAGTATCATCAAGGAGTTTAAACCCGATATCGCCATTGGTGTGGGTGGCTATGCCAGTGGACCGACCCTGAAAGCAGCGCAAAAGATGGGGATTCCCACCCTGTTGCAAGAGCAGAACTCCTTTGCCGGTGTGACCAACAAGAAGCTCGGTGCCGATGCACGCTGCATATGCGTGGCATATGAGGGCATGGAGCGCTTCTTCCCCGCCGACCGCATCGTGCTTACCGGCAACCCCATCCGACAAAATCTGCTGGAGTGTACCGCCAGCAAGCAGGAGGCGCGCCGTGCCATGGGGGTAAACCCTGACAAACGCACCATTCTCATCATCGGCGGCAGTTTGGGAGCACTGAGCATTAACAACGTCATCGGTGCTGGACTGAAGCGAATCGGCGAGACGGCCGACCAGGTGCAAGTCATTTGGCAGACAGGAAAGGTCAACCGCGGCAACAGCGAGGAGATCCATGCGGCATCAGGCGTGACCAATGTGTTGCGTACCGACTTTATCAGTAACATGGACATGGCCTACCGAGCAGCTGATCTTGTCGTCTCCCGTGCCGGAGCAAGCAGCATCAGTGAGATACAGGCACTGGGTCTGCCCGCCATTCTCGTGCCTTCGCCCAATGTCGCTGAGGACCACCAGACCAAGAACGCCCAAGCATTGTCGAACCGCAATGCTGCTATTATGGTGCGAGATGCCGACGCTCCCAATGAGTTGGTCGACTGCATGTTGCGCACCGTCATCAACGACGGCGTACTCAAGACCCTCGCTGACAATGTCGCCAAGATGGCTCTCCGCGATAGTGCCGCCCACATCGTCGACGAGGTGTTCAAGATAGTTAAGAGTTAAGAGTCTATAGTACAAAACATTCCCAGTTTTCCCAATTCTCCCAGTTCTCTCAGAAACCCCTAGAATATGAAAAATAGCATCTACTTTATCGGCGCGGGCGGCATCGGAATGGCCGCTCTGGAGCGTTATTTCCTGGCACGCGGATGCCGCGTGGCAGGTTACGACCGCACACCGAGCGACCTTACACACGAGTTGGAGGCCGAGGGCGTGCATATCGACTACAACGACGACCCTTCGCTCATCCCCGACTACTGTCGTGACCCAGAGCAGACACTGGTGGTATACACCGCTGCCATGCCTGCAGACCACCCTGTGCTGCGGTGGTTCATGGACAATGGCTTTGAGGTCATCAAACGCGCCAAAGCACTGGGCATCGTCACCGAACAAAGCAAGGGACTATGCTTCGCAGGCACTCATGGCAAGACCACCACGTCGAGCATGGCCGCGCACATCCTGCACCAGAGCGGTATCGGATGCAACGCTTTCCTGGGCGGCATCCTGCGCAATTATGGCACGAACTTCTTGCTCAGCGACACCAGTCCCTACTCGGTCATCGAGGCCGATGAGTTTGACCGCTCGTTCCACCAACTCACTCCATGGGTAGCGGTCATCACCTCGACCGACCCTGACCACCTCGATATCTACGGCACCGAGGAGGCCTACCTCGAGAGTTTCGCCCACTTCACCGAGCTGATTCGCCCTGACGGTGCCCTCATCGTGCATACGGGACTGAAACTTGTGCCACGTCCTCAGGCTGATGTACGCGTCTATACCTATAGCCGTCACGAGGGGGACTTCCACGCACAGAACATCCGCAAAGCAGACGGTGACATCACCTTCGACTTGGTCACACCATGGGAGGTCGTCCCTGACATCCGTCTGGGTGTGCCAGTGGACATCAATATTGACAACGCCATCGCCGCCATGGCCGCCTGCCGCCTCACTGAGGTTACAGCCGATGCCATGCGCGATGCTATCGCCACATTCCAAGGACCCAAGCGCCGTTTTGAGTTTTGGGTCAAGGAACCGGGCGAACACGGCCACGTAATGATTGACGACTATGCCCACCATCCCGACGAACTGCGCGCCAGCATCACCAGCGTGCGCGACCTGTACCCAGGCCGTCGGCTAGGCGTGGTTTTCCAGCCGCACCTTTACACCCGCACGCGCGATTTCGCGCCAGAATTTGCCGAAGTGCTCTCGCTCGCCGACGAGGTGTACCTGCTCCCCATCTACCCCGCGCGCGAGTTGCCCATACCCGGTGTGACCAGCGAAATCATCCTCAATCGACTCACTTGTGCTAAAAAAGCTATAATTCAACGAGAAAAGTTGGTGGAGTCAATAAAAAGCCTTAACTTTGACGTTTTGTTAACGGTTGGAGCCGGAGACATCGACCGCCTCCTCCCCGACATCCGCCAACAACTAATTAGACTTTAGTCGTTAGCCCTTAGACTTTAGTCTACCAGCGCGAAGCGCGGTCTACCAGTAATTTTCAGTAGTTAAAGGGAGTTAAGTAGAATCTACCAGCGCGAAGCGCGGTCTTAATTATCGATTAATTTGAAGAAGATAATCCAAAATACTATCTTGCTTGTCCTCGCGGGGTTGCTCCTGTGGGGCATCTTTTGGGCGCGGGGTAAGGCGGCCGACGAGACCTGCCGGCTCGTCACCGTAACCATTGACAATGCCGACAGCACGCAGTTTGTCACTCCCGAAGGAGTCACTCAGGAACTCGCCAAATTGGGCTTCAAGGTCGTGGGCAAACCCATGTGGCAAATCGATGCCAACCGCATTGAACAGGCCCTGCAACGCTCGGAGTACCTCGAGAAGGCCGAGTGTGTCAAAGGAGCCGACGGTGTGCTCATCATCCGGGCCAGCCAGCTGGTGCCCGTGTTGCGTGTGTTTGACGGCGACCAGAGCTACTACGTCAACCGCTTCGGCAAACGCATGAGTGCCACGGCGAGTTATCATGCCGATGTGCCCGTCATGCAGGGACATTTTACCGACAAGTACCCTGCCACACGCCTACTCCCATTGGTGCAGTATGTCGAGGGCGACTCCTTGCTGCGCTCGCTCGTGACAATGTACACCATGCGCGACAGCAACAACATCTTCATCGTGCCGGCCATCTATGGCCACGTCGTCAACATCGGCAGTTGCGACAACTTTGAGGCGAAGTTCCGCAAACTCAAACTCTTCTACCGCAAGGTGCTGCCCGCCAAGGGATGGGAAAACTATGACACCATCTCGGTCAAGTGGGACCACCAGGTTGTCGCCACACGCCGCGTCAAGGCCGTGAAGGTCGAAATGGACTACGACTCCGCCTTCGACGAGCCAGAGCCCGACCTGCAGACCATCACCGTCGCTGAAGACCGCCACACCCTCGCCGTCGACGAGAAGAAACTAAAACAGAAGCAAGACACTACCGGCAAGAAACCATCTAGATAGTCTAGAACATCTAGTGCATCTAGGCCATCTAGAACCAAGATACAGCAAATAAAAAAACATCATATTATGGACAAGAACCAGTATATTGTAGCATTTGAGATTGGGTCCAGCAAGATTGTGGGTGCTGTGGCCGAGAAGTCGCCCGCCGGCATGGTGAGCGTGAGCCACCTCGTAGAGGAGCGGCTGAGCAACTGCGTGCGCTATGGCGTGGTGCAGAATGTGGAGAACGTCAAGGCGGCCATCAACCGCATCCTCAAGAACATTGAGGACCAGGTAGGAGGCAACGTCAAGTATGTCTATGTGGGTGTGG
Source organism: Muribaculaceae bacterium (assembly GCA_016281825.1). Taxonomy (GTDB): domain Bacteria; phylum Bacteroidota; class Bacteroidia; order Bacteroidales; family Muribaculaceae; genus Sodaliphilus. Next base: position 12,705 of record JAEEJI010000068.1, on the reverse strand, counting down.
CGGGACGCTCGCTGCACAGCGAGGTCAGCGAGGTGAACCGAGGCTTGGACGCTACCAAGCCCATTAGCGCCGATATTATATCCGGCATCATCCGTGACGCCAGCCGCAACCCCATCAAGAACTATGAGACCATCGCTGTGGTGCCCCGCACCTACGTGGTCGACAAGAATGTCACCGCCGACCCCGTGGGTGTTGTCGGCTCAAGCATCAAAATCAAGGCAAACCTCATTGTCGCCAAGCCAGCCATCAAGCAGAACCTGATGCGCGTCTTCAGCTTTGGCATTGATGTCAAGGACTACCTCGTCACGCCCCTGGCAGTGGGAGAATATGTCCTCACCGACAGTGAGCGACTGGGTTGCATGCTCGTCGACATGGGAGCCGAGACCACCACAGTGAGCATCTACAAGGACGGCTCGCTGGCCTATCTGGCGACACTGCCGCTGGGCGGACGCAACATCACGCGCGACATCAGCAACGGCCTGAGCGTGCTCGAGGATACCGCCGAGCGCGTGAAGAAGAACATCAACAACCCATTGGACAGCAATGTCGATGACATCGTTATCGAGGGTGTGAGAAGCAGCGAGGCAGCCAACTTCATCGCCGCCCGCAATCGTGAGATTATCGCCAACATCAAGAACCAGCTGAACCTGGCGGGCATGACTGCCGACGATATCCGCTCCATCGTCCTCATCGGTGGCGGAGCACAACTGCAGGGCTTGGGCAAGAAACTCGAGGAGAACACCAAGCTCAGCGTGCGCATGGGACACTACCCCCAGTCGCTCAACATCCTCAACCACAGCTTTAACCGTCCCGAGTACATCGAGACCTTCTGCTTGCTCGCCAAGGCCGCGGCCGACATCCTGCCCGGCGAGACCTGCATCGCCCGACGCAACTACGACGACGGCTTCCAGGTTGCCGGCACCCGCCCTGTGCAACCTCAGGAGCCTGAGCGCGAGAAGAAGCCCCACACCGAGGAACACAAGAAAAAGAAAAAACCTAGTTGGTGGGAGAAACTCCGCACCAAGGCCGGCGAGATGCTCAGCGAAGACGATGTCGACGACGAATAGAATATCAGTCTAGTCCATCTAGAAAATCTAGTCTATCTAGAAATAAGTTGATAAAAAACAAAACGCTATATGAGACCAAACATTTATGACTCAGTAGACCAGAACCCTGGTTTCAACGAGGAGAAAAAGAACCCCACCATCATCAAGGTGGTGGGTGTGGGCGGCGGCGGCAACAACGCCATCAACCACATGTGGGCGCAGAACGTCGAGGGTGTGTCGTTCGTCGTGATCAACACCGACCGTCAGGCCCTGAACATGTCGCCCGTGCCTAACCGCGTGCTCATCGGTCCCAAGACCACCAACGGTCTGGGTGCCGGAAATGTCCCCGAGCGTGCCAAGGCGGCCGCCGAGGAGAGCGCGGCAGAGATTGCCGCGCTGTTTGACGACGAGACCAAGATGGTGTTCATCACCGCCGGTATGGGCGGTGGCACTGGTACGGGTGCGGCTCCCGTGGTGGCACGCATCGCCCACGAGAAGGGCGTGCTCACCATCGGCATCGTCACCATCCCCTTCCTCTTCGAGGGGCAAAAGAAGATTCTCAAGGCACTCGCCGGCGCCGACGAGATGAGCAAATATGTCGACGCCTTGCTGATTATCAACAACCAGCGACTCATCGACATCTATCCCGACCTGGACTTCAACAACGCCTTCGGCAAGGCCGATGACACCCTGTCGACTGCGGCACGCTCCATCAGCGAGCTCATCACCGCCGAGGGGCAGGTGAACGTCGACTTCATGGACGTGAACACCACCCTGCGTGAGGGCGGTGTCGCCATCATCAGTAGCGGCTACGGCGAGGGCGAGCGCCGCGTGACCAAGGCCATCGAGGATGCCCTCGAGTCACCGCTTCTCAAGAACCGCGATGTCTATGGCTCGCGCAAAATCTTGATCAACGTCTATTACAACCCCGACAGCAAGAACCCGTTCAAGACACAGGAATTGAGCGAGGTGGAGGAGTTCATGGCAAACTTCAGTCAGGAGGTGGACGTCATCACCGGCTATGCTCACGACCGCACCCTCGAGGACAAGATTAAGATTACCGTGCTAGCCGCCGGGTTCAACGTGTCGCTCGAGAAAGAAGCCCCCGCCGCCCCCGTCGTGCGCCGCAAGCACCACGAGGCCAGCGAGAATGATGTGCCCGCTGCACCCGCCGATGCCGACAAGCGACTGCAGGAGGAGTATGGTGTCGCCGCCATCGCCGAGATGCAGACCCGCAAGGACGAGGCGCAGTTCATCCTGCTCACCCCCGAGGACATCGACAACGACGAACTCATCGACTTGCTCGAGCGCACCCCCGCCTATAAGCGCAAACCCGATGACAAGACCGCCATCCGCGAGAAGCGTCAGGCCGCTGCCGCTCAGGCCACCAAGGCTGCCGAGCAGGCAGCCAAGCCCGCCGCTCCCAAGAAACCCGGCACCAGCGCCACCATCAACTTCGGCAACGACTGACGCACCCCCAATAATAAAGACACCAAATACAACAACAGCACATCATTGCTTTTGTTGTATTTGGTGTCTAGTTCCTATATGTATCGTCCTGAAAAAAGTTTACAGGATAAGATGAAAAAATTGCACCAAAGCCATCAAAATTCATCAGTAACTATTCAGCGATTCGCTAATACTTTCCCTCCCCTTTGGGAAAGGGGACCAATGGTTCGAGCCGAACGCAGAGCGAGAGCTTGCTCGCGCTATGCTGAGGCGATGCCCATTGATGCTGGAAGAGCGGTTGGGGTGGGGTTTAGACCAATAAACAGGTCTAGTTCTCCATAATTAACACGGATGTGTGCATAAAATCTCGTGCAAACCGAATGCAATGAAGCTTGCTTCGATTGCTGAGGTGCAGCCGAGATTATCCAAACCCCACCCCTCACCTTTGGGAAAGGGGAGGGGAGGGAGGGGAAGTGTTGGTGAATCGCTGAATAGTTACGAAAAAGAACCGTCCCCTTTCTGTCCGTTTACCGGACGATGGGCCAGTTGAAGCGCTTGAGCTCTTGCTCGAGCGCTTTCTCTTGCCCGCTGGTGTACTTATTGACTAGGGCGTGAAATGCAGCGGAGTGGTTCATGTGGGTGAGGTGGGCCAACTCATGGCAGATGATGTAACGCACGAGTCGCTCGGGCAGGAACATCAGGTTGCGAGAGAGCTGGATGACGCGCCCCTTGGTGCAATGTCCTAACTTTCGCATGCCACGGCCAATTTCCCACCCGGCAGGCGACACCCCCAGTTGCTCGGCCACCTGAGTGGCGAATGGCAGCAGCAATCGCTGCGCCTCCTGCTCTAGCAACACCTGCAAGCCGTGGGTGACGTTGCGTTTTTCCAAGTCGCTCTCTAGGTCCATTCCCACGGGCAACGACAAGGTCAATAAGTCGCCGTCATGGCCGAAGAGCATGCGTCGTGGGACACGAGACTGACTGTCGAGCCGAACACGACAACGGAAACACTCTATTACTTGACCAATGGTAAAGGTCACTCCAGGCTCTTGTTCCTTGCGGGCACGCAGACGCGGGCGCAGGTCGTCCAACGCCTCCTGAATGCCTTGCACGGTGATTCCAAGCGGCACATTCAGGTACAGCACATCGCCTTGCCACCGTGCGGTGACATTGCGCATGCCGCGGCGTGTGTTGATCATCACACGCCCAAATTCCTTGTCGTCGTGGTAGTATTTCATATATTTGAGACCGCTGCGCTGGTAGAGAATCATGCTTCCCCCTCTTCAGGGGGGACTGAGGGGGGCGAGCCATCAAGAGCCCCAGTGCAGCTTGTGGCGCAGAGTGCGGGCAAAGTTGTTGTCGGTGCGCTGGATGACCTGTACGGTGAGCGGGGCGCGCTCGATGGTGACGCGGGTGCCGGCCGGGCAGGTGATGCCCTCGCCGTCGACGCTCAGGCGGTAGGTGTCGGCGCGCGTGTGTGTCACGATGGTGATGACCGACTCGTCGGGCACCACCAGGGGCCGCATCGTCAACGAGTGGGGTGACAACGGTGAAAGCACCAGGCAGCGGGTGGTGGGCTCAAGGATGGGACCGCCGGCACTCAGATTATAGGCGGTGCTGCCCGTGGGCGTGCACACCACCAGGCCGTCGCCCTTGTAGGTGGTGAGGGGCTTGCCCTGCAGGGTGGTTTCCATCTCAATCATACTCGAGGTGTCCTGGCGCAGGATGGCGATGTCGTTCAGTGCCAGCGGATGTTCAATCTCTACGCCTTCGCAGCGGGCACGCAGCATGGAGCGGCGCTCGATGGTATAGTTTCCCGCGAGCAGGTCATCGACCGCCTGCTCCGCCTCGTCCAGACTGTAGGCCGCCAGGTAGCCCAGATGCCCCATATTGATGCCCATGATGGGGATGTCCTGCTCCACTACCCACATCACTGTGGTGAGGAATGTGCCGTCGCCGCCCAGACTCAACGCCACGTCGGCATCCACCGGCTCCCCACAATGAACTGTGGCTACGCCGAGCGTCGTGCACATCTGTGCCGCCAAGTAGTCGCAGAAGTCGCGCTCCAGCGTCACCGCAACGCCACGATGCTGCAGCCGTTCGACCAGATTCAGGATAGCCTGCAGGTTGGCATCCTGGTAGTTGTTCCCGAATATAACCAGTTTCATTTAGTTGTCAGTTATCAGTTGTCAGTTTTTTTATTTTGTACTTCTCTCAACTTGCACTACTTTTAGTTAAAGTAGGCTGCGTTTCGGAATTAAAAATAAAAAAAACCAATTTTATATTTTGTACTTCTCTCAACTTGCACTACTTTTGCAGTATCTTTTTACATCGTGCAAAGTTACTCATTTATTTTTACTTCAAAGCTATTCTCATCGAAATATATGACGAACCTCAGTGTCAATGTCAACAAGATAGCCACTCTGCGCAATGCGCGTGGAGGCAATGTACCCTGTGTCGAGACCGTCGCCGTCGACATCCAACGTTTCGGCGCGAACGGCATCACGGTGCATCCCCGCCCCGACGAGCGGCACATCACCCGTGCAGACGTGTTCAACCTCAGGCCGTTGGTGACCACCGAGTTCAACATCGAGGGCTATCCCAGTGAGGACTACATGCAACTAGTGCTCACCGTCAAGCCCGAACAGGCCACGCTCGTGCCCGACGCGCCGGGCGTGCTCACCAGCAATGCAGGCTGGGAAGTAAAGGAGCACTACGACCAGTTGTGCGGCATCGTCGACCGCCTGAAGGAGGTCGGCATTCGCACCAGCATCTTCGTGGGCACCGACCTGGACAATATCCGCTGGGCAGCGAAGACCGGGGCTGACCGCATCGAACTGTATACCGGCCCATATGCCCACGACTTCGCCGCCCACCCCGACAACCGCGAGGCCGCCATCGCCCCATACGTCGCAGCCGCGCAGGTGGCACGCAGTGTGGGGCTGGGCATCAATGCAGGACATGACTTGAGCCTAGACAATCTGGCCTTCTTCAAGCAACACATCCTGCATCTGGCCGAGGTGTCCATCGGGCACCAGCTCATCAGCGATGCCCTCTATCTGGGTCTTGAGGCTACCGTTAAGGCCTACCTGAAGTGTATAAAAGGATAACCATCAACCGAAAAACAATATGAAAGCCATCATCATGAGCGCAACATTGATTGCAGCAACCTCCGTGCTGGCGCAGGCACGTACCATCGACTATCCCGACGCACGCCGCGTAGATACTGTCGACACCTACTTTGGCACCCCCGTGCCCGACCCCTACCGCTGGCTCGAGGACGACAACAGTGCCGAGACCGCCGCGTGGGTCAAGGCCGAAAACAAGCTCACGCAGGACTACCTGTCCAAGATTCCCTTCCGCAATAAGGTGAAGAAACGCATCACCGAACTCGCCAACTATGAGAAGGTGGGCGCACCGTTCAAGGTTAAGGACAAGTACTACTTCTTCAAGAACAACAGCCTGCAGAACCAAAGCTGCCTCTATGTCCGCGACAAGCTCGATGGTGAGCCGCGACTGGTGCTTGACCCGAACACACTCTCGGAGGACGGCACCGTGGCACTGTCGGGCATCAATTTCTCAAAGGATGGACGATATATGGCCTACATCATCAGCCGCAACGGCAGCGACTGGAACGAGATTTACGTCAAAGACCTACAGACGGGCCAACTGCTCGAGGACCACATCGTTTGGGCGAAGTTCACCGACGCGCAGTGGTTGGGCGACGGCTTCTTCTATAGCTGCTACGATGCACCTGAGGATGCCAAGTCATCAAAGAATGAGTACCACAAGGTGATGTACCACAAACTAGGCACACCGCAGAGCGAGGACTATGTCGAGTTGCAGAACCAGCGCGAGCCGTTGCTCTTCCATCAGGTCACCGTCATGGCCGAGGAGAGATTCATCTTCGGATGGGTCAGCGAGGGAGATGGCAACGAATTATGGGTCAAAGACCTGAATGACCGGAACCCCCACTATGTGCGACTGGCCAGCAACCGCCACTATACCTATAGCCCCATCGGCGTGGACCATGGAAAAATCTATGTCTACACCAACGACGGCGCGCCTTGCTACAAAATTCGCGCCTATGACATCAACCATCTGAACGAGAACAACTACACCGACTTCGTGCCCGAAAAAGAGTGGGTTTTGAGCGGTGCGCAGATGGCCAATCACCAGTTCATTCTTACCTACGACCGAGACGCGTCGAGCCACCCCTACGTCTATGACGCACAGGGTCGTGAGGTGCGTGAAATCCAGCTCCCCACTTTCGGTTCGGTGGGCTTCAGCTGCGACTGGGATAAGCCCGAGGTCTTCTATAGTTTCACCAGCTACACCTTCCCGACATCTATCTACAGCTACGACTTGGCCACTGGCGAGTCAAAACTGCTATTCCGCCCGAAGGTGGCACTCACGCCCGAGAACTACGTCACCGAGCAGGTGTTCTTTCCTAGCAAGGACGGCACCAAGATTCCAATGTTCCTCATCTACAAGAAGGGCATGAAGCGCGACGGCAAACGCCCAGTGTTTCTCTATGGCTACGGAGGGTTCAATGTTAGCCTTACCCCAGGCTTCAACTACTACCGCACCCCGTTTGCCTTGATTGAGGCAGGCGGCATCGGTGCGTTCACCAACCTGCGTGGTGGCGGCGAGTATGGTGAGAAGTGGCATGAGGCGGGCACCAAACTGAACAAGCAGAACGTTTTTGACGACTTCATTGCCGCTGCCGAGTGGCTCATCAAGGAAGGCTATACCACGCCCAAGAAGATAGCGTGCAATGGTGCCAGCAATGGCGGTCTGCTCGTGGGTGCCGTGGTTAACCAACGTCCCGACCTCTTCGGTGCTGCAGTGCCCCAAGTGGGCGTGATGGACATGCTGCGTTACCACCTGTTCACTATCGGCTGGAACTGGGCATCCGACTATGGCCGTAGCGATGATTCAAAAGAGATGTTCGAGTACCTCAAGGGTTACTCCCCGCTGCACACCATCAAGAATGATGGCACCAAGTATCCGCCTATTTTGGTAACCAGTGGCGATCACGATGATCGCGTGGTGCCAGCACACTCGTTCAAGTATGCAGCCCAGCTGCAGGCCAGCAACACCGGCGATGCCGTGAAACTGATTCGCGTGGACATCAATGCCGGCCATGGCGGCGGCAAGCCCATCAGCAAAGTCATTGACGAATACACCGACATCCACTCCTTCATTCTCTACAACTTAGGAGTGAAGTATTAGTTTATAGTTGAAAGTTAATAGTTTTTAGACAATGAAACAGTTACTTACATTATTCTGCTTGTTATTGGTTGGAATACTGGTTGGCATCAACACAGCGCAGGCCCAGCAGGTCTATGCCAATGCCAGTGACTGCTATGTCAACATGCGCGAGGAACCTAACGCAAACGCCTTCATCGTCGACGTTCTCTTCACTGGCGGAAAGCCCGCCAAGCTCCTGGACCGACAGGGCAATTGGCTCCACATTTTGTATGACGGCCAGAAGGGCTATGTCAACAGCAAGTATGTCACTGTAGGCTCCAAGCCCAAGGCCAAGCCGCTGCAGCGCACGCTGTACTACGTGGTGATACAAAGCTTCAGCACGCTGGATGCCGCCAGGGCTCGTGCCGAGGACATGCCCGACGCCTTGCTCAGTCCCGTCTACCGTGCCGTAGACAAGGGTAAGACCTACTACCGCATTTGCACGGGTTGCTTCCTGAATCGCAAGCAGGCCGAGGCGCACCAGAATGAAATTAAGGAGAATTTTGGGGCAGATACCTGGATTTGGGCCACCAAGGGTTTTGCCGACTGCGTCTACCGTCCCGAGAGCCTCTATGACGGTGCCATCCGCATCGCACCCCTCACCCCACGCGAGGAGTAACAGTATTACACGTCACTTTTATTCGTTGCCAAAACCGAGCTTTTTTCGCGTTTTTGGCAACGAATAATACTTTTTTGCCGAAAAACTGGGCAAAAATGGACAATTATTTTGCTAGTTCAACAAGATTCTGTAACTTTGCCGGATTCCTGAAAATTATTAAAAGACAATTAATTTATTTATAATATTTATCAAGATGAAAAAAATAGCCTTCTTATTGGCATTACTGTGTGCTTTCGTCACAGCCAATGCTTATGACTTCACGGTTGACGGCTTGTGCTATATGATTTATGGAAATAGCACTAACGTCTCAGTTACTCAAGGAGAGAACTATGCAACAACACTGAATGGAGCATTGAATATCCCGGGCCAGGTAACCAATAATGGCAAAACCTACACAGTAATTGCAATCGATAGTAGAGCTTTCTGGTCATGCAATGGGCTGACATCCGTTGTCATACCCGAGACTGTAGAATCTATTTTTACGGATGCATTCTCGCATTGCGAGAACTTAACCAGCATAAACCTGCCCAGTGGTCTGAAAGTGATAGAATCAGGGGCATTTCAGTATTGCACGTCACTCACTTCGATAACAATACCTGCTTCGGTAATTTCTATCAACGGGAAAGGACAAGTCAATAATGCAAATAGAGGTCCATTCTACCGTTGTGACAATTTGGAAACAATTGTGGTAGAAGAAGGAAATCAATATTTTGACTCGCGCGACAACTGCAACGCCATCATTGAAACTGCCACAAACACACTTATTTTTGGATGTAAAGGCTCAACGTTCCCTGCCTCTGTAATCATAGGAAGAGGTTCTTTCAGAGAAAGTTCGATCACTTCTCTTGACATTCCTGAGGGGGTAACTACCATCGAAGATGAAGCTTTTAATTTTTGCAAATCGTTGAAGACGGTCAACTTACCGGCTACGCTCACCACAATAGGTGACAATGCCTTCAGTTACTGCTCAGCAATGGAATCTATCGTAGTCGCTGAAGGAAATACGACTTTTGACTCGCGCAATAACAGTAACGCAATTATCAAAACTAGCGAAGACAAAATCATTGTAGGATGTAAAAATACCAAAATCCCTGCCTCAGTGACCACCATCGGAACGACTGCTTTCAGAGCGTGCTTGATAACTGATGTTAACATCTCTGATGGTGTTACAACCATAGAGAATGGGGCTTTTATTGATTGCGCTCAGTTGAAGACAGTCATCCTGCCTTCTACGCTCACTAAAATTTGTTATGGTGCCTTCCAGGGTTGCAATAGCCTCACTGACATTTATGCCTATCCCCATGGCAATAGCGTGACACTTGAAGATGATATATGGGCATTTATGGATGAAGATCTTTGGTCTTCAAAAGATTGCACGTTACACGTTTATTCATCAGACTTTAACTACTACAGCACTGCCGAGCAGTGGAAAGAGTTCAACGTGATTGGCGACCTCGATGCACAGGATATTTACATCCTGGGCGAGGTAGATGAGAACGGTTGGGCTCCCAACGTGGGCAAGAAAATGATCCTTGGCGAGAACGGACTCTATACTTCCGATATCACTTGCGACGGGCGCAACAGCGGCTATAATTTCTTCAGCTTTACTACCGAACTTGCCGAAAACAATGATGACGGTGGCTGGGCATACATTGCTCCTTTCCGTTTCGGTGCTGTGAGTGTGGGAGACTTTGCCGTGACCGACGAAATGTTGGGTCGTGAACTTAGCCTCACATACGAAAATGGCCAAGCATTTATGATTCCTGAGGGCGAATACAAACTGAGCTTGAACTTGGAAGATATGAAGCTCGTCATCACCAAGAAAACAGCTCTGGTGGGCGACGTGACCGGTGACGGTATTGTTGACGTGAGTGACGTGAACGCAATCGTCAACATCATCCTAGGTAAGAACACTCCCGAAGACTACCCCGGCAATGCCGATCTCACCGGCGAAGGCGCTGTTGACGTGAGTGACGTGAACGCAATCGTCAACATTATCCTAGGCACGCCCAATCAATAATTTATTTTACAACAGGACACCACTATCATTCGTTGCCAAAAACGCTGAAAATCACGTTTCTGGCAACGAATGATTTTTAGGATAAATTCGGCTGAGTCTCGGCAATAAATAATAAAAAAAGATTGTTTTATTTTTTTATTGCTCTCAACTTGCGCAAATTTTGTAACTTTGCACAATGTATCCAGTCTAATCGACACAACAACAATTAAACTATATCTACACAATGAACGACCTGAAATTTTATCTCGACCTGGCAGAGGAGAGCATGCAAGAAGCTGTCGCTTTCCTCGATGACTCTCTGGCACACATCCGCGCCGGCAAGGCAAACGTGAAAATCCTCGACCCCATCCGCGTCGACTACTACGGCACAAAAGTGCCTCTGGGAAACGTCGCCAACATCTCGACACCCGACCAACGCACCATCGCCATCCAGCCGTGGGAAAAAAACATGTTCCCCGTGATTGAGAAGGCCATCATCAACAGTAACATCGGCATCATGCCCATCAACAATGGCGAAGTCATCCGCCTGAACATCCCGCCACTGACCGAGGAACGTCGCAAGCAGCTCGTCAAGGACAGCAAGGCTGAGTCCGAGAAGGCTCGCGTGAGCGTACGCAATGCTCGCCGCGAGTGCATCGACGGGCTGAAGAAAGCCGTCAAAGAAGGCATGAGCGAAGACGTGCAGAAGGACGGCGAGGAGAAGGTTCAGAAACTGCACGACAAGTACATGAAGCAGATTGACGAACTATTCGCAGCCAAGGAGAAAGAGATTCTCACCGTCTAACCGCAACCTATGCTGACACGCACCATTGGCGCTGCCGTCACGGGCATCGATGCCATCAAAGTAGAAATTGAGGTCTCAGTCGACTGGGGCTCGGGGTTTGTCATCGTTGGCCTGCCCGACACCGCTGTCAAGGAGAGTGCCGAACGTGTGCGCTGCGCCATCCAGCAGGCAGGGTATGACTTCCCGCGCAAAAGCGTGGTCATCAACCTGTCGCCAGCCGACATCAAAAAGGAGGGGTCGGCCTATGACCTGCCTCTAGCAATTGGCATCCTCGCTGCCGATGAGAAAATCTCGGCCGAGCGACTTCAGCGCTACATGCTCATGGGCGAGTTATCCCTTGATGGCACACTGCGTGCCGTCAAGGGTGCTTTGCCTATGGCCATCATTGCGCGCGAAATGCAGCTCGACGGTTTCATCCTGCCGCGTGCCAATGCCATGGAGGCCGCCGTGGTCAACAACCTGAAAATCTATGGGGTAGACAACGTGCAACAGGTCATTGCATTTCTTAACGGAGACATTCACCTGGAACCCACAGAGGTCGACACACGCGCTGAGTTTGCCCGTGCACAGGGGCAGTTCCCATACGACTTTGCCGACGTAAAGGGGCAGGAGAACGTCAAGCGCGCCTTTGAGGTGGCATGCGCCGGCGGACACAATATCCTGCTCGTGGGCAGCCCAGGCTCAGGTAAGTCTATGATGGCGAAACGACTGCCCAGCATCCTGCCGCCACTCACACTGAGCGAGGCTCTCGAAACCACCAAAATCCACAGTGTCGCAGGCAAACTGCCTGTCGGCACAACCTTGATGACACAACGGCCATTTCGCTCACCCCATCATACTATTTCACCTGTCGCCCTAGTCGGTGGCGGCAGCTACCCCACGCCGGGCGAAATCTCCTTGGCGCACAACGGGGTTCTTTTCCTAGACGAACTCCCAGAATTTCCAAGGTCAGTTTTGGAGGTGATGCGGCAGCCGCTGGAGGACCGCGTCATCAGCATCAGCCGCGCACGTTACGCCACCGAGTACCCCGCCTCGTTCATGCTCGTGGCGAGTATGAACCCGTGTCCCTGCGGCTATTATGGACACCCCAAGAAACAATGCATCTGCACCGACTACCAGCGCGCCCACTATATGGGGAAAATTTCCGGGCCGCTGCTTGACCGAATCGACCTTCAGATAGAGGTTCAGCCCGTCGACTTTGACCAAATGTCCAGCAAAGCCCCCGGCGAGCCTTCTGCCGCCATCCGTGAGCGCGTCATTGCCGCCCGCGCCATCCAGGCCGAGCGGTTCAAACACGACAAGGGCATCTACTGCAACGCCCAGATGACCTCATCGCTGCTCCACAAACACGCCGAGCCCGATGCCGCCGGCCTCGAAAAACTCCGCGATGCCATGGAGCGCATGAACATGAGTGCCCGTGCCTATGACCGCATCCTCAAGGTCGCCCGCACCATCGCCGACCTCGAGCAGAGCCCCCGCGTCCAGCACCACCACATCATGGAAGCCATCGGCTACCGCAACCTCGACCGCAGCA
>JAEEJI010000067.1 GCA_016281825.1 Muribaculaceae bacterium | reverse complement strand
CTTTTGGGCCAATCCTGGCAGTCCACACCTCTTAAATAAGGAATCACCGACCGTGAGAAGTATCGAGCATTATGGTTGATGTCGAGCACCACCTTTGCCATATTTGGATTCATCAGATCCTCGACCTTGCCATCCTGTGGGAAGGGGCGCACGAGGGTGGCAATGTCGGTAGAAGGATCGTCAAAGCATGCCATGACGGTTTCCAATTGACTCGGTTGAACGAAAGGCTCGTCACCCTGGATATTGATGATCACATCCTCGTTACCCCCATGATTGAGATATGCTTCCCAGCAACGGTCTGTACCGCTGCGATGGCTAGAACTGGTCATCACGGCCTCACCTCCAAAGTCTCGCACCGTCTGGGCGATGCGATCGTCATCGGTGGCAACCACCACGCAATCCATCGCCTTGCTCACCTGGCGATAGACTCGCTCGATGACAGTCATGCCACCCAGCATAGCCAATGGCTTACCCGGAAAGCGCGTCGATCCGTAACGCGCCGGAATGATGCCGATAAATTTTAGATTATTCATTTTTGCAATTATAGATATTTTTTGCAAAGTTACTGCTTTTGTTTGAAATTCTAGTTTGTCGTGTGCAAAATTGTCAGTAACTTTGCTTTTTGCACGTTTTTTGCAGCAAAAAGACAGTATGACAACACAAGAAATCCTGAAGCAACGCGACAAGATTGTCGCATGTATTGACAAACAAGAACTGACCCAAGCGATAGAAAAGCTGTCGCAGCTGGCTTCTTCGGTGCCTGATGCATTATTACGCGAGCACCTTGAGCAGGTTAAGATGAGCTACGACTTCATGCTACGATACCTTTCGCAGGGTGTACTTGACCCCCAGCGAGATGACGTCTTGTGTCACATTGTCAATGAACTGAGTAGCTTGACCGACCAGTGTGTCATTGCCTTGCAAGAGCGTGAGTCGCCTCAGGTCATCTATGCCCGGCGTCGCGAGTTGAGCAATGTGCGTCTTAACGACTTGCTGGATCAATACCGCACCCAAGTCAACAAGATATCATTGTTACAATCGGTTGATGAGTCTCAACGCGACCAGCAGGCACTGCTGCAAGTGACCAAGCAACGCGAGCAATGTGAGACCACAATTTTTAATAAAGTGTGGAGCACCTTCCCAACTCCCAAGGGCGATGCCGAGCTCATAGAGCAATTCTTGGCCGACGAGACAATTCCCGTACCCGCCCGCTGCCTGATGGTGATGGCACTTTTCTTGGGACTGATGAAGTTTTATGACGAGACCAAACTGACACTTCTCATAGACACTTACGCATCTTGCCATGAAACTGACGTGCAACTGCGCGCCATCATCGCCGTGCTGCTGACGATGAACAGTTATCGCCAACGCGTTCAGCGTTCTAGAAATCTAAAACGACACATTGACGCGATGACCGAGGTAACGAGCTTTACCGACGACATAGCAATGGTGATGTACCGCCTCATCAGTACACGCAACACCGACCGTGTGACCCAGCAAGTAACACAAGACATCATTCCCGACATCATCAAGGCCAGCCCCGACCTGATGCGCAAACTTCGCGACCGCCGGGCCGAGTTTGACCCCGACGAACTCGAGGGTAACCCCGAGTGGCAACAAATGCTCGAGGACAATGGTGTGGCGGCTAAGATGGAGCAGTTCAGCCAACTGCAACAAGAGGGCAGCGATGTCCTCATCAGCATGTTTTCTCGTCTGAAGTCATTCCCGTTCTTCCAAACATTGAGCAATTGGTTCTTGCCTTATCACAGTAGCCACTCGGTAGTGATGGAATCATTTGGCGAGGAAGATAAGTTGATGCGCGATATGATTGCCCAGGCGCCTTTCATGTGCAACAGCGACCGCTACTCGTTCTGCTTAACCCTGCGGTCGATGCCCGAGAGTCAGCGGCAACTGATGGTTTCACAAACACGGCAACAGATGGAGGGTCTAGACGAGCTAGAAGCCGAGCAAGTGATTGAGCGCCGCAACCAGCGTCGTGACACCATTGCCACCCGTTGCGTACAAGACTTGTATCGGTTCTTCAAACTCTTCTCGCGTCGCGGCGAGTTCCTTGCGGTGATGGACAACGAGATGAACTTCACTGCTCTGCCCTATCTGGCGACTTACACCGACGCGCCCGAGACTCTACAGGTCATTGCCGAATTCTACCTCAAGAACGAGTTTGACCACGATGCGGTCAAGTACTTTGAGCACCTGCTTTCCACGCAAGAGCAGACCGACCCCATTGTGCTTCAGAAACTGGGCTTCGCCCACGAGCGGCTTGGCAACACACGAGAGGCACTCAAGCAATACAAGCGTTACGAACTTGCCAACGACAACGACCTGTGGACTTTGCGCCACATCGCCAGTTGCTACCGCAAGCTACACATACCCGACAAAGCACTGGAGTACTACGAGCGCATCGACCGCATCAAGCCCGGGCAGGTATCCACAACACTCAACATGGGACATGCACTGCTCGAGAACGGGCGTATTGATGAGGCGTTACAGTACTACTTCAAGGCCGACTTGATGGATGAGACCAAGCATCGCGCTTGGCGTCCCATTGCCTGGTGTGACTTTCTGTTGGGCAATGACGAGCGCAGTCTGGATTACTACAACCGCATCATCGACGGCGGCAAAGCCACGATGAGCGACTATGTCAACCGAGGCCATGTTCACTTGTGTGGGCAGCGCATCGTTGAAGCCATCGCCGACTACCGCCAGGCGCTCGCGTTGGCGGGCAATGATGGCGCAGCCTTGCGCGAGACAGTTCTTGCCGACTTGCCCCACCTTCGTGTCCGCGGCATAACCCAGCAGGATGTCATGTTGGTGCTGGATGCCGTTGAAGCCCCTCTCAGTCCCGCCTAAAGAGGAAAAAGATTATATCTAACTACATTAACTCCGAAAAATGCTTTTTTCCACTCCTTTCGACACCCCACACGGCTTGGTGCCGTTTGATCAGATAACTATCGACATGTACGAGCCCGCCATCGACGAGGGCATTACTTGTGCGCAAGCCGAAATTGACGCAATCGCGAACAACTCCGAAGCGCCGACTTTCGAGAACACCGTTGTCGCATTGGAGCGCAGCGGCGAGATGCTCAACCGCGTGTTAGGCGTGTTCTTTCCCATGCTCTCGGCCGATGCCGATGACCAACTGATGGAAATCTCCGAGCGTGTGACTCCCAAGTTGACCGAGCATAGCAACGCCATTACGCTTAACCGCGCGTTGTGGCAACGCATCAAGGCGGTACACGACTCGTTTGACCGCGAAGCTCACGACCAAGAAGACTGGATGTTGCTTGACAAGACCTACCGCTCTTTCCTGCACAGCGGCGCATCGCTTGAGGGTGAAGATCGTGAACGCTATCGCATATTGAGCAAACGCCTATCGGAATGCACATTGAAGTTTGGCCAAAACCACCTCAAAGCGACCAATGCCTTCGAGTTATGGCTTACTGCAGCCGACTTGGAAGGTCTGCCCGAGAGCGCAGTCGAGGCTGCCGCACATGCCGCTGCCGAGAAAGGTCGTTCAGGAGAATACCTGGTCACACTGCATGGCCCCAGTTATCAGGCCTTCATGAAGTACTCCAGTCGTCGAGACCTGCGTGAACAACTCTATATGGCCTACAATACCCAATGTACCGACGGGGAATTCAGCAACATGGAACTATGCCGCGAGATTGCAAACACACGGCTCGAACTGGCACGGATAATGGGCTGCGAGACATTTGCCGACTATCGCTTGCAGAATTCGATGGCTCAGACTCCACAAGCGGTCTTCGACATGCTCAACCAGCTGCGCGACGCTTACCAGCCCGCGATGAAGCATGAGTTGGAACGGCTGAAGGAATTTGCCACACAAGTCGAGGGACATGCTATAGAGTTGAAACCATGGGACTACAGCTACTATACCAACAAGGAACGCGACAGCCTGTTTCAGATTAACGACGAGTTGACACGTCCTTACTTCCCACTTGACCAAGTGATTGAAGGTGTCTTGGGCTTGGCGACACGGCTCTATGGCTTGCAGTTCACTCCCCACCCCGATGCGCCCGTATTCCGCCCCGAGGTGAAAGTATACGATGTAACTGATGCCGACGGGCAGTGGATGGGAGCACTCTATACCGATTTCTTCCCCCGCTCAACAAAGCAGAGCGGAGCATGGATGACTGCGTTCCGCGAGCAGTATATCGACAAGCAGGGAAACGATGTGAGGCCATTGGTAACATTGACGATGAACTTCACTCGCCCCACAGATACCAAACCCTCACTGCTCACCTTCAGTGAGGTTCGCACCTTCCTACATGAGTTTGGTCATGGGCTTCACTGCTTGTTATCGCGATGTCGCTATGAGTCAACCTCGGGCACCAACGTCTACCGCGACTTTGTTGAGCTTCCCTCTCAATTCCACGAGAACTTCCTCACCGAACGTGAATTCCTTGACAGTTTTGCGCGGCACTACCAGACAAGCGAGCAAATCCCTCAGGAACTCATCGACCGTCTCATCGCTGCATCGCAATACGGAGCGGGCTATGCATGTCTGCGCCAACTGTCGTTCGGTCTGCTAGACATGGCATGGCACTGCATCACAGAGCCATATCAAGGCGATATCGTCACGCTAGAGCGCGAGGCGATGCGTCCTGTACAAGCATTCGCACCCATCGAGGGTTGCTTGATGTCTCCTCAGTTTGGGCACTTGTTTTCGGGTGGATATGCCGCTGGCTACTATGGGTACAAGTGGGCAGAGATTCTCGATGCCGATGCCTTCAGCAAGTTCCAGGAAGACGGTATTTTCAATCCCGAGACCGCACATCAGTGGCACGACTGTGTGATGTCACGCGGCAGCAGCGACATGCCCATGACCCTGTACGAGCGCTTCCGTGGCCGCCAGCCCCGAATAGACGCCCTTCTTCACCGCGACGGCATTGAGCAGTAAGCTATAAGCTAATGCTAAAAGCTAAGGTCTATAGTCTAAGGTCTCAAGTCTTTATTCATAGTTGAAGGTGATGAGGTCAAAGACCTTTCTCACTGCATCATTCATGTCAACACACTCATACAGTTTTGTTGACGGGTTTGTCAACTGACAGAAGGTCAGTGGATACCAACACGGTGTGTGAAGTTCGCTTTCGGTCTCTTCATTGTCGTCACGCTTCACATAGAACAAGTGAATAGTCTTCTGTAGCGAGTTGGCATACATGATTTCGGCAATAGTGCCTGGGCACGCCGCGTCATTGACCACAAACACTGCGTCGGTACACTGCTCAATCATCTGCTTCTCGCACAGGATAATGTCCCCGGCCTTTCTGCTCTCTGCCTCGAAATAGAATGGCCCAATATACAGCACATTATCATTAATGAGAACTCCGCTCATGTCCTTCGGTTTGACCAATGCTTGCACGCTACCTAGCAGTTGCGCCCTGTAGTCCTCGGCAGCAACGATGTCATAATCCTCATTACGACAATCAAAGCCGAAAGCCCCTCCGAAAAATAGTTTGTATTTCGCGTCCATATTCATTGTATAGTTTCTAGACCCACAAAGGTAGTCATTCTGCTGAAGAAAACAAAATATTTCAATAAAAAAGGCAACAAACCATTAGCCAGAAACGACTATAGTCTGAAGCTTACCGAGAAGTTGATGTCTTGGCTGGAGTTGAAGAAATCATTATGCTTGCTGAAATACCAGTGGCCGTCGCTGATGAAGTTTAGTCCGTATGACCACTTGTCGCGATTGAGTATAAGCGCCATTTTGATGCGGATGTTGCCGGACAGCAGATAACGGTTACCCTCGATGGACGTGGGGACGGAATGGCGCAGCCCCATGCTGGGGATGGCGGTGACATTGACTAGCCAACGATAGTGAGGCACCCAGTTGAAGCCGTAGCCCACCAGAAAGCAGTAGTCGCTATAGCTCAAGCGGTAGAGACGCAGGCTGTCGGGGAGGTAGTCCTGCAGTAATGGTTCGAGCTTGCCAAAGTTCATGGACATGTCCTGATGGTTGGCATGAAGCCCCAGTATGAACGATCCAGCAGTCTTGCGTTGCCAACGGGAAATGCCGTAGGCTGCCGACTGGCAGTAATGGCGATGGTTGAAGAAATAGTAGGCGTATGCACCGTATGCCTTGCGGGTAAGGCCATCAAACTTGTAGCTTTGCCAGTTGTACTTGCCGTAGTCGCCCAGACGGTGGATGTTGATGTCGCTGCGGTCTTTGGTATAATACCACTCTACCGAGATGCGCGAGGTATTGATGGAGCCATCCCAACGACGGTTGTTCATGCGGCGACCAGTGAACGCGTCCCTAAGGTTTAACATATAACCCAATCCGAACCCCTTGTATGAGACGTGCCCGCCGAACTTGCTGGTAATGTTCGATGCCATGGTAATCGTCATATTTTGGTCAGTGAGATGCCCACGATAAGTGTCAAACCAGTTGTTGCACTTGATAGTAAACCGCCAAGTGTTATCAAAACTCTCGACATAGGTTGTGTCATAAGTGTATAACGCTTGTCGAATCCATCTGCCTGATTTTAGCACGGAATTGATGAACTTGGGATATCGTGTGATGGTATCATCGAGGCTGATGCGCATACTTTTAAGTTGGTCTTTCCAGTTCCTTTCGGGCCGCACCGAGTCTACAGGCTCCTGCGCCCACGCATGAAGCATGCCCAACAAGATCAATATGAGCAGACTTCTTCTCATGGCGTAGCAACAGGTTTGACATAAGTGGTGTCGGCAGGAATGGAGTCATTGACAACCTTATTGCGACGAATAAAATCAAATGGCCTGTTGAAGTCGTGTTTCCAAACGATACCCACACCCTGCGTGGTTAGCGCATTGCGCACATAGTAGTTTTGGTCGTTGAAGTGGTTGTATGCCTTCAGTCGCAGCGTGCCTTGACTATTGAGCAGGTACTCAATGTCAAAGTCACCGATGAAATTGCTGTTGCGAGTGTTGTAAGTATTGTCACGGTATCCAAAGTTGCCGTTGAAAATGAGTCGATTGTTGAGCAACTGACTGGAGAGTGCCAAGTCTACCTCCATGTCGCTGAAATCGCCTTTCTCGCTGCGGAAGTTAGGCGAAATGCTCCATTTCTCGCTCATTTTGCCCAACATGCTTGAAAGTTGCGATGACAATGTGCTCGACGCAACCGAAGTGAGTTCGTTGCTCCGTGTGGTGGTATTGGTATACTCGGGTGTGTAGAATCTGTTCAGTGCCAACAGGTATACCATCTGCTGGTTCATCATCTCGTCGGTACTTATAATGCTCTTCACCTTTCGGTATGCATCGGTGGGCAAGGTTGGGAACTCGAGGTCGAACGAGATGTCGGGCTGGCTCATGGGACCTTTGGCACGCAACAGTGCATGAACCGGCACATTGGTGCGGTTGATTTCCTTGTCGCTGGCAAACGACTCGTCCAGGTCACGGATATTGGCATTGAGCGAGTATACAGCCTCGATGTCAAGTTGTGCGGCATATGGGTCGCCTTGGAAGCTGATTGACGAGCCTTCCTTAATGGTGAAATCCTTGATGATGATGTCCTGAAGAGTGAAATTATAGTTTCCTTTGTCAAGGACATACTTGCCGAACATCGTCATCTCGTCAGCATCGTTGTAAGTCATGCGCAAGTTGCCACGGCCAGTCGCCTTGATTTGGTCGCCGCCAACGGGATCCATGACAATAATCAATTGAGCCTCGGGTGTAATGTCGCCTTGCAAGTCGATATTGTAGTGGGTGGGTTCAGCCTCCTCTTGTTTCTGCGCTTGGGCGGTAAGCTGTCGCACGATGGCAGGCACTGTGTCTTCCTCAAGAGGTTGCGACACTGGCCGGTCCTTGACATCACGGTCGTGGAAAGTGATGAAATTGTACTCGCTCGCCTCCTCACTGTCGCTCAAGACAAAAGTGAAGCGGCTTCGCGGTGCCGTCTCCATATTCACCTTGATGTCGACCACGCCTGGCTCACCCGTGACAAATGCCGCCCCATTACCATAGACAGTGCCATACCACACCGGGTTGTCTTTCTCATTGGTGTCGTAGCACAACAAGTTGCGTGCCTGAGTGATGCCAAAGTTAAATACCGGCTTGTGAAAATAGTCATGCTTTAGCCATCCCGACATACTCGCTTCATGTCCATCCCGGTCGTGAATACGCACGTCATTAAACGTGATCATATCGGGAGCCATGTGTACCGAATCGCCGGAGCATGTATAGTAGACATTGGTATAGTCCAATTTGAATAGCAAACTGTCTACATAAACTCCACCGTATGCCGTGATGTCGTGGAAGTTTCCTAACAGAATGACATTGCCTGATGCCTCGCCCTGCACATCGCTGGTGAATGCTTGCATGAATGGCTTCATGAACGCTATGTTGGCTCGTTGTGCCTCAAATTCAAGATAGAGCGAGTCTGCTCCGATAAAAATAGCCCCATCGACGGTTGATACACCTCCATTCTTCTGGTTGATGCGCGCATTGAGCGAGACTCCCTTCTCCTCGTTGAGCCATTGACTCTCGATGTCGGCATCTCCCATCACCGCATGGTTGTAAGCAAGGTTATTTACATGAAGCCCTGGCGTTAGCAGTCGTGGCGACTTTGAGAACAAATCGCTGGCATAGAAGTCGCCCGTGGCACGCCCACCGAAGGCCACGTTATCAATGTTCAGTGTCTCGAAGATATAGTCGAGACTTACATCATTGAGTTGTAACTTAAGCAAATCATCAGGGTTGTGTGACGCCCTACCATTGACGCGCACATACTGCTTATCACACTGACCCGCCAAATTATAAACCGAGATGACATCCTTGTCAACAGTGATGCGCCCGGGCTGCACCATCCATGCCGTGTCGTTGAACACCAACTTAGAAGGATTCACATCGATATCGGCTCGAATCTTGTTGTCGGGATTGCGCGATAGCATTGCCGAGAGATTCAAGTTGCCCGAGAAATTCCTTTTTCGATCAACTTTCCAAGTTAGATTGGTCGCCAATGAGTCGTTTCCCCCATGGGCATCAAGGTCAACATGAATCTTCCCTTTTTTCGAAGGGAAAATGGTGTGCGCATCGACCATCATACGATGGGTAACATCATCAAGATGGGCGTTGAGCGATGTCTGCTCAATGATGTTTTTGTTTCCTTGCAGCAGATAGGGTGCGTTGAGGCGGACATCAAATCCATGCCCCGTCTCATCAAGATGACCCACAAGGGTTGTCTTATAAAGCACCTTTACAGGCAAGTTAAGGAACGACTGCAACTCGTCGGTAGGATTGATGACAAAGTTGAAATCCACATCATTGGGTCGCTGGCTCTTGTAGTTGCGGTTGTATGCGCCAAATAGTTTCGGGAAAGTCTCAGAGAGCATCGTCTTGACCGACGGAACGAGGGTAGCGAAGTCATACGACCCCTCGACATTACCCTCGAGAATGGGCGACTGGATGTTAATGCTTTGCAGTGGCGAAGCATTGTCTGCATCAACGGTGATGTGGTCGATATTGAGCGTCTTGTCGCCCTTAACCAATGCTATGTCAGTCAATTCAAGCGAACCGTTTGCACGGTCAATACGGTTGCCCTGGAACGACCCCGCCGCCTTCAACGACACGACATCGACAGGTGGCTTGGAAATCAGCCCAAGACGGTTAAGCATCACCTGTGAGGCATCGGCCACGAAGTCATAACGCGAGTTCTGTCCGTCAAGCAATACAGAGCCTTCGACAGAAACCTTGCCATTCGGGTCGTTAATGTTGACAATTCCACCATAGGTGTTTCCCTCAGCAGTGACATTGGCTGTTATATCTTGATACCGATTTCCTTTCAGTTCAATAAAGTCCACATGGCCATCCAGTGTACCAGTGACCGCCTTGCCCAGAAGTGTTGCATCGACCTCGGCATCAAGTGCAATATTACCCAATAGAGGTGCCTTGTCGATGAGCTGTCCCAAGGCAAATTGTTGAGTGACTACATGACCTTGGAACTGTTTTGCTCCTTTAGGGGCATTCAGCAACGAACCTTGCAGCAAGACATTGCCCTGTGCCGTGGTTACATCGCCGTCAAAGTGAATCTGGCTCTTTGTTCCTTGCACCGATGCATCCACATCCAGCGTCTCGCAACGAGCGAGTATTCCCTTGGCTTGCGGTGACATGGCTGGCAACAATGATAAGACGCGATCCATGACTGGGCGTGTGGCTCGCAACTGACACTGTGGCACATCAAACGACAATGACTGCACATCTTTCAATCCCGAAGCCGACCCACTCAACTTCAGGTCCAAATTGTGGTTCTCGTCGTGCATGACAAGCATAGGCACATCGACATAGTCAGTATTGCCCTGTATGTTGGCGGTCAGCGTCAATGGGTCATCATAGCCCCCTAACTGTGGGACAAATGCCTTGAAATCGCTGGGTGTGATGGTGCTGGTGCCGATGTTCAGTTGGTGGGTCATACCTGGCAGTTCTTTGCCCAGCTGGTTCAATGCCGAGTAATGCAACTGCAAGTCGCCTAAATTGATGGACGAGTGCGGCAGTTCAAGCTGAATATCCTTTACATCGAGCTGTTGTTGCGTGATTGTAACATGCGAAGCAAAGTTCTTGAGCGAGAATCCACTACGCTCATCGAGCGAGAGTCGTTTGACCTCTATGTCAAAGTCATCGTTCTTGAGTCGTGGCAGTGAAACATCGGCCCTTAGATTAGAGATGTGCACATGGTTCGGGTCAAAGCGGTCAGAACGTCGCGGTTCATTTAGCACGTCGTAGGCGATGTCGCACTTTCGGATGACCACATTTCTAATTTCCAGGTCAAATGGTTTGGGCGGTTCATTGCCTTTGGGTTTGAGTTTGTCAATGATGAACTGGAGATTGGTGTCGCTCTGTTTGTCTGGACGGGTTATGTGCCCATGCAAACCCACCAGTTCGGCATAGGTCAAGACAATTTTTCGCTTGGCAATCAAGTCATAGAGACTCACGCCCGCTCCCAGTTTATCGACAACAATCATTGAATCGCCTTGCTGATCGGGGATGAGGACGTCTTTCAGAGTAAGTTGGTCAAACGGCTCTATCGTTACTTCTCCAATGGTAACGGGTGTGCCTAGGTATTCAGTGAGTGCCTTTTCCCCCTCGGAGCGAATTTTGTTCTGAACGGGCGGTATCGACAGTGCTATATATAAGCCTGCAAACAAGAGGACCACGGCAATGATTGCCGTGACCAGAATGGTTCGAATCGGGTTATATATATGTCTGGCAGTCAACTTTCTTTCAAATTGAGAGTTGAGAATTGTTCTTCATTTCTCACTTCTCGTTTTCATTAAAACTTACAAAATTAGGTGTTTTTGGCCAATTCTACAAGCGAAAACACAAAAAACACCTTTTATAATACAAAAAGTGAGCCAATCAAGGCTCACTTTTAGTTATAGTTTGTAAAAGAGGGGTTATTTCATCGGTTTGAACTGGTTGTCGTAGTGCAGTTCCGTTCCGTCCTCTAGGAAGACCCCATAATTTCCTTTTTTGTCTTTCTCCATTTTGATCACTCGCGCAGTCAATTTATTCTTGGCGAGGTCCATCTTGATGCGTCCGTCAATCATTCTTTCAGGAATTTCAGCCTCGTTTGCCTCTACCCTGCTCCACTGTCCGTGTTTGTCAAAGACAACGAGAACTGAGTTGTCAAGTACGACATAATACTCGTCCTTGATTTTCTGTGTGACGGTATATGCCTCGGAAACCTCCACACCAGGGAAGTAAGAGTTGAGGTTGTGATGCGCCAAGCTGGGCAGTTTTTTCACTTCGACGGGATACTTTGACTCTTGTGCCCACATGGCAGTCGTACCGATGAGCACAGCCAACAAAATCATCAGTTTTCTCATGATTGCAGTTTTATCAATTATTAGACGGTAAGAATAATGTTATGCTCTTCAGCGATTCGGCGCATGTTGAGGATGGCATAGCGCATTCGTCCCAAAGCAGTGTTGATGCTGACCTGAGTGCGCTCGGCAATTTCCTTGAAGCTCATGTTCTTGTAATATCGCATGAGCAGCACCTCGCGTTGCGATTCGGGCAATGCCTTGATGAGTCGTCTGATGTCGCGGTGGATTTGCTGAGTCACCATGGTGTCCTCAACGGTCTGTTCGCTGAGTTCTTTGCGGTTGAGAACATTATATTCGGTATCGTCGGTGGACTGTAGGTTGACGGCTCTTGATTGCCTGAAGTGGTCGATAATCAGGTTATGAGCGATACGTGAAATCCAGGCCGAGAAATGGCCATTCTCGACATAACGTCCTTGCTTAAGGGTGACGATAGCCTTAACGAATGTCTCTTGGAAGATGTCATCCGCCAGTTCCTCGCTCTTCACCGAATGAAAAATATAGGAATACAACCTGTCTTTGTGTCGCTCGATGAGCGTATCAAAGGCTTCGTTTACTCCATCGACATACAAAGCGACCAGTTGGTCGTCGCTTTGGTCTTGATACATTCTCATTTCTTTCTATTTTTGGTTCGTAATGAGTAATGTTTTGTCGATAGGCAAATAGGTTTTAGTGAATAAAACAGTTAATTGATTATAGAATCACGTGGCAAAAGTAGTGATATTTTTTTAAACAGCAAGAAAAAATCAAGAAAAATGTGACAAAAAGAGTGAATTTTGTCAATTTTGATAAGATTTCATGCTATTTTTTGCGTTTTCTTGCCTTAATAAAGAGTTGTGCAATTTTCCATCCCAAGAAGACGTAGTCGGCCGTTTTGAGTTGTACCAGCGACTTGTCGTTAAACATAAGTCCTCTTATGCCATTGTCACTGACTCGGGTCTTCATTCCGTCGAGCGCGGCATATATTTTAACCTTTCCCACCTCTCGTCTCAGCAGTGCCTTGGCACGTCGCATACGCAGTTGTTCAAGGGTGAGTCCCTTCCAATTGTCGGTGTTTTCGGTGACGGGCGCCATGATGCTATTGTTCTCCATGTTACTCGTCTTCTTTAGCGTTTAGGAACAGTTTAGTAACAAATTTCGTAATCGGATCGACAATGAGTTGTCGCTTGAACGCGAAGACCACGCCCATAATCAGCAGAAGGACAAAAACCACCAACAGGTTAGCTCCCCACAGTCCCATCCACTGCGAGAGGAAGTGAATCAGAGTTGACACCAGGAAGAAGAGGGCAAAAGCTCCAACGATGACCAACACTGCCACAAAGGCAATGGCCGACAGCAGTACTGACAATTTTTCTACTGCCGTCAGTTTCTCATATTTCATTTCGAGCGAGAGGTACTCGCGCCCCTCCTCGACCAGCCGTTTGTAGTCTAAGTCTTCCATCTGTTTCTATGCGCAATACAAAATTAGATTATCCCCCCTCTCCTCTGTTGAGAAGAGGGGGTATACGTAAATTAAAACTGTTTATTCCTCAATTTGTGCGCTGATTTGCTTGACAAGCTGTTCTACCTCGTCATCGCTGAAATCGATGCCTTTCTTCTTGAGGAGTTCTTTAATGCGAGTGCGCAAGTCTTCGCCCTTTTCGGGAGCAAACAAGATTGCCGCTGCACAGCCCACGATAGCGCCACCCAGGAATGCATAGAGAATGCTTAATGATTTGTTCATGCCTTTAAGTATTTAAGTAGTTAAGATATAGGGACGCGCATCGGCACGTCCAAGTAGTCAAAGGGAGTGAGTAGAACTTAGTCCTTTAGTTCTTCTGCAATCTCATCGGCGAGTTCCTCAAGTTTGTCTTTCTTTAGCGAGACACCTTTTTCCTTGAGGATTTCAGCGATTTTGTTGCGCGTCTCAGCCCCCTTTTCGGGTGCGAAAAGCAGTCCCACGGCAGCTCCAGCAACGGCGCCGCCCACTACGGCCAGGATGATGTTTATTGGTTTCATATTATTATAAATTATAAAGTTATTATTCTAGACGAGCTTGATGCATTAGCGTCACTAGACATACTAGAAATGGTGCAAATCTTGTGCCATCACGATGAATGGCTTTCAAAAAATCGTGTAAAGGTAGCAATTCTTATTTTCCCCGCCAAATTTTTTGCCGAAAAAGTGCAATTTTGTCAGCTTTTCGACTTATTGTAGAGTCCAACAACAAATGCAACACCTGACAAAATTAGTTGAAAAATTTGAAAAACTCCTGTTTTGGTGTTGAGAAATTGAGTTTTTCTCTTGGTCTGCGATTGATTTTCTTCTGTATCTCCATAATTT
>JAEEJI010000066.1 GCA_016281825.1 Muribaculaceae bacterium | reverse complement strand
TTTTAAGTCCCTCGTGTCTACCATTCCACCATCCGGGCCGCTTTTCGCGCTGCAAAGGTAATACAAATATTTGAGATTTGAGTTTTGAGACTTGAGTTTTTTTCTGCCTAGCTGCTTTTTTCAAGTTTTTCAAGCGATGAGCTACCAGCGCACAGCGCGGTCCCCATTCTCATTTCTTAATTCTTAATTCTTAATTATTAATTGCCAAAGCTTCTCAATTCTCAATTCTCAATTGAAAGAGATTCTCCATTCTCAATTCTCAATTCTCAATTTAAATAACTACCTTTGCAGTGCCAAATGGAAACCCGTCTCGAAATACAAACTCCTGCCGAGGTCCAGGTGTCGCGACCGCGCGACCTTGCCCTGGACCTGTTGCGCATCGCCGCCATCATCGCAGTGGTGGTCCTGCATGTGTCCAACCAGCACTGCCGTGAGGCCTTCCCTGGTACCAACTGGCTCATCCGCATCACCAGTGACGCCCTTGTCCGTTGGTGCGTGCCCGTGTTCTTGATGATCTCGGGAGCACTGTTCCTGGACCCTTCGCGCCGTGTGACTCTGCGCCATCTCTATGGAAAGAACCTGTTGCGTGTGGTCGTGGCGTTCTTCGTATGGAGCTATGTCTACTCTTTCGCCCGCATCAATGCTGGGCCATGGCACAAGTCGTTAACCCTATTGCTGGCGGGGCCCAGCCACCTATGGTTCCTCAAAGCCATTGCCGGACTTTACATCGCCGTACCGCTGTTGCGCGCTATCACCGCCAACCGATCCGCAACGCGCTATTTCCTAATTGTTGCCGCCATTGCCACCTTTGTTGTGCCGTTCGTGCTCACCCTCTGTCGCCAACACTGCAACGTTGCTGCCGTCCAGCGGTTCATCGACGCCCTTCACCTGCGCGTCACTGCAGGTTATGCTGCTTACTTCGTGCTTGGCCACTACCTCTATGCTTACCGTCCTGTACGTTGGCGGCGTCTCATCTACGCTCTCGGTGTCGTGGCATGGCTCGCCATCATCGGCGGCACCATCGCCTATTCGCACCAACAGGGCAAGCCCGTCAACTGGTTCATCAACTACCTCACACCCACTGTGCTCGTTCTGTCGGTGGCGGTGTTCGTCTTGGGCACGGCGCGTACAGTCAATCTGCGAGGCCGGTGGCGGAGCTTCGTCATCCAGGCCTCCCGCCTCACCTTCGGCGTTTACCTCGTCCATCAGTTGGTGTTGCGCACTGCCTTGCAGCACGGCATCAGTTCGGCCGTCATGCACCCGCTGCTCAGCATCCCCCTGTTCACCCTCGCCACCGTCATCATCTCCTACGCCATCTCCTGGCTCCTCAGTAAGATTCCTTACGTCAATCGCTACATCATCTGATACTCTACATCCTTCGGGATGCTACTTCTTGAGTTTTTCTAAGATGTCTGTCACAAATCCAGTAGGTGGCCACAAGTCGGCTAAAATGTAGCGTATTCGAGTTAAGCCTGTTGCGGCGGTCACTTCTTCGCTGAATATTACCTCGGCATAGAAACCCGTGAATGTCCCCTGCGGTTGGTTGTACGTGATGGTGCCCTGATATTGTCCGTCAGCACCGGTTAGTGTACAGGAAATAGTACCATCAGATTCCGTCTTAAGTCCCTTATGGGAACTTCCGTCCGAGAGAAGCTTGTAGAATTCAATCAAAGCCTCATCCTCAGTTTGGATAGGACGGTTCAACACTTCCGTGTTTTCACCCAGATAGACGCCATAGACAAAATCGCCTTCAGGGGCAATGCGCTGTTTCAAAAAGGCCAGATCGTCAATCTTAGGCTCGTCGTCATCGCCACAGGCCGTGAGTGTCGTCAGTGCTAAAGTGCAAATGCACAAAGTGATAGTCCATTTGCATACGGCAGAAATAATTGATAATACTCTCTTCATGTTATCTAATTTTTTAACTTTCAGTCATCATAAGTATTTCACCATCACTATCGGCAACCCTCCCACAAGCAGCATCATCAGCAGCATAAGAACGAATGTGAGCACGGTGCGCCAGATGGTTGGCCACAGCCGCAGCTCGTACAGTTGCGAATAGTCGTAGCACAGCAGTGGTATGCCGATAACAAAAGGAACGGCGAATGGAGGCATGTTGTAGTAGGCCTCGCTGCCTGTGATGAGTACCCAAAGTGCGCCCACTATTTGCATCTGACTTGATATGTAGAGTTGCGAAAAAAACACCTCTGTAAACGACATGCGCCTGAGGAATACCAGCCATGATGCGATGATGTAGAATATTCCAGCCGATATTGCAGAGTAGGCGGGGTTTTTATGTAGCCAGAGAAGTATGGTATCAATCTTTTCGAAGAGACTTATAACCCATGCTGGGGCTCCGTATCGCTGGAAAACATCGCCATATATGAATGCAGATTCTGCCGACGGCTCTATGCCACGAAGGGAAGAGACAATCGCAAAGACCAGTGTGATGATTATAAGCATCTTGAACGGAGGGAAGAAGAGAGGTTGATGGCCATGCAGATAGTCACGAATCATGTATCCTGGTCGCCAGAATAGCTCATGAATGGTACGCAGCATCGGCCGTGAACCGAACCCCCAGATGTCAAGGAAGCCTTGCACAACGTTCTTGAATGTCACACGATGATTGTCGGCACGAAGGCCGCATTGGGGACAAAAATGTCCGACAAAGGCCGTTCCGCAGTTGGCACACGTATGCTGTTCATCAGTTTTTACTGTGTGCAAAGTGGTCTTTCGTTGGCGTTTGTCCAACAGGATAAACCACTGCCTTATCTTATGTGCGACATTCCTTATTTTGTTCATGTACCCTTGGTTATGCATATTGCTGATTTGCAGCGATTTGATGGCGGCTAAAACAATAAAATCAAATCACTGTATGTACAACTTGTACGCAAATTTCGTCAAAATTATTGATGTATGCAAGAGTTTTTCAAAAAATCTTGTCAATGGGGCTCAACTGCAGGCAACACAGGCGAAGAAAAAACCGCCTGGCGA
Organism: Muribaculaceae bacterium; assembly: GCA_016281825.1. Classification (GTDB taxonomy): domain Bacteria; phylum Bacteroidota; class Bacteroidia; order Bacteroidales; family Muribaculaceae; genus Sodaliphilus. The sequence continues at coordinate 8,378 of JAEEJI010000066.1, read as the reverse complement.
CGGAAACCCGTGCCAGGCAGTAATTGTGCATTATGAATTGTGCATTACTTCACAACCTTGGTCGTGCTGATAGTGCCATCGCTGTAAGTGGTCACAACGACGTTGATGCCATTGAACGGTCTGCTGCTCTCGACACCAGCCAGGTTGTAATACTTGACACCTGCGATAGTTTTGGCAGCGATGCCGTTCACTGCAGTAACCTCATTCTTGGTCACGAACATGATTAAGCCGCTCACGGTAGACTTATCGAGGAATGCCAGATGGATGGTATAGTTGCCAGGCTCGGGCAGACGGAAGTTGGCGCCTGCGTCATCGAGCGAGATGGGAGCATCAAGCATGCTGTTTTCGATCATGAAGAAGCCAACATTGTTCTCGTCAACACCACCTAGCCAGACCAATTCACCATCGGCATCGGTGGTGACGATCTTGAACTCTTGTGCGGTGTCATTTGGATCTTCGAAGTTTTGTTGCTCAACATCGATAGTTACACCGTCTTCGCCAATTGCGATAGGATTATCCCAATCATTGAAGCCGACAAGAGAGAACACGGGCTCAGAAGCCTCATAGGTGAAAGAAGCTGCGGGCAGGAAGGCACTTAGGTTGCCTTGCAAAACGCCTGAGTAATTCTCATATCCATAGTAGCTGCAATAATAGAGAGGATTATCATCCTCGTCTACCATTCCAGTGCCCCAGAAGTAGGTTGATCCATAACTGCCATCGCCATCATAAGTCACCTGGACGAGCAGATTGCCACCATTGTACTGGAACGGTTCGTTTAGGACAAAGGTCAGTCCAGAGGTGCCTTTAACGGGAGTAGTGGAGGCAACGACGGTAGCGCCGGTATAAGTGACGGCCTCGGTAAAGCCCAACTCGCTAATCTCCATGAGCGCCAATTCTACATCAGCGCCCTCAAAGTTAATGTAATTGCGATAGTCGTCATCATAGACCTCCTCATAGGTATAGCCCATGGCCTCATAAGCAACACCAATGGTGAAGAAGGAGACCTCTGTAATTTGGCTGCCACTCATCTCGGCTAGCATCTCGGCGGGATAGATCTGCTGGGTGATACCCGGAGTGTCGAACCAAAGGCCGTACACGGGATTTCCCGATGATTGATATTCACCTTCAGCAACGGTTAATACATTGGCTTGTGCGGCAAATGCCAGCGTAGCCACAGCGAAAAGAGTAAAAATTTTTTTCATAAAGCAAAAGGATTAAAGTGAACAAAAGGATTGGTTTTTAAACTCGCGTCAAAAGTACTGAAAAAATTTTAAATTCACAACTTTTTCGCTAAAAAAATGACGATTTGCTAAATCTGGGCTATTGAAATCGATTTGGGATGAATCTGTATATGACAAAAACCGCCTGGCGACGGACAATCCGTGCCAGGCGGTATAGCGTATTTAGTTTCCCTCTCTTTTTGAGTGACTAAGGGGGCTTAATTATTCATTATCTCACGATAACTTTCTTGCCGTTGTGGATGTAGATGCCGGCAGGTAGGTTGTTGCCGTTCATCTTCTGGCCCATCAGGTTGTAGTAGTCGTTGTCACCCTTGACCTCGCCCTTGACAGTCTCAATGGCAGTGACGGTTTCCTTAGTAACAACCATCTTCAGGCCTTCAAGAGCGTCACGGTCGGCAACCAGCTTGATGTTGTAAGTGCCAGCATCGGGCAGACGGAAGTTCTGCACGGTAGGAGCGGGAGAATCGTTAAGCGTAATGGGAGAACCCAGCCAGCCGGTGAGGTCGAAGAACCCAGCTCCGTTAGCATCCTCACCACCATACCAAATCCAGCCACCATCCTGGGCAGCAGTTATGATTTTGAATTCCTGGTTTTTGTCATTCGGACCCTGAGCCTCGACAGTGATGGTAGCACCAGCCTCGGTGATCTCAACCATTCCCTCTTCCTGGCTCCAGTCGTTGAAACCGCCAACCACATAGTACACAGGCTCCTCTGCTGCTTTCTTGTACACAATGGTCATCTTTGGCAGGAACTTAACAACTTCAGTTCCGCTGCCCCAACTGCCTTCATACTCATAGAAGCATGGTGCGTTTTCGGTAGTCAATCCCATGAAAGTAGTGCTACCAAAGCCGCCAGACTGGGCCACTAAGGTCTCAACAGCGAGGTTGCTACCCTCGTACTTGTAAGGCTCGTCGAACAAGAACTCCAGTTTGGTAGCACCCTGAGCGGGAACTATAGTGGCAACATTGGTAAGTCCAGTGATGGGAGTATCAATAACACCATAAGCTTTGCTGAACTCAGTAGCCTCGGTACCGCCCAAATTCAGTTGCAGCGAACCATTATAGAAGCCCACGGAAACCATCGGATGGAATGTCACACCGATAATATCGGCTCCCTCGAGGTCGGCAAGCATCTCGGCGGGATAAATCATCTGTACGCGGGCATTTTGGCAGTCGTAGTTGAAGCCATAAACAGGTGCATACACACTGGTATTGGTTCCATCGCAGATAACCGCCTCAAGCTCATCACTGCATATACCTGTCAGGTCAATTTTTTGTTCGTGACCACCCAAAAAACAACAAGAACTGTAAGAATGCTGCATGTGATGGTTGAATGACTAAAAAGAAGAAGAGGGAGGCGCTGAGAAGCCCTCCCTCTTTTAAGGAGATTGAATTAAAACGAACTACTGTCTACGTGGTGCAGGATTGGAATCTAGAGAACAGGGATAGTTTTTTGCCAGTCAGCGGAGGCTGTGAGGGTTGCACACAAATTCCACTGGCGCGGACTCCCATTGCATCTGGGCGTTGACAATTTGAACGGCGCGCAAGGGGACGTGCAGCGTCACGCTGCGCGTCTCGCCCGCGTTGAGCGTGACCCGTTCAAACGCCAAGAGCTGTCGTTCGGGTTGCACAATCGGTGCCACAGGGTGATGCACATAGAGTTGCACCACTTCGTCGCCACGCCGGCTGCCCGTATTTGTCAGTTCGACTGCCACATCATAGCCGTCGCTGGTCTCGTTCACCGTCATCTCGCCGTAGCGGAACGTGGTGTAGCTCAGCCCGTACCCGAAGGGGTATAGCGGCTGCGCCGACAGGTCCACATAGTCGTGCGCCGCGGGCAACGGACGGTTGTAGTATACTGGCAGTTGCCCCACATGGCGCGGCACCGTCACTGGCAGACGACCGCCAGGGTCGCAGTCACCTAACAACACATCGGCGATGGCGTTGCCGCCCTGTTCGCCCGGATAGTAGGCGGTAAGCAGCGCATTGGCATGTTCGTCGGCCCAACACTTGTTCAGCGGCCGCCCCTCGACGTAGACTACCACCAGTGGCTTTCCAGTCGACTTCAGTGCTTGTAACAGCTCGTCCTGCCGTCCCAACAGGTCTAACGTGGCACGGTCGTTGCCCTCACCGCACTCCATGTCGGTGATCGCCTGTTGCAGTGTGCTTGCTGCGCCCGTCTGTTCATAACTTGTGCCGCTATGGCGTGCCGACGAGCCGCCCACCACGGCGACCACCACATCGGCCGCATGTGCTGCCTCGACGGCTCGGGCGATGTCGCACTGGCTGGTGTCGCGCACAGCGCAGCCCTTCACATACGTGCAGTGTGCCTCACCCAGCTGTTGCCGCAGCGCGTCGTAGACCGTTATGACCTTGCCCGTAGCCTGCGGTGCGGTGTAGTCGCCTAGCAGGTTATAGATGTTGTCGGCATTGGGACCAACCACTGCCACACGCTGGTCGCGCCGCAGTGGCAATGTGCCATCGTTCTTTAGCAATGTGATGGAGGCCTGTGCCACGCGGCGTGCCACGTCGACTGCCGCGGCATCGTGCACAGTCATGCTTGCCGCGCGGGCATCGACATAGGGGTGCTCAAAAAGCCCCAACTCAAACTTCTGCCGCAGCACACGGCGCACGGCTCGGTCGATGTCTTCCATCGTGATGCGTCCTTCTGCGAGCGCCTGAGGCAGTTGGGCGTAGCAGTTCCCGCCCAGGTCCACGTCCACTCCCGCTTGCAGTGCGGCAATGGCGGCATCGAGCGGTGTCGCCACGGTATGCAGCGTGTTGTGCATCACGTCGATGCTATAGAGGTCGCTCACCACCAGTCCGCCGAAACCCCACTCGTCGCGGAGCACGTCGGTGAGCAGGTGGCGGTCGGCGGTGCATGGGATGCCGTCGATGGTGTGGTAGGCGGTCATCACCGACAATGCCCCCGCATCGATGGCCTGGCGGAACGGTGGCAGGAACACCTGCTGCAGCTCGCGTGGCGTGACCAATGCGCGTGCACCGTTTTGGCCTCCCTCACCCGCACCATAGGCAACGAAGTGCTTCAATGTGGCGATGGTCGCATCGGGCCAACTCAGGTCACCGCCGCCCATCCCCTGGATCATCGCTGCCGCGAGGGTGCCGCTCAGGCATGGATCCTCGCCCAGCGTCTCCTCAACGCGCGACCATCGCGGGTCACGCGCCAGGTCCAGCACGGGACCGTAGCTGATGTGTGCGCCTTGTGCCCGCACCTCGCATGCAATGACCATTCCCACCTCGCGCATTAATTGGGGCGACCACGTTGCTGCCAGTCCCAGCCCTGTGGGGAATACCGTTGCTCCAATTGCCATGTGGCCGTGCGGGGCTTCCTCGGCGAGCAAGAGCGGGATGCCCAGGCGCGTACTGTCGACGGCGAAGCGTTGCATGGCGTTTGTCGCATCGGCTGCCAGTGCGGGGTTCAGTCCGCTGGTGAGCGTCTTCTGCGTCCACGGGTCGGCGCGGAGCACCGCCCAGTACATACCGATGTGGCGGTCGCGCACCTGCTGGCGGAACGCCTCGGTCGTGGTCACTTGGTCACCCTGTCGCATGTAGGACTCCCAACCCATCAGGCACTGCAGCTGTCCCACCTTCTCCTCGAGCGTCATACGCTCCAGCAGGTCGCTCACGCGCAGGTCGACGGGCAGCTTCGGGTCGCGGTAGGGCACCCGTGTGGGTAATGTGGCGGCGACAGCTGTTACTGTCATCCAGACCAGCAATATCGTAATCTTTCGCATCGTTGTCGGGTTCTAGAGGTACTAAATAGTCTATCTTCTAGATTATTTTTAATTGACAAAAGTTCTTAATTCTTAATTCTAAATTCTTAATTCTTAATTATTTGTTATAGTATATCCGCCGTTGGGCGAGGTGTATACTTTGAGTTGTCGCAGGCCGTATTTGAGGGTGTAGGCCTGGCCGCTCTTGGGACCGCCGCCACCCATGAGCACGTCGTAGTGCGAGTGGCACTTGGGGCATACGGCGTCGAAGTTCTCGCTGTCGATGCCCACCACGACATCCATCTTGTTCTCCACAGGGCAGGCTGCGTCGAATGCCAGCGGCGCATAACTCCCTGTGCCCGCGTCCAGTCCTTGGATGAGGAGTACGCCCCCATAACCGGTGTAGGTGTTCACGTTATAGGGGAAGTTGGCGGGCAAGCGCTTGTCGCGGTTGAAGTAGCGGTAGTCGCCCACGCCGCTCACGCCGTAGGTGTTCCACAGGGCATACGTCCCCAGGTCAAGGCGCACCATGAAGTTGGGCACCTCCTTGTTGTTGATGTGATCACAGCTGGCTAGTACACTAGCCAGTAGGAGTAATGTGATGCTAATTTTTTTCATCTGCTTTGCATATGATGATAATATGTTTGCCAGTGGCCGTTGTCGTGCCGAAAATGTAGGTGTCGCCGCCGTCCTTGACCTTCAGGCGGCGTGCCAGCTCGGGAGCGCTCATCGGGAAGTTGCGCACCGCCACATTGGCATGGGTGATGCCTTTCATTGCCTTTTGCAGTTCGCGTTTGTTCATCGTCGAGATGTCCCAAATGCTGAATACGCGCCCATATTGGTCGCTGATAGGGTGGTCGGCAACCAAAAGGTGGCTGTCGCGACTTATTATCATTAAGTCATTTCGATCTGCTATATGGTCAAAGCAACCGGCCTTCATAATGGTGGCGTTAGGCTCGAAAAGCCATAGCCCCCAGGGTGGTACAGTCTCGTCCCATACTGGTGCGGGTGGACAGGAGCTGTCCAAGGTGTAGCTGAAACGGTTGTGCGTTTCGAATCGAGGATTGATGTCGATACAGTGAACTCCTTGGCAATCCTTTTCCCAGCCGCGGCGCATGACCATGACCATCTCCTTGCACTCGCCCCCCACCGCCAGAATAAGCACCTGCTCGACGCAGGGCAGCTGTCGCAGGGCTTGGTGCATGTCGAGCATGGGCGAGAGCTTGATGATGACCGTTTTGGCCTTTGCCAATAGGGTAGAGGCGAGTGCGCTCACGTCGGGCGTGCAGTCAGCGATGGCATAGACGCGGTTGCCAGCATTGTCGCGTCGTGCTGGGTCAATGTAGAGGGTGTCTACCTCGTCCATGCTGGCAAGGTACTCTTCGGCATCTGCACACACCACCTGGGCCTGTGGCAGTCCCAGCAGGGGCAAGTTGTGGCGGGCGAGGGCGCACAGCGTTTCTTGGCGCTCCACGTAAGTCGCCCGGCTCCGCCCTTGTGCCATGAAGGTGAAGTCCACGCCCAAGCCGCCGGTGAGGTCGCATAGCGAGTCGCCCTCAACCAACATGGATTTGTAGCGTGCTGTCCGCTCGGACGAACACTGTTCCATCGAGAGGTGTGGCGGGTAGAGCAGACCGTCGGTGGCGGCCCACGACGGCACCTTGTCGCGTGCCGTCTGCCGTCCAGCAATCTGCTGTAGTGCCGTCGGCATGTCGATATCGGGCCACCGCGCCGCCTGCAATGCCAATCGCCGCACGTCGTCCTCGCCATGCTCCCGCACAAACTCCAATGTCTTCTCGTCAAGCTCCATTGTTTAGAATTATTGCACGCTGACGCGTGGAAATACTATGTTTGAATAATAATTTCTGGCCGCAGGCCCAAATATTTTTCAGATAATTTTTTTTCTAATTTCTTGCCCGCAGGGCAATCTTAGGGAACGCCAAGTAATCGCTATCATTATGGGGGCTAATAATTTAAACGGAATTAAGGCGATTTAATTGTGTGAAAAAACGAGGGCGGCACCTGTGGTGGTGTCGCCCTCGTGTGGGATATCTGCTGCGATGACAGTGGCTAAAATAGAGACTTAGAAACCGGGTGCCACGGCCATCGGTCAGAGACAATTATTTGCCAAGCATGATGTTGATCACGGCGTTGACATCAGCAATGTCAACACTGCCGTCACCAGTCACGTCAGCATTTCCAGGATAATCGCTAGCAGGATTCTTCTGGAGCATGATGTTGATGATGGCGTTGACGTCTGCGATATCAACCTCGTTGTCGCCATTCACGTCACCAAGAACGCCCGGAGTGACGCTGCCACCTGCAAACTTGAAGGTGAGGGTGTTCAGGTTGAAGGTGATGGTGTACTCGTTGCCGTCGCCAGTAATCTTGTAGCTGTTGTTGCTGGTGGTGAGCTGAGTGGTGACCTCCTCGTTGGGAGTGACAACCTGGTCCTCGGTAGCGTCGTCGGCAGGACCATAGCGCAGAGCGTTGACGGCATCCCAACTTCCGCTGTCGCCCGAGAAGACGAACCAGCAATCACCATTGATCACAGCCTTGGCCTCGAAGATGCCATCCTCGACCTCTTCCATGGTCATACCTGCAGCAGGATTCCAACCACCGAACGGGTCGTTACCGATGATGTACATGTAGTTGGCGGTGTTCTCAACAACGGTCAGCGTGTTGGCGTTCATATCCAGGGTGATGATGTACTTGCCCGGAACCAGGCCGAATGAGAATTCGAAATTGCCAGCTTCGCCAACAGCCATGGGCTCGTTCAGGACAACCTCGCTGTTGACAGAGTCAAGAGCAGCGAAGCGGAAGGGAGCGATAGCGTCCCAGCTGTTGTCGTACATGGTCGAACGAGCGTGGGTGAAGCCAAAGTAGCCAATGCTGTCGGCAACCACGTTGATGTTGGCGGTGAAGATGCCATCGCCTTCCTCGGTCATCATGAAATTGGTGTTGGTGACCCAACCGATGTTGTTCACATCACCCATCAGGTAGATGTGACCTTCGTCAACGGGATCGGGCTCAGCAACGACTTCGCCATTGCGCTCAAAGGCCACCATGTTGCCGAACTCTTCGTCAATCATCAGGGTAATGGTGTAATTGGCAGCACCCTTGATAAGGAATGCGTTGTCGGCACTTGAACCATAATCGCCGCAAGCGACGGGGGTGTCCAGGTTGTCGTCAACAACAAAGCCGTTGGACGGAGCACCGAAACGGAAAGGACGGATGTCATCCCAGCCACTGCTGGTCTCGGACAGGGCGGTGGTGAAGCTGAAGTATGAGTTGGCGTTGAAATCGGCGGTCAACACATAGCATTGGGTTTCCTCGTCCCAGGTCATCATAGTTCCCACCGAGGGGTCCCAACCTTGGTCGCCCACGTTACCGAGAACCCATAC
>JAEEJI010000065.1 GCA_016281825.1 Muribaculaceae bacterium | reverse complement strand
TGCTTGTTCTTGGTCCAGTTGCCTTCGGTGCCGTCGATGTAGAGCGGTTTCACCTTGAAGCGGTAGGTCTTGGCGGGGGTGAGACCCTGAATGGTGTAAGTCTTGGCGGTGATGCCGGTGATGAGGCGATACAGTGCGTCGCCCTGCTCAACGGCTGCCCGCAAAGGCGCCTTGGCATCCGTGATGTCGCCATTGTGAATCTCGATATGGCTGATGACCACACGCTTATTCGCAACGGTAGCAAACTCGAACTTCTGCCCTGACTGTGTCGGGACATCCAGCACAATGACGTAATCATCGGTAGTCTTCGGGATGTTGATGGTCTGGCTCGAAGTGCCACAAGTAATCTTAAAGTCGGCTTTGTCTTTGCCTGTTGCGGTGAACTTCACCGTCACTTTGCCTTCGCTATCGCCCAAGTCCAATGCTGGACTGGTGAGTACACCCACTGCCGAACTCGAACCCAAACGGATACCTCCAACATCTTGGTGCAGATTGCTGCCGGTCCATCCAGGATTGTCCATCCAGTTGTTCAGGCTCGAACTGATGTCAGCGCTGCTTGATGTCGTGAACTTGTTGAAGTTCTCCTCCAGCAACAGTGTGGCTGCATTCGGGTCATACTCCTTGACCTCCAGCGTGTAGCTCGCAACATTGGCGGTTGGGGTGGGGTCAGTCCAAGTGGCCTTGAACGAAGTCTCGGTGACGTTGCTCGCTTCTTGCAGGGTGATATCACTCTTCTTGAGCGTGGCGGTTCCGTTAAGGTTGACAACCACATCCTCGGCATCGGTGCTCTTCAGCGTCAGTTTGCCGGTGAAGGTGCCGTGGACAGTGGGCTTGAAAGTGACAGTAATTGTCTTTCCGGCCTCTGCTTCAGCCACGGTCACGCTGGTGGGACTGACGGTGAACACATTGTTGGCGTCGGTCTTCGTGATGGTAATCTTATCTGTTAGTTGGTCTCCAGTGACTGTAAAGGTAGAGGTTGCAGTCTCATTGGTGTTGCACGTCATGTTGAGGTCGGTTACCGAGGCATCAATCATTGGGCCAGGAGGTGCGATGCCGATAATCATGGCCTCACCGTACTTGAAGACGTAAGAGCCTGACTGGCCGGTAGCACCGGTGGAGGTGGTGAAGTTGTGCAGGGTGCAGTAGCCATTGCTGTCACCACTCCAGCCCCAGTTCACGTAGTACTTTCCATTGCTGTCACAGCCGAACACGTTAAAGGCATGACCCGAAACGTCTTGTTGCCCCCACCATCCAGTGGAGATATCGTAAGCTAGGTACTCGATAGGATTACCTTTATGGAGCTCGTTCAACATCCATTCGTTCCATTGTGCATCGGTATAATGCTGTGAGCTATTGGTGTAATTGCCGCCCGACTGAACTAGTTCGGTCAATGTAAGCAGTTGTGCATTGGTGTAGCCCATGTTAAGGACGCCTTGGTAGATTTCGGGGTCGTTGGCGCCACTGGCATAAGTGCTGTACTGATAATCAGGAATAGCCTGGCCCGCATAGCGCATCAGCCATGCCACAGCATTGGCTTGAGCTGTTGTGTAGGAGGTGTTCGTGGGACCGGTGTACTCATCGATGATGTTATCCCAGTCGGCTACGCGTGTGGGCAGGGCTGCAGCTGAGAGACCACCAGAACTCGAACCATTAATGGCTGCTACAGCAGGGAATGTCTTGGGCCATTTCCACTTGTAGTAGCACATGGCCAACGAGGTGGCAGGACAGCCTGTGACGGCATGAGAACCGCCACTGGTAGGACACTGGTTGTTGTAGGGAGTATCTTGGTCCCAGTTGGCGTTGACCAGCGGCGCGACGGGTGTGGTCGATGCGCGTAGCGGCGGATTGGCCTTCATCGTCCCGGCCTTGAGACCATCAATCTGATATTTGTACTTATTGAGCAGCCACTGCATGGCAGGGGGGATGTTGTTCAGGTCAAGTTTGCCCTCCTCGCCGTACATCAGAATCTCTGGTGCTTGGTCATCACCGGCAATGACGACATACGACTTGTCGGAGTTGAAGATGTAATAGTCCACAGCAGTGGGCTTTGCCACCGACGGCTCGGCCTTGACGAGCTGGAGGTTGGTTGCAGCCGGAGCTCTCAGGCGCCCGTTGGCAACTTGTTTGGTCAGGAATGCTTTCGCTGCATTCTGTGCAGTAGCCAAATCCACATCAGCTGCCTGCAGTTGAGTCGTCACACACAGCAGGAGAGCGAGCAACGCCAACTTTAAAAGGTTGAAGGTTTTCATTTAGAGTTTATTTTTAAGTTTGTTATTACAAATGGTAGTTGTCTTCTTCTGGATGGTTGCCCAAAAAGCGTGCAAATTTACACACTATCATGACATTGTGCAAGAAAAACTCTAAAATTCCATGCTAAATAATGTGAAACGATCCTTTGTCCTAGCCAAATGTGCTGAAAAGTGATGGTTGGCAAATCATTTTAACAAAAAAGATATGGTATTTGGGACTGTCAGTTTTTTTTACTACCTTTGCACACAACTAACCAATAAACTACAAAAAATGAACCGAATTATGACGAAATTACTGGCGTTCACGCTGATGTCGCTGTTCGCCATGAGTGCCACCGCTCAGAAGATGGAGTGCAGTGTCGGTGCGAAAACCTACAAGATAGAGGGGCGCATCAATCATGACACATGGGACAAGTCGCAGAGCAGCCGCGTGACATTTGCCGGCATCCCCGCCACGCTCGAGGAGTTCAAGCAGGTGCGACAGACCTTGGGCAAGGAGCCACAGGGAGCCGTTGCCCTGCAAGTGATGGCTTTTGAAATGTACCGCCGTGACCGAGTGGTGGGTGAGCAGGCCTTGCGATTGAATAACACGTCAACTAACTATAACTCCACTGTCGAACGACTGAAGGAAATGATGGGCAAAGACAAATTCTACGCGCGTCCTTACCTGGCTGCCGCTTTGTTGGATGGTGCCAATCCGGGGAATGCATACACGCCCAAATCTCCCTACTGCGTCAAGATGCGTGTCAATCCGGCGACCAAGTACCAAGACAGCCAGTTCTTGGGAGGTACGGTCATTTACCTCCAGATTGACAGTGAAGGCTGGGACACCAATTGGCGCGGCGTGGAAGTGGTGAAACCCGAGGGCGAGTCTTTCTATGTGGTAAGCAACTGCCCGGCCATGTATACCCAATGCAAACAAATTAAAGGCACCTGGCAGGGGCTGAAGTAATTAAGAACCTTTAGCAATTAAGAATTAAGAATTAAGAATTAAGAATGTCGACTCTAGTCCTCTAGACCATATCTAGTGAGTCAAGAGCCTCTATCCTCTATATGAATATGAAATATCTATTGTTGATTGCAACCGCGGCTGCAACCCTGCTGGCGTTACTGGGATGCAAGAGCGTGAAGAATTCTGTGAATAACAAGCCTGTCCCGACAGGCAAGCTCGTCAGTTTTCACTATGCCGAGTATGGCACGATGCCACAACCTAATTTTGAGTATACGCTTAAGAGTGATACCAAAGGAAAAGTGAAGCTCTGCGTTTTCAAGCTATGGGATGAAAAGTGGGGCGACACCATCAAGGTCGACGCCGGCGTGCTGGAACATGTCGAGAAACTCATCAAGGACAATAACCTGCAGAACTACCTGGACCACTATCGGCCAGAATTTGAGGTGCTGGATGGTTACGGATGGGGTTATGAGGCAGAGTTTGACGATGAGTCAATACTCCATTCCGGCGGCTCGAATGCTCGTCCTGGCGACAATACGCTCGAGGTTATCGCCGAGTACCTCGACTCATGTTATGCCTCGGTTAAAGGCATAAAGTTGAAAAACTAGCAATTACAAATGCTAGATGACTGACCCCAATGCAAAATGTGGCGTTGGGGTCAATTTTTGTCACTTTAGTGGCAATGTGCCCATTGTGTTATCGTGGTGTATGGTGTTTACAATTGTTTTACCTATTTTTGCAACACAAAAAGTTGAAGCTATAATGAGACAAGCAATCACCACACTGACGATGGCGGCGTTTGTGGCACTGATGTCACATGCCGTGAGCCATCTGCGCCCGTCGGGCTATCCCTTGATTACGGTAGACCCCTATATGAGCGGCTGGTCGCTCACCGACCGCTTGTATGACAGCAATGTCAAGCATTGGACCGAGAAGGACCGTCCCCTACTGGGCATCATTACCGTCGATGGTGTTGATTACCAGTTCATGGGAATAGACAATCCTTCTATTCAAGTGGTGGCGCCCAACGGGGTCGCCATGCCGTGGCCTTGTCGTTATGTGACCGAGGAGCCGACGGGACAATGGCAGCAGGCTGACTATGACGACAGTTCCTGGAAGCAAGGCAAGGGTGCATTTTCTACAGGTTACGACTCATTCCAGGGCACGCCATGGAAAACAGAACGCATATGGCTGCGGCGCACCGTCGTCCTAAACGACCTCACAGATAAACGCGTGGTTCTGGGTTATTCGCACGACGACGATGCGGTCATTTGGATCAACGGGGTAAAGGTGGTGGACACCGGCCATGCCTGGCGTACGAATCAGCACTTGGAACTCAGGGACGAGGCCCTTGCAGCCTTGCACCCTGGCGAGAACGTGATTGCTGCCACCTGTTGGAACCGCGATGGGGGAGGGGTGCTGGACTTGTCGCTTGAAGTGCAGGATGCTACTGTGCAAACCCAACGCCTTGTGGCTGCCCAGTACGAGGTTGATGTGCAGGCCACGCAGACGCACTATCGCTTTGCCTGCGGCCCCGTGCTGCTAGACTTCTCGTTTATGGCTCCGTTACTGATGGATGACCTGGACTTGCTTTCACGGCCTGTCAACTATTTGGTCTACAAGATCCAAAGCCGTGACGGGGCAGAGCATGATGTGACGGTGCGTGTGTTGGCGACTGACGCTTGGGCGACCGATGTCATCGGCCAACCTGTTGTGCGAGAGGTGATACAGCGCGATGGCTTAACCATGGCGCGGGTGGGCACCACCGAGCAACATGTCTTGGGCAAAAAAGGTGATGATGTGCGCATTGACTGGGGCTATTTCTATCTTGCCGCGTCAAATCGTGAGGCACAGGCGACTGTCGAGAACGACAAATTGGCCATGACCCACCGTCTGGGGCGTATACGCGTGAGGCAGGGCATGATAATGGTAGCTTACGATGACATCTACTCAGTGCAGTACTTTGGGACAAACTTGCGCCCCTACTGGAACCGAGACGGTCACCACACCATTGAGGAGCAGGTGCGGCTGGCACTGCAGCAATATCCCGCACTGCGCAAGCGTTGTGACCAGTTTGATGCCGAACTAATGGAGCTGGCTACCCAAGTGGGCGGACGAGAGTATGCCGAACTCTGTGCACTCGCTTACCGACAGGCCATCTCTGCTCACAAATTGGTTGAGTCGCCTGATGGTGAGCTGCTGTGGTTGTCAAAGGAGAATTTCAGCAACGGTTCGATTGGCACCGTTGACATTAC
>JAEEJI010000064.1 GCA_016281825.1 Muribaculaceae bacterium | reverse complement strand
TCCTTGGTCTTCTTCTTGGGACGCGTCTGCTGGTTCAACGCATCCAAGTCAATTTTGCCAATGACAGTGATTTGGGGACCCTGCTTGGTAGTGCCTAGCTTGAAGACCTCGGGTTCAGCGGTTGACTCGCTTGGATCAGATGTCTCTAGCGGCTCTGAAAGCTTTGAGGGTTCTGAAACCTTGGGCATCTCGACGACCTTCGCTTTTTCAGATTTTTTACCACTCTTGGCCGAGGCAGGCTTAGCCTTCTTTTCTGGCTCAACCTTTGCTTCAGGTTCCACACTCACCTCGGACGTTGCCGCCACCTCGTGCTTGGGTTCAGGCTTGGGTTCAGGCTCAGGTGTCGGCTCAACTTTTGGCTCAGGCTTTTGTTCCGACTTGCTCTCCACAATGGGTTTTCCGGTCTTCAGGTCAATTTTGCCCAAGAAGGTGGGTTTTTGACCAGGGATACGGGTCTCAATCTCCTCTACAGCTTTCTGCTTGGCTTTCTCCTTCTGACGTTCCTTGGCCTCATCATTGGCCTTGGCTTTGAGTTCCAAGTCAGGACGGAACTCCTTGACAAGCATCTCATAGACCTTGTCATCGATGCGGGCATTGATATTGTCCTCAATCTCTATACCACGCTTGCGCAGAAACTCCTGCAGCGTGAGCTTGCCCACGTTCAAATCCTTTATTACTTTACTTATCTTGATTGGCATATTTTTCTTTTGAATTGTTTATCAGTTAGAGAAATACCGAAGTTGTCAGTTTTCAGTAGCAACTATCAACTTTTACTCCTCAAACTCCTCACGCAGAATGGCGAGGATGTTGTCGACAGTGTCTTCCTCGAGGTCGGCCTGCTCGATGAGCTGCTCGCGCGGCGTGCGTAGCACACTCTTGGCGGTGGTGCAACCCATCTCCTTTAGTGCCTCAATAATCCACTCGTCAATCTCGTCCTTGAACTCGTCGAGGTAGATGTCTTCCTCCTCAACATCCAGGTCACGATACACATCGATGGAGTAGTCGGTGAGCATCGTTGCCAACTTGATGTTCAGTCCACCCTTGCCAATGGCCAATGAGACCTCTTCGGGGCGTAGGAACACCTCGGCGTGCTTGGCTTCGTCATCGAGACGCATCGACGAGATTTTGGCGGGGCTTAACGCGCGCTGGATGAGCAGCTGTGGGTTGTTGGTGTAGGGAATCACATCGATGTTCTCGTTGCGCAACTCGCGTACGATGCCATGGATGCGGGCACCTTTCACACCCACGCAGGCTCCCACGGGGTCAATGCGGTCGTCATAGCTCTCAACGGCAATCTTGGCACGCTCACCCGGCACGCGGGCAACCTTGCGGATGACAATCAGGCCGTCGTGAATCTCGGGTACCTCAAGCTCGAACAATCGGCGCAAGAACACTTCGCTGGTGCGCGACACCGTAATCTTGGGGTTGTTGTTCTTGTTGTCGACATTGTGCACCACGGCACGCACGGTCTCACCCTTGCGGTAGACATCGGTAGGAATCTGCTGATCCTTTGGCAACAGCAGCTCGTTTTTCTCGTCATCGAGCAGCAGCACCTCACGCTTCCACACTTGGTAGACCTCGCCAGTGACCAACTCGCCCTCCAACTCCTTGAACTTGTTGTAGACGGCATCTTTCTGCAAGTCCAAAATCTTGCTGGCCAGCGTCTGACGCAGATTCAGGATGGCGCGGCGGCCAAACTTGGCAAAGTCAATCTTGCGCGTGTGATCCTCGCCAATCTCTGCATCAGGGTCGTCATCGGCCTGAGCGTCGCTCAACGATATCTGAGTATTGGGGTTCTCAACCTCACCATCGGGGACAACCTCCAGGTTCTGGTAAATCTCACAGTCACCTTTGTCAGGGTTGACAATCACGTCAAAGTTATCATCGTTGCCAAACATCTTGGCCAACACGCTGCGGAACGACTCCTCGAGCACACTGATGAGTGTGGTCTTGTCAATGTTCTTGAGCTCTTTGAACTCCGCAAATTGGTCGGTCATGTTGACCGCTTCTTCTCTTTTTGCCATAGTGCTATTTTAAGTTTTCAGTTTTCAGAAATCAGTTATCAGTAGTCTAACGTCTACTAAAAAGTAATCACGCATTTTGTTTGCTTGGCGTTGTCATAGGTGATGCGTTCAGGCATCATCATCTGTGCGGGACGCTTCTTTCCCTCTACCTTGACCTTTGTAAGCACCTCGATGGTAAACCCCTCGTCATCGACTTGGGTCAGCACGCCCTTGAGCTTGCGGCCGTCGCGCGTGAGCACCTCGACCTCCTGGCCGATGTTCTTGTCGTACTGGCGGCGTACCAGCAATGGCGATGAGATGCCGTAGCTGCCCACGGTCAGCTCATAGTCCTCCACATCGCGGTCAAAGGCGGCGAGTACTGCGTCGTTGACCATGATGCATTGGTCAATGTCGACACTCGAGTCACTGTCGAGGTCAACGGTGATGATGTTGTCGCGCGTGATGGTCACCTGCACCACGAAGAGGTCACTACCCTCAATCGCTTGTTCAATGACCCGCGTCACTTCAGCTTTGTCAAGCATCTTTTCAAAAAAAATTATAACAAAAACGAGGAAGCTGATGCCCCCTCTCACGAATGCGCTGCAAAATTAAGCATTCTTAATCATCCCACCAAACCAATGCGCGTGAAAGCCCCAAATTCAACAGAAAATTTTATAATAATTAACTTTATTTAACCAAAACTACAATCTTTTGACCTTTTTGGCAGAAGGCGAAGGTGGGCTGTCTTCTATAATACGGAAATAAAAATCAAAAACTTCGTTTTTTATTTTGTGTTTCTCTCGGTTTGCACTACCTTTGCGCCCACAAAACATTTAAACTTTAAAACAACATCATCTATGCCTCAATTGTCACAACGCAGTGTCATGATGCCGGCCTCGCCCATCCGCAAACTCGTCCCGTTTGCCGTCGCTGCAAAAAAGAAAGGTATCAAAGTCTATCACCTGAACATCGGTCAGCCCGACATCCACACCCCGAAGGAGGGGCTGGACGCGCTGAAGAACATTGACCGCAAGGTACTGGAGTACTCCCCCACCCCCGGTATCCAGAGCTACCGCGACAAACTCGTGGGTTACTACAAACGCTTTAACATCAACCTCACGCCCGACAACATCTTTGTCACCTGTGGCGGCAGCGAGGCTGTGATGTTTGCCTATCAGGCTTGTCTGAACCCGGGCGACGAGGTCATCATCCCCGAACCAGCCTACGCCAACTACATGGGCTTTGCTTGCGAGACGGGCGTAGTGGTTCGTACCATCACCACCCACATCGAAGACGGCTTCGCCCTGCCGCCCGCCGAAGAGTTTGAGAAGCTTATCACCCCGCGCACGCGCGCTATTATGATTTGCAACCCCAACAACCCCACAGGCACCCTTTACACCAACGACGAACTCTACAAGCTGCGCGACATCGTCAAGAAACACGACCTGTTCCTGTTCGCCGACGAGGTATACCGTGAGTTCTGCTACCGCGACGAGCCTTATCTGAGCTGCATGTGCCTGGAGGGCATCGAGCAAAACGTGGTGATGATTGACTCGGTGTCAAAGCGCTACAGCGAGTGCGGAATCCGCATCGGCGCCCTAATCACCCGCAACGTCGACATCATGGCGGCCGTCAACAAGTTAGGGCAAGCACGCCTGAGCCCCCCACTGATTGGCCAAATTGTCGCTGAAGCATCACTCGACGCACCCAAGCAGTACCACCAGGAGGTATACGACGAGTACATCGCCCGCCGCAACTGCCTGGTCGAGGGTCTGAACAAGATTCCTGGCGTGTTCACCCCCATGCCAAACGGCGCATTCTATACCATGGTCAAGCTGCCCATCGAGGATAGCGACGACTTCTGCCGCTGGTGCCTCGAGGAGTTCAGTTACGAGGGCGAGACGGTGATGATGGCTCCAGCCACCGGCTTCTACGCCACCCCCGGTGCCGGCAAAGACCAGGTGCGCATGGCCTACGTGCTGAAGATTGAAGACCTCAAGCGCGCGTTAATCATCCTCGAGAAAGCCCTCGAGGCCTACAATGCCCGTTGACATCTCTAACGACAACCCAAACAATGCCCCAAGGAATGTCCCATGGGGCATTTGTGATTTTTTTTGATAGTAGTGTGTAGTTTTTGACAACCCCGTGCGTCTAATGGGCAAACATGTTTCTTGAATATGCAACAGGACGAACAATATTTTACTGACTTGGTCCGACAGAACAAAAGCACGATCTATAGCGTGTGCTACATGTTCTCCAGCGACAAGGACGAGGTCGAGGACCTCTTCCAAGAGTCTCTCATCAACCTTTGGCGGGGCCTGCCATCATTCGAGGGGCGCAGCCAGGTGCAGACATGGGTATGGCGCGTCACGCTGAACACGTGCATCTCGGCCGACCGCAAGAAAAAGCGCAACGCCACCGTGCCACTGACGATGGACATTGACCTGTTTGACGAGAGCAATATTCAGAGCCAGCAGGCCCAGATGCTGCGCGACCGCATCCAGCGGCTGCAACCCTTCGACCGCGCCATCGTGCTGCTGTGGCTCGAAAGCATGAGCTATGACGAAATCGCCGCCATTGTGGGCATCACGCCCAAGAACGTAGGTGTGCGTCTGTATCGCATCAAGGAACAACTCAAAAACATGAACTAAAAACACAAACTACTATGGATAATGACCTACAACTGGAAGAACTGCGGCAGCAGATGAACGAACTCCGGCAGCAACTAGACCGACAGGAGATTGTCAACGAACGCCTCATCCGTCAGTCGATGACCGGCAAATTATCTTGGATTAAGAAATACCTCTGGCTCGAAGTTGCCATGATACCGCTGTGCCTGCTCATACTTGCGCCCGTCCACGCCATGATGGGGCTGTCGTGGTGGCTCTTTGCCTTCCTCGCCGTCATGCTCACAGTTGATGTTGCCGCCGACTTCTACATCAACCGTGTGGACAAGAACCAACTGCTTACCGGCAATCTGGTCGAGGCAAGCCGAAAGCTTGTTGTGATGAAGAAACAGCGCGCCTGGGCTTTCGCATTTGGATTGTTGGGAGTCATCATCTGGATTATTTGGTTCCTGTTCGAGCTGCGACGCGTAGCCGGAAGCTTTGCCGAAGATTTTTGGAACGGTTTTGCACAAGGAGGTTTTATCGGAGGCATCATCGGCGGAGTCATCGGACTGACCATCGCTATCGTGATCTTCCGCAAGATGCAACGCACCAACGACGAGGTGCTCGCCTCTATCGACCAGCTCACAAAAGAATAGAAGAAGGTAGAGGGTAGACAGCTGAGCAGCTAGAGGCACTAGGTGTTCTAGATTTTCTAGAATCACTAGTGCCTCTAGGACTTTATATGGGGCACAACATAAAAACTTATTTCTTAATTAAACGAAATTCTTAATTCGTAATTCTTAATTCTTAATTAAAAGTCTTACCTTTGTAGCGATAAAACTCAATCGAACAATGAAACGCTTATTTCTAACAGTTTGCTGCCTAGTGGCTGTAGTGACCCTGATGGCGGCAGCGACACCCCGTAAAAAGAAAACTGTGACAAATAATAACCCCTATCAAATCCTGGTCATCAGCGACACCCACCTGTTGGCCCCCGAGCTCTATGATGATGGCGAGGCGGCACAGAAGTTGGCACGAAACGACATGAAACTAGTGTTGCAAAGCGACGAGCTCATGAGTGCTACCGTCAACTGGGTCATCAAGCAGAAACCCGACCTATTGCTCATCACTGGCGACCTCACCTTCAATGGCGAACAAGCTAGCCACAAGCGGCTCGCTACCCATCTGGCGCGTCTGGCGCAGAATGGCGTGCCCACACTCGTCATTCCCGGTAACCATGACATAAGCAACCCCAATGCCAAGCAATACAAGGGCGACAAGGCCACAACGGCATCCACCATCACACGCGACGAGTTCGCACAGATTTACGCCCCATACGGCTATGGAAACGACTCACGGCGCGACCCAGCCTCGCTGAGTTATACCTGCGAACCAATTCCTGGGTTGGTCATGCTCGCAATCGATTCTAACCGCGACGAAGAGAACCGCCTCACCGCTCGCGGTGACTCGACCAATTACTATACGAATGCCGGGCGTATCAGGCCCCAAACATTGCTATGGCTGCGTGAGCAGGCCCAACAGGCACATGAACAAGGCAAGCACTTGGTGGCGATGATGCACCACCATCTGCTTGAGCACATCGATGGTGAGTCACAGTACCTCAAAGACTACATCGTCACCGACCACGAACAAGCGGCACAAGTGCTGGCCGATTGCGGCGTTCATGCCGTGTTCACCGGCCACCTGCACATCACCGATGCCGTCACCAACGGCATGCTCACCGAGGTAGCCACGGGTTCATTGTCCACCTACCCGATGCCTCTGCGCCTCGTCACTATCGACCGTTCGCTCGACTCACTGTATATCGACACACAATTTTCATCGTTCGGTCTGAGCAAGCACTTGCTGAAACAAGGCCGCGAACAAGTTGAGCGCAACGTGTCCACCGAAGCCCATCTCCTCGCTAACAAGATGTGGCCCCGCATAAAGAGCAAATATGATCAAGTCATGTCGTTCCTCGCCGCCAGCGACGTGGATGTGTCAAACGTCCCCAAGACTCCCAGCGAGGTTGCCACACTGCTTGTCAATCGCCTGCAGAAACCATTCACCGAGACTCTGCTCTCCGTCACCCGTGGCGGGGAAGATCCCCAGCAGGCCGATGCTATCTACACGGCGGTAAAAAAAGGCATACAGGACATGGCTGCCGACATGTTCCCGCCGCAACTCGCCGATGACATGGGAAAATTTCTGATTGACAACCTGATGCCACGCATCGAGCCCACCATGCATAGTGCCCTTGAGGATCGCAACCAGGTAGGCAAGCCCACCGAGTCGCGCACCCCCGACCACCGCCTCACCATCAGGCTATAGCAGCTATCGTAACACGAGAGCATGTTCAAAAAGAACAACTGAGTCCACTTGAAAAAGTGGCTGAATAAAGACTATTGCGTGTATCTATTCAGCGATTCTGAAAATCTCCTCCACTTCCGGAAGTGTTGGCGAATCGCTGAATAGTTACTATTGCGTTCACCTTGCACAAATTTTGTTAAATATGACCCTATCTGAAAAAAAAAAACTACTTTTGTGCTGCTTTGTGTGGCTTTTTGCCTGTTTTTCAACACATAAGTTGTTGGGAGGCAGGATATTAAGCCATGATTTCTATGCTATATACACGAGATAAAGTACGACAGTGAAGGATAAAATGACTGCCCCGAAGTTCAAGTTTCTTGCTGGCCCGTGTGTCATCGAGTCGGAGGACAATGTGCTCTACCTGGCTGAAGCCTTGCGAGACATTGCCCAGAAATTTGACCTGGACTTCTATTTCAAGGCCTCATGGGACAAGGCGAACCGCACCAAGGCAACCAATTACCGCGGGCCTGGGCTGGACGAGGGCCTACGCATCCTGGAGCATGCAAAGACGCAGGTGGGCGTGAAGATTGTCACCGACATCCATGAGCCGTCTCAAGCACAGCCCGTGTCGCAGGTTGCCGACATCATCCAGATACCCGCGTTCCTGTGCCGACAGACCGACCTGCTGCAAGCAGCGGCAATGACTGGCAAGATTGTCAACATCAAGAAGGCGCAGTTCTCCAGCCCTGAGGAGATGGCCAACGTGGTAAGCAAGATGGAGTACTTCGGTTGCACAAACTTTATGCTTTGCGAGCGCGGCAACTGCTTCGGATACAACAACCTGGTGGTTGACATGGCAGGGCTGGTCCGTCTGTCGCAGCTGGGTTATCCCGTGATTTTCGATGCCACGCACAGTGTGCAGATCAGTGGCGGCGGAGTCAACCTGAACAACAGCGGCAAAAGCGAGTTTGTTCCCTATCTGGCCAAAGCGGCTGTGGCGACAGGTGTTCTCTCGGGACTGTTCATGGAGGTGCACAACGAACCGTCGAAAGCATTGTGCGACGGCAGTTGCATGTTGCGGCTGGACCATCTGGAGCACCTGCTGAACCAAGTGATGAGAATTCGCGAAGTTGTAACAGAGATATGTTAATCCTGAAGCGAATCATACACACCACCATCTGGGGCGGACCGAAAATCAGCCAGCTGGCTGGTGTCGAGGGACAGAACATCGGACACCTGTACTCGCTCTATTGCCGCGAGGGCATCTCCAACGAAATCCTCAACGATCAATGGAAGGGACAGACACTGAACGAAGTCTTTCGGCTGTTCAAGGGCGAGTTCGGCATGTCGCACTACGACTATTTCCCCTTGACGTTGGCACTGACCGAAGCACAGGAGAACCTGAGCATCCAAGTGCATCCCAACGACGCTGCTGCTAACGCGCTGGAGCATCGAGCACGCGGCAAGCGCGAGTCGTGGTACTTTATCGATGCCCCCACCTCGGGCACCATCATCAATGGTTGCACCTGCCGCGACGCAGAGCAGGAGGCTGAGATGATTGCCCAAGGGCAGTTCATGGCAATGGCCGACACGCTGGCGGTCAAAGTCGGAGACTATGTCTTCGTCGAGCCAGGCACACTGCACGCCATCACTGCGGGCAGTCTGGTGTTCGAGATAGAAGAGGGCGCCGACTTCACCTATCGTTTCTATGACTACGACCGCACTGACTCCCAGGGCAACAAGCGTGAGTTGCATGTCGAGAAGGCTACCAGTGCCCTTGACATCCACCTGAAGTCGCAGGTGCGGCATTACAACGGACAAGAGATACAAGAGAAAACATATAGCACAAAACTCATCAACGCCACAGCGGCGTACAGTAACGAAAGCGGCACACTCGAGTGCTTCACCCTTGTGCGGGGCATGCTCATTTGCGACGGCATCGACGTGGCTCCCGGTTCCACAATTTTGTTGTGGCCCGGTGAGACGCTAGAAACACAACAAGTCGAGCTGGCTTTCGTTTCTAAAATGCAAAAAGAGAAAGTATGATATATTCACCATCATTAATGTGTGCCAACTGTGACAACCTCAAGCAAGAGGTAGCAGACCTGGAGGCCGCTGGCGCTAACCGGCTGCACCTAGATGTCATGGATGGCCAGTATGTACCTAACTTCGCGTTGGGACTGGGAGACGTGAAGTCGATTTGTCGCAACACGTCGCTTGAGACTGAGCTCCACATGATGATTCTGGAGCCTGGCAGATATGTTCAGTTGTTTGCCGACGCGGGAGTCGACATCCTGTATGTTCACCCCGACACCGCCCGTGACCCCATGGCAGTGATCTGCCAGATTCGTGATGCGGGTTGTCAGCCTGGCATTGTCATCAACCCCGAAACCACCATCGAGAGCCTTGAACCGCTCTACGATCTTGTGGACTATGTGCTGGTGATGGGCGTCAAACCCGGACATGCCGGCAACCACTATCTGACCCATGTCGACCAAAAGATCGTGAAGCTGATAGAACTGCGCGGCGACCGCACATGGAAGATTATCGTCGATGGGGCCTGCACCGTTGACCGCATGAAGCGTTGGAGCAAGCAGGGAGTCGACGGTGTCGTCCTGGGCACCAAGGCGCTATTCGGCCACGAAGGGTCCTACAAGGAAATCATGGACAACATCAAGCGCGAGTGCGGAGATTAGTATCATGAAAGGTGTGATCAAACTATTTGTCATGGACGTTGACGGGACGCTCACCGACGGACGCATCAACATGGGTCCCGACGGTGAACTGTTCAAGTCGTTCAACATTAAGGACGGCTATGCCATCAACGAGATGTTGCCCGCGCACGGCATCGTCCCAGTCATCATCACCGGTCGCACCTCACAGATTGTTGCTAATCGTGCCCGTGAGCTCCACATCACCGAGCTCCATCAAGGCAAACATGACAAGCTCGACACCTTGCGGGAATTGATGCAGAAGTATCACTGCGAGAGAGAGAATGTCGCCTATATCGGCGATGACATCCTCGACATCGTGTGCATGCGCGAGAGTGGCTTGGTAGGCTGTCCTGCCGATGCCTGCGCCGAAGTCAAGGAACTGGCACAGTTCGTCAGTTCGCTCAAGGGTGGCGAGGGTGCCGTGCGCGAGTTTGTCGAGTATGTGATTCGTCATAATTCAATGCACAATGCATAATGCATAATGCACAATGAATAATTCTGCCAGACAGAACTCCCCGGGGGACTGGGAAGGGCTTTTCTCACGAACCGAAATGTTGCTGGGCGAGGCGGCGATGAGCCGTCTCGCCCAGAGCCGTGTTGCCGTGTTCGGTGTGGGCGGTGTGGGTGGCTATGCCGTCGAGGTGCTCGCTCGCAGCGGTGTGGGTTTTATCGACCTCTTTGACAATGACACGGTTGCACCAAGTAACATCAATCGCCAGATTATTGCCACTACTGATGTCATTGGCCGCCCGAAGGTCGATGTGGCCGCCGAGCGCGTCCGTGCCATCAACCCCGACTGTCATGTGACCGTACATCAGATATTCTACCTACCCGCCAATGCCGACGAGATCGACCTTACACAATACGACTATGTGGTCGATTGCATCGACACTGTGGCGGCCAAGATGGAGCTCATCCGCCGCTGCGTGCGGCAGGGCGTGCCGCTGATCAGTTCGATGGGTGCCGCCTACAAACTCGATGCTACCGCATGGCGTGTTGGCGATATCAAACAGACGCTGAACGACCCGCTGGCACGCATCCTGCGCAAGCGATTGCGTCGCGAGGGCATCAACCACTTCAAGTGTGTTTACAGCACCGAGTTGCCCATCCAAGTCGAGCCCGCCGAGCCCGAGCGTCCCGGTGACAAGCGTCCGCCAGCAAGCAACGCCTGGGTACCAGCAGCGGCCGGCCTCATCCTCGGCGGCGAAGTAGTAAAAGACCTTTGTCAATGTACAATTCATAATGCATAAAATTGGTGCAAGCAGAGCGCAGTGCCGAGCGTGCTCGAGCAATGCAGAGGCACAACCCAATTTATCCAATCACATCGCCTTTAGCCAATGTAAAACACCACAAAAAGCCAAAGTAAATTACCACAAAAAGCCAAAGTGAAATGCCACAAAAAGCCAAAATCGTTTGGTTGAATCAATTCTTTTATATACCTTTGCACCATCATCCAATAAACCGTTATGAGCTACTTAAAACGAACAGCAGATATTGTTCTTAATAAACGGCTTGAGGCGTTTGGCGCCGTCTTGATTGAAGGCCCGAAATGGTGCGGGAAAACTACAACTGCCGAGCAGGTGGCAAAAAGTGTCATCAAACTACAAGACACCGACATGCGTGCCGAGTACCTTGCTACTGCTGCCGCCAAACCATCGCTTCTGCTGAGAGGTGCAATCCCCCGATTAATTGACGAGTGGCAAGATGCACCCATCATCTGGGATGCCGTCAGAACTGCCGTAGATGAACGGCAAGTTCCGGGACAGTTCATTCTCACCGGATCCAACTCGGTAGAAAAGTCACAAATCATGCATTCCGGGAATGGGCGCATTTCACGAATGAATATGATTCCTATGAGCCTATGGGAGTCGGGCGAGTCAAATGGAAGAATATCACTGAAGGATCTTTTTGACCATCCGGCTCTTAATATTGATGGCATTGAGTCGGAGATGAGTGTCGAAGAGCTTATATTCAGTGCTTGCCGCGGAGGTTGGCCTGCTACAGTCAATATCAAAAGCAAAAAAGCCCAGCTATTGGTCGCGAGAGACTATGTCAGAACGGTGTGTGTTGAGGACATCAATCGCATTGATGGTGTCGTTCGTGATGAGCGTCTCGCAAGAATGATTCTCCGGTCTTATGCAAGAAACATTTCTACTGTGGCAAAGAAGTCATCGCTGATTGCTGACGTGTCTGCTTCGGGCGAGGTCTCATGTACAGAGCCAACATTTGATGATTATGTGACTGCTTTGCGCAAATTGTTTGTAATTTGTGACATAGAAGCCTGGTGCCCATCCATACGCAGCAAGACGGCGATTAGAAGTGGTGTCAAACGAGCGTTTGTCGACCCATCCATCGCTGTGGCCGCTTTGGGCCTTACGCCAGAGGCATTGATGATTCAACTAAGGACTTTCGGCTTCATCTTTGAGCAAATGTGTATTCGTGACTTTAAAGCCTATACACTGGATTATGATAGCCACATATCTTATTATAGAGATAGATATGGCTTGGAATCTGACCTCGTTCTCCATCTTGCTGACGGCAGATTTGCACTGGTTGAGTGCAAACTTGGCAGTGCAGAGATTGAGGAAGGAGCTTCTCATCTGCTGGAACTGAAAAGTCTTATTACCGAACACAACAAAAAGGAAACACAAGTACTACTGCGTGAACCCGACCTGATGATTGTTCTTACAGGGGGCAAAATGGCCTACACTCGCCCTGATGGTGTGAAGGTCATACCACTGGCTTGCCTTAAGAATTAAAGTACGTAAACAACTCTGAACAATGATGATTGCTGAAAACAGATATACGCAAGCGGCACGCAGGCTTGCTATCATCACCATCTTGCTGTTGTGCGCCCTGGCCGTGATGGCCGAAGATGTCACCTTCATGAGTAACCGTCGGCATTGGGAGAAACTCCCCACCGCCACATTGATGAAAATGGGCGGCAATTACCTGGACTATCGCATGATGCCCGACAGTGCCATGCTCTGCTACACCATCGTCATCAACCGATATCGCGAGGACCTCAATGATGAAGACCTGAAATACTGCATCCGAGCCTATCACCACATTGGCGACACATATCGAATCTACTATAACAACCAAGCCGAGGCATATAAGTACTTGCTCAAATCTAAAGACCTGGCCGAGAGACACCATTATGATGCTTTTATGCCCACCATTTTCATGACGCTCGGCAATCTCTATTGGAGACAATGGGGACTGCAATTCGGGCACGATCAGTACCAAAAGGAGGCACTTGAGTACTATAAAGCGGCATTCTGGAAATCTCTAGAAACACATGATATGACAAATTTGCCTCATATCATGATGAACCTGAATTATGTGGCATGCGTCAATAAACAGTTGAGCCTCACCACCAAGGAACGGGAGACATACCCTACCATCAAACTGCCCGACAGCATTAGGTATCAAAAGACGGCCTTGGCCATCAACCAAGCCGTGAACTTATTGGACCAAAACAAGCCCGAGCAAGCCCTGGAGGTTCTTAAGGGAACGCATCAGTATGCCAACGAGGAATTTGCCGTCTTGAATGCTGCTAGCGCTCACTCTATCATCAACAATTTGATAATCTACAGCCAGGTGAATATGGGTGACCCAGGAGCACTCAAGACGATACAAGAGGACATCGTTTTGACTAAAAAAAACAATCCTGCCCTCTTGTTCGAAATTTATGGCCAGCTATCGATGTACTATCGCACGTTTAACAACCCGGCATTGGCCGAGAAATATGAATTGATGTGGTGGCGGGCTTCAGACAGTATTGCGCAGGTCACCAAAGCCAATGAGTTGAACAATGTCCGATTCTTATATGAGCTGGACAAGATGAACGAGGAACAGAAGGCATTGGTCCTCAAGCAACAGCGCGACCGGCAGATGTTGTGGGTGGTAAGTGGATTCCTGGCCTTGGCGTTGGTGCTGCTAACTTTGCTCATGATCAACCGCAAACGCATCAAGGAGAAGAACCGTGTACTCTATGAAAACAATCTGGAATTGCTGGCGCCCGACGAGCAACGTCGCAAACTAGCCGAGCTGCAGCAGCGAACCGAAGCCGAGAAATATGGTGCCATCCGCATGGATGAGCAGTCAACCGAGGAACTGTGGCAGAACATCATCCATGTGATGGAATACTCGCAAGACATTTATGACGAGAATTTCAGTGAGCCTCGCTTGGCAGAACTCATCGAGGCAAAGCAAAACTATGTGTCACAGGCCATCAACCAGCAGAAGGGATGGACTTTCTCCTCCTTGGTGACACACTACCGCATCCGTGAGGCATGCCGCCGCATGAACGACACCGCCAACTA
>JAEEJI010000063.1 GCA_016281825.1 Muribaculaceae bacterium | reverse complement strand
TAGGTAACTCACTAGTCGTAAAATAGGGTTCCACAGTGTTTTGCGCATTCACCATCAAGCAACCGCAAAGGCTGATGATGGTCGCAAAAACAAAAAGATTTAGTTTCTTCATTTTTCGTTAGTGTTTGATTTTTTATAATTCTAAAGCAATTTCCCTTTCAGTGTAGCACTCGTGGCACTCTCGACTTGGCACATCACGCGGTCACCGACGTGGGTGTCGCCAGCGGGGAATACGATGACCTTATTCTGCTGGGTGCGGCCAAACATATCGTCTTTGGAGCGTTTGCTGTAACCCTCAACGAGCACCTCGAAAGTCTTGCCCACGTCGCGCTGGTTGCTGGCAAGCGAAAGCTCGTTCTGCAGGGCAATCATGCGGTTCAGTCGGTCAATTTTCACTTCCTCGGGCACGTTATCGGGCAAGTGCTTGCTAGCAAAGGTACCCGGCCGCTCGCTGTACTTGAACATAAACGCCGAGTCAAAGCCCACCTCGCGCATCAGGCTTAACGTTTCTTGGAAATCTTCCTCGGTCTCGTCGTGGAAGCCCGTGAACATGTCGGTCGAGACACCGCAGTCGGGCATGGCGGCACGGATGCGAGCGATGCGATCGAGGTACCACTCGCGGGTGTACTTGCGGTTCATCAACTTCAGAACCTTGTTGCTACCACTCTGCACGGGCAAGTGGATGTGGTTGCAAATGTTGTCGTGGCACGCCATCACGTTGATAATCTCGTCACTGAGGTCCTCGGGGTTGCTGGTCGTAAAGCGTACGCGCATCTCGGGTGCTGCCTCGGCAACCATCGTCAACAACGCCGCCAAATCGACGGGCTGGCTGCCGTCATTTGGTTTATAGAGGTAGGAGTTCACATTCTGTCCCAGCAGGGTGACCTCTTTGAAGCCACGTTGCTGCAAGTCGTGCAATTCGTTAAGGATGCTCTGGGGTTCCCGGCTGCGCTCCCGGCCACGGGTGTAAGGCACGATGCAGTAGGTGCAGAAGTTGTTACAGCCACGCATGATGGAGATGAATCCGCTGACTCGATTCGCGCCGATGCGCTGCGGGATGATGTTGCGGTAGGTCTCGGTGGTGGAAAGCTGCACATTGATGGCTTTCTCTCCCTGCTCGGCTGCGGTGATGAGTTCAGGCAGTTGCAAGTAGGTATCAGGACCGGCAACAAGGTCTACACCATGGTCATTGATGAGTGAGTCCTTCATACGTTCGGCCATGCAACCGATGACACCGATGATGAGTCGGCGTGAGCGGCGGCGACGCATGGCATTGAGCTGGCCCAAGCGGGCAAAGATGCGCTGCTCGGCATTGTCGCGAACACTGCAAGTGTTGATGAGGATGGCATCGGCACGATCCAGGTACTCGGTAGTGCCATAACCAGCCATCTGCATCACGCTGGCAACGACCTCGCTGTCGGCAACATTCATCTGACAGCCGTAAGTCTCCAGATAGAGAAGCTTATGGAATTCGCCCTTCGGGGCATCGTAAGTCAAATTCAGTTCTTCCATTGTAAATCTATAGTTTAACTACCATAGGGTCTTGCTGATAAGTTGTGCGACTTGCTCAAGGTAGTGGCGGTCGGTATCGTCAAACTGGTTTAATTCCTTGCTGTCGATATCGAGGACGGCCCGCACAATGCCGTTGCTGTCAATCATGGGCACCACAATCTCGCTGCGTGAGAGCGAACTGCAGGCGATGTGACCAGGGAACTGGTCGACATCGGGCACGACTTGACTGCGACACTGTTCCCAAGCGGTACCGCACACGCCCTTGCCGCGCTTGATGCGGTAACAGGCGATAGCGCCCTGGAACGGCCCCAACACCAGTTGGTCGCCTTCTACGAGGTAGAATCCAACCCAAAAGAAGCGCTCGCCCATGATGCTTCGCATCAGAGCCGAGGCATTGGCGAGGACACTGGTCACATTGGTCTCGCCAGCAATGAGACCCTGCAATTGCAGCAAGAGGTCTTCGTATTGTTTTGTTTTCATATTGACAAAAAAGACTTTAGGCCTTAGACTTTAGCATATAGCTTGTTCCCCCTTTAGGGGGTTAGGGGGACATGTATCACCACTGGATGGGGGTGAGACCCTGGCGTTGCAGGTAGGCATTGGCCTGCGAAAAGTGGTGGCATCCGAACCAACCGCCACGGTTTGCCGAGAGCGGGGAGGGATGCGCTGCGGTAAGGACCAAGTGCTCCATGCGGTTAATGAAGCGACCCTTTTGTTTGGCATAACTTCCCCACAACATGAATACCAGTCCACGGCGTTTTGTCGCAAGGGCGGCAATGGCAGCGTCGGTAAACTGCTCCCATCCCTTACCCTGATGAGACCCTGCCAAATGTGCCTGCACGGTAAGTGTGGCGTTGAGCATGAGCACACCCTGCTGCGCCCATCGCATGAGGTTGCCACTGGTAGGCATGGGTGCGCCAGTGTCATCGTGCACCTCCTTGAAGATATTGACCAGCGACGGCGGATAAGGTATGCCATCATTGACGCTGAAACACAAGCCATTGGCCTGGCCCGGGCCATGGTACGGGTCCTGCCCCAAAATGACGACCTTCACCTGATCGAAGGGTGTGGCATCAAAGGCTGCAAAAATCTGTCGGCCAGGCGGGAAGATTTGTTTGGTGGCATATTCCCGCCTCACGAACTGCGTGAGCAACTCGAAATAAGGCTGGTCCCACTCACTAGCCAATGCCTGCTTCCACGTAGGGTCTATTCTGATGTTCATTTCTTTAATATAAGAAGCCCCCCTCAATCCCCCTAAAGGGGGGTAGGCTTAATAATTCTGTAACTTAATAAGTCCCCCTCTTCAGGGGGGATTTAGGGGGGCTACGGCATTAATTTAGTTTGCGATAGCGGATTCGGGTAGGTTCTTCTTTGCCTAATCGCTTGAGCTTGTTCTCCTCGTACTCGGAATAAGAGCCCTCGAAGAAGAAGACATTGGAGTCGCCCTCAAAGGCGAGTATGTGGGTGCAGATGCGGTCCAAGAACCAACGGTCGTGACTGATGACCACAGCGCAGCCGGCAAAGTCCTCAAGACCTTCCTCCAATGCTCGCAAAGTGTTCACATCGATATCATTGGTCGGCTCATCGAGTAAGAGGACATTACCCTCTTCCTTGAGTGCCAAAGCCAGTTGCAGACGGTTGCGCTCGCCACCCGACAACACACCGCACAGCTTCTGCTGGTCAACACCCGAGAAGTTAAAGCGTGACAAGTAGGCACGTGCGTTGACATCGCGGCCACCCATGCGCAACAGTTCCACGCCGCCCGAGATGACCTCGTAGACGCTCTTGTTGGGGTCGATGCTGGTGTGTTGTTGGTCCACATAGACCGCCTTGACAGTCTCTCCCACCTCGAAGGTGCCACTATCGGGTTTCTCCATTCCCATAATGAGGCGGAACAGGGTTGTCTTACCAGCACCGTTGGGGCCAATGACACCCACAATGCCGTTGGGCGGGAGCATGAAATTGAGATCGTCAAACAAGAGTTTGTCGCCGAAGGCTTTCGCCACATGCTGTGCCTCGATGACCTTGTTGCCCAGACGTGGGCCATTGGGGATGAAGATTTCCAACTTTTCTTCCTTCTCCTTGACAGTCTCGTTGAGCAGTCGGTCGTAACTGTTGAGTCGAGCCTTTCCCTTGGCCTGTCGAGCCT
Organism: Muribaculaceae bacterium; assembly: GCA_016281825.1. Classification (GTDB taxonomy): domain Bacteria; phylum Bacteroidota; class Bacteroidia; order Bacteroidales; family Muribaculaceae; genus Sodaliphilus. The sequence continues at coordinate 12,297 of JAEEJI010000063.1, read as the reverse complement.
TAGGTGCCATGCGCACCCACTCCAACTCGCGCTGGAGGGTCTTCTGCCGCTTGCTTTCGGTCTTCTCTTCCATGGCCAAGCGCTGGGTCTTCTGCTCAAGCCAACTGCTATAATTGCCCTTCCAGGGTATTCCTTCGCCACGATCCAATTCAAGAATCCATCCTGCCACATGATCGAGGAAGTATCGGTCGTGAGTCACGGCAATAACGGTACCCTCATATTGCTGCAAGTGCTGCTCGAGCCAGTCAATCGACTCGGCGTCGAGGTGGTTAGTAGGCTCGTCGAGCAAGAGCACGTCGGGTTTCTGGAGCAAGAGGCGACACAATGCCACACGGCGGCGCTCACCACCGCTTAAATGCTCGGTCGACTCGTCGGCGGGTGGACAACGCAAGGCATCCATAGCGCGTTCAAGGCGGCTGTCCAGATTCCATGCGTCGGTGGCGTCGATGATATCTTGCAACTCGGCCTGGCGCGCGAAAAGTTGGTTCATCTTGTCCTCGTCCTCGTAGTACTCGGGCAGGCCAAACTTCTGGTTGATAGCCTCATACTCATTGAGTGCATCCACAACGGGCTGCACACCCTCCATGACTACTTCCTTGACGGTCTTGGTGGGGTCGAGTTGCGGATCCTGAGGCAGGTAGCCTACCGAGTAGCCCGGTGCAAACACTACTTGTCCTTGGTACTTGGTCTCGATGCCGGCGATGATTTTCATCAGGGTAGACTTACCCGAACCATTGAGACCAATGATGCCAATCTTCGCCCCGTAGAAGAACGAGAGATAGATGTTTTTTAGAACCTGCTTTTGGTTCTGCTCGATGGTCTTGCTCACGCCCACCATCGAGAAAATGATTTTTTTGTCGTCTACTGTTGCCACTTTATTTCAATTGATAATTGAGAATTGAGAATGAAGAATTATTATCTGATAGAGAAACTTGCCTCCCCCTCTTTAGGGGGGACTGAGGGGGGCGAATCCTTACGGGACGATGCGGAAGACGCGGATGCCGAGACAGGTGCTCTTGCTGCCGCTGAGGTGATCGCGGAGGTTCTTTTGTTCAAGCATGACCTTGCCGCCACTCATTGAGGCATCGAGCAGGTAAATCTCGCCCTTGTCATCCTTGTAGATGATGCCCAGGTGCGAGATGTCCAGCCCCTCAATCTTGGTCACCAGTCCCACAAAGTCACCATTGCGCAGGGCTGCCTTAACTGCCTTGTCGCCCAGCCACGACTTCTTGAGGTAAGGCATGCGATGGTTGCGCAGCGCCATCTCGTAGCCCTTTATTTTATCGACCATGGCACTATCGTTCTTTAGGCTGCGGTAGCTGTCCTTGTGCTTAGTCATGAAATCGATGGTCTTAATCATATAATCGGCATGAGGCAAGTCGGCTGTGATTTCCTTGAGGTTTCCTCTGGCGGAATTGTTAAGAATCCACTCGCTGATGTAGTGCATGCGGGTGGAATAGTCGCCCATCTCGCCGTTGCGATACCGCAAGTTCTCAAGGTTTGCGGCATAGTCGCGCCAGGAATAACGACCGTTCATCGTTGTTCGCGCCAAGGCATAGAGCGTCTCAATGAACGTGGTGCAGTCCAGTTCGTCGATGTTGATTGTCAGCAACTCCTCATCTCCCTCAAGCGTATGCGCCACATAAGGTGTGCCCAGCAATTTGTCGGCATAGAATGCCACAAGTTCATTGGGCGTCTTGACGCCGCTGGCAATGCCGTCCTGCAGCAAGTGGTTAATGCGGACCGTGTCTTGGTCACAATGGAACCGCATGCGCTGCACACTGGCTGCCTGCGCCTCCTGCTGACTGTGTTGTGGCATCGTACATGCCGCCAGCACCACCAATAAGATCGTTAAAAACTTTTTCATGTTCTGTTACTTGTTCTTTAAATCTGCGGCATAGGTTCGCCAACGTTCAATGAGTGCGGTCATGTCTTCGGGCAGAGGACTGTCAAAGTCCATCTGCTGGTGTGTGACGGGATGGACAAAGCCCAATGTCTTAGCATGAAGTGCCTGGCGCCGGCAAAGTTTGAAGCAGTTATTGATGAATGCCGCATAGCTTGCTGTCCTGTAGCCTCTCAGCACTTGGTCGCCACCATAGCGTTCGTCATTGAACAGCGGATGCCCGATATGCTTCATGTGTACGCGAATCTGGTGGGTGCGGCCTGTCTCGAGCTGGCACTGCACCACTGCCACATGGGCCAGGTTCTCGAGCGTGGTGTAATGAGTCACAGCATGCTTTCCCTGGTCACCTTCGGGGAAGATACACATTTGCAAGCGGTCGCGAGGGTTACGTCCGATGTTGCCGATAATAGTGCCTGTCGGCTCCTTCATCTCGCCCCAAACGACAGCGATGTACTGGCGCTTGGTGGTCTTGTCGCGGAACTGGTTTCCCAACGAGGTCTTGGCAAGCGGCGTCTTGGCAACTACGAGCAGTCCGCTAGTGTCCTTGTCGATGCGGTGCACCAGTCCCATGCGCGGGTCGGTCACGTCGTAGTTGGGCATGTCCTTGAAATACCACGCCAACGCGTTTACGAGCGTGCCATCATAATTGCCGTGTCCAGGATGCACACACATGCCAGCGGGCTTGTTGACCACCAGCACCTGATCGTCCTCATAGACGATGTCAAGGGGAATGTCCTGCGCCACAATCTCATTCTCGTAGCGCGGGCGATCCATGACCACACTGATGATTTCGCCCGGATGGACACGGTAATTGCTCTTGACGGGTCGGCCGTTGACACGGATGCACTGCGCCTCGGCAGCATTTTGTATGCGGGTGCGTGAAGTGCCCTTGATGCGCTCGACCAGATATTTGTCAATGCGCAACAAATCTTGTCCGGGCTCCACCTCATAGCGGTAATGCTCCCAATAGTCACATCCGTTCTCGGTAAAGTCTGGGTCGCTGAAGTCGAGCAGAATGTCCTTGCGGTCACCATCCTCAACCTCAAACAGGCTCATGTCCAACTGGTTATCACTCATCCTTTCGAGCCTTGTAATTCTCGACCTCCTCCTCGTAGTTGTGTTGTTCAATAGAGTCGATGGTGTGCGAGTCAAGGATGGAGTCGGGGTTCAGGTTGTCTATCGAGCCGTCACCCACGGTGAGTCTGATGTGCGAGTTGATGCCCACATTGGTTCCTGGAGCGACATGATGTCCGTTAACCTGCACCTGCAGGATAAGTCCGCCATAGGGCGAGGCAATACTGTCAACCTCAATGCTCTTGAATCCCATCGATTGCAGGATGGCGAGTCCTTGACGGATTGACACCTCTTGCAGCCTAGGCAGTTGCACGCCACGCGGATGCAATGCGTTGACCTTGAGGTAGATGACACGTATTGCCTTGACCTTCGCCCCCGCCTTGGGGTCCTGGTCGATGACAACTCCGGGCGGGTACTGCTCGCTGAAGGTGGTGCTGTCGCTGATGTCCCACTTGAACCCTGCATCCTCCAGGGCATTGATGGCGTTTTCCAGGGTCATCGTGCGCACGTCGGGCACGCGCCGCTCTTGGCCGTGCGAGGTAAACACGTCGATGAACAACAGGGCGATGTAGAACAACGCGATAGCCGCCACTACCATCAGGATGGAGTTGAGAATAAACGGATGCTTCTCCTTGAAATCGTTATATGCGTTCTGACTCATTTCGGTGAGTATTTTGATAGTTTCTACCTTTAACCCGCAAAGATAGTTAAAAGTTTTCAGTTATTAGTTATCCGTGGTCAGTTTTTTGCTAAAAACGCCCCACTGAACACAAAAATGGCCGGCAAGCGGGGTTGCTAGCCAGCCATTTATGATGAGTTGAGACTGTGTCAACACTCGACAATCTCTCGCCCGAAGGGTGTGAGGGCGATGTGGGCCATCTTCATGTGCTGCTTGCCGAAAGGAATGCCGATGACGGTGATATAGAGCAACAGCCCGAACAACCAATGTGTCAAGGCAATCCAGACGCCTCCCACGAAGAACCAGATGATGTTCATCACAGTATTCAAGCAGCCACTGGTGGGTTTGCGCACCACCTTTGACCCGAAGGGCCACAGGCAAAGGATTCCCAGTTTGAGCGACTGGAGTCCAAAGGGGATGCCTATGATAGTGACCATCATGGCGAGGGATGCCATGATATACTCCACGGCGGTGAGAATTCCGCCAAAGATGAGCCAAATGATGTTACCCAAGAATTTCATTGCCTTCAAGTATTTGTCACGAATTTTCGAATGAACGAATTATCGAGTGAACGAATTATTTGCGGTTAAATAATGCAAAACCCATGCCAAATCGCTAGAAATCGTATCCGAGCGACAGGTAAAAATGCAGCTTTTTGGTGTGGCTGCTCCACCCCAAAGAGGCTCCCAAGGGGCCCAGGATGCGGCTGTTGTAGTAATAGGCAGCCTGCAAGCCCCAAATGGGTTTGCGATCAAACAGGTCAGACAGTTTTTCGTTGTGATTGGCGACACTGCCGTCGAGCAGCACATAATGCTGCCCCTTGACGCGCTGTTGCAGTCGCAACGAGGTGCTGACGAACTTGCTATCGAAGAACTCGACATGCCCAAAGCCGGCCAATGGCAACTGTTGAGGGAAATACTTGCCGCGACTCATGCCACCCACCGTATTGCATTTCAACTGCGGCAAGTCGTCGCCAAAGAGCAGACGAGTTTGCACACTGGGACGCAAGTGGGTGTTGCGTACAATGGGAATGGTCACCTGGCAAGCAGCCGTGATAGCGCTGAATCCGCCATGGCCCTTCCACTGGGCGAAGTTGTCGGTGAAGTATTCGTACTGTGCCTCGGCCCTTACGCCACGCCGTGCGAAATAACGATTGTCCTCGTTGTTGTAGCGCACTCGGGCATGATAGTTAAAATAATGTTCGTTGGGGTCAAATTCAATCGTGCTGATCTCGTTCCACAAGCCTTTGAACAGGTGGTAATACTCCCATCCCAGCCCCACTTCGCAGTCAAAGTTCATGGCATCGAACGAGAAGAGCTTGGCATTGGCATGCTGATAGACATAGGATAAGTTGTCGGTTCGCTCTCCCCTGCTGTAGATTCCTTGGTGAATGTTGTGCCATATCTCATAACTGAGTCCCATCCTTTTAAAAGGGGATGGCTCGATGTCAAATCCCAACCGTAACATCGATCGCAAACCCAGTCGCAAGGTCAGGGCCAGTTCGCGGTCGAGATTTCCACCCATGAAGTATCGGCCATTTACTTGCACCGCCATGATATCCTCCGTGTCGTAACGCAATCCGATGGATGCATTGAGGATGTCTTTTTGGCGCAAGTCAATCAGTCCCATTTGATCTTCTTCGAGAGGTTGCAGGTTGTTGATGTCGCGCAAGTGCATCGTGTAGTCAACATTGGCGAGGGCACCCGACTGCGATTTGAGCAGTAAGAGGGAGTCCAACTTCTCACGAGTAGCCTTTTCGCCACGCTCAATGAGCGCGTTGAGCGCTCCGCTCGTGAAACTGCCGCTACTATATCCTCGCACGGGTACAATGATGAGCAAGTCGCAATACTTCTCGTTTTCCTTTGTTCGGTGGTTGATGTCGCTACCCACCGAGCGCTCCAACACATCCATGAGGGTACGATAATGGATGTCGTTGCCCACCCCCAGGTCAAACATGATGCCAATGACGATGTCCGCGCCCAACTTGCGCGCCACATCGGTGGGGAAGTTGTTCTTCGTGCCACCATCCACGAGCACCTTGTCGCCCATACGTACCGGTGTGAACACTCCAGGAATCGACATACTTGAACGTATGCTCTTCACCAGTGAGCCACTGGTGAACACCACGGGTTCATCGGTAATCAGGTCGGTCGCCACGCACGCAAACTGCCTCGGCAGGTCGTGTAAAAAATTTATACTGTCGGTATAGCCCTGCAGATAATAGGAGAAAGTGCTCTCAACATTCGTGCCACGAATCACACCTCCCGGCTGTGGGTCGATGCCGCCTTTGACATAAAAGTCGCGCTCATAGAAGTAGGTGTTCTGTTCATCGCGCTCGCTAAGGGTGAGGTGCCGCTGGTTTTCCGTGTCCAGAAACAACTCGGCCCAGTCGGTAGTGCGGAACATCGTGGCAATATCCTCACCATTGTAACCCACGCTGTACATGGCTCCGACAATGCTGCCGATACTTGTACCCACCAGCATATCGACCGGGATGCCAGCCTCCTCAATCACCTTCAGGGCTCCTGCATGTGCGGCACCTAACGCTCCACCGCCACTGAGCACCAGAGCGACCTTCTTGCGTGCTGGCACGCTATCACTTACTGCAGTTTGCGCCTCCACCGGCAATGCCACCAGCAGGAGCGCCAACAAAGACAATATTACTTTTTTCATGCGATAATGCTACTATAATCAACATGGTATCTATTCAGCGATTCGGAAAATCTCCTCAACTTCCCCTCCCCTTCTCAAAGGGGAGGGGAAGTGTTGGTGAATCGCTGAATAGTTAATCAACAAGCAAAAGTACAAAAAAAACGTGAAGCAAGAAAAAACATCGTTTCTTAAGGCTGGGATAGGAACTTTTCGAGCATCTCGTGCCACGCGAGGCAGTCCTGGGGCTGCAGGGTGTGGATTCCCAGTGCAGCTGCGGCTGCGACATTGTGTGCGCTGTCGTCGATGAAGACCGTCTCGTCGGGCACAGCATGCTCGCCCTCGAGCATCATCTCGAAGATGCGACGGTCGGGCTTCATCACACGCATCTCGTAACTGAGGTAGAGCGCGTCGAAGTAGTGCTCAATGCCGTGACCATGGCCGTCGAAAGCGTCGCTTCGCACCCACTGCATCATGAACGGGTTGGTGTTGCTCAGCAGACTCACCCGATATCCACGTCGACGCAACTCGAGCAGTTTGTCCAGGTTGCGTTGCGGCAGTTCGACAAAGTAGCCCTGCCAGCCGCGTGCACAGTCTTCCATCGTCATTTCCTTGCCAGCCAACAGGCTCAGTTCATGCCTGAACTGCTCGGCAGTGATGACGCCACCCTCCAGTTGGCCGAAGATGCCCACTTGTGCGAAAGCGTCGAGATACTGTGCGGCTTCGGCAAAGCCCGCTTCGTTGAATCGACGGATGGCTTGGTTTTTGTCAATCCTGAAGACCACCCCACCCAGGTCAAACACGATGTTTCGAATCATTCTTTTCAGCAAAAATTGATATGGATTTGCAAAGTTACAAATATTTTTCATACCTTTGCCCGATTTTTCACGCCAAATGGACCCGTAGTTCAATGGATAGAATAAAGGATTCCGGTTCCTTCGATTGGGGTTCGACTCCCCACGGGTTCACAAAAGAGAATGCCAATGATTTGACAATCAAATCGTTGGCATTTTTAGAAAACGATATACATAACATGAACGAGATTGACAAGTTGCCGAACGGTAACAATGACGAGGGGCTGACCATTAACTGGGTGCAGCTGTTTATAGGTGCCGCCATTTGCTATTTTTGGTTTTACGAGAGTTGGACCTCCATGCTGGCCCTTGCCATTGTGGTCATCATCCATGAGTTAGGCCATGTGATTGCCGGCAAGTCGTTTGGCTGCAAGATTAAAGAGATGCAAGTCTTCTTGCTCTGCTTTGTGAGTTATAAACCCAAGCAGTCAGCCGGTGGCGGTTGGTGGCGCGACATCACCTGGAGCCTGGGTTCGCTGCCCCTGGGCGGCTTCACCGTGTTTGACGCCCGTCTCTATTACAAGCCAGCGTGGCAACGATTGCTCATCTCGGCCGGTGGCGTGCTGCTGAATTTCGCCACCTTCCTTATTTTGTATCTCGCACAACCCTACCTGCCAACAGGCTGGGAAGAAGCCTATTGGCCCGTCATGTCGCTATCGCTGATCCTTGCCTTGCTGAACATCTTGCCGGTCTATCCGCTGGACGGCGGTTCCATCATCTTTGCCTGTTACGAGATGGCAACGGGCAAGAAGCCATCGCCGCAGTTTGTCAACATCTGCGGCTCAATTGGCTTCATCCTTATCATTCTGTTCTTCTGGATCTTCCCCGAGTGGATTCACGGCCTGCTCGGCCGCGTGTTTGGAGCGCTGTTCTAGAGATCAAAGAATCCGAAGCCGTTAATGGCAATCAGGAAGCGCTGAATATAATCCCACGAAGTGGCCGACCACTTGAAGCCCAATCGGTAAAGCACCTGAGAGGTGTACTGATTATCGGGTTCGATGGTTCTGGTCTGCTGACCATGTGCCATATCCTGATAAGCCACTAAACTCTGCAACATCTTTGCGCGCTCAGGATCAGCCTTCGCCTCGTCCATCTGACGTACAAACTCTTCAGCCTCGACCTGAACAGGAGCGCCACCAACCTTCGACAATCCCTCCAACACATCGCCAAAGAGTATAGGATGATTGTTGTAAGGATGGAAGACGCAACAGCTGTCGGGTGTTAGCGAGAGCAGTACGATGGCTTGTGCCACCTCGTTGATGGGCGAGAATTCCATCGTGTCGTCACTAATATCATAGGGATAGCAACCAAGCATCTTAAACACACGAAGACGACCCATTGAACTGTTGGTCTGGAAATTGATTTGGAATTCGCCATCAGTACTACGAGGCGCCAGATTACCCAGTCGCATGATTTTCGCTTTAAGTCCATCGTGTACAATGCTGTCGAGCACCTTACGCTCGGCCACAAACTTAGAATGGATGTACTGGTTGTCGAGGAACTGCCCGAAGTAGAGGTCGCGCTCCGTGAGTACGGTATCATCAGGCAGATTTCCGGCTACTGACATACCTCCGATGCTGTAAGTAGAGGTATGAATGAGTCGTGCACCCGTCGCCAGACAGAATTTGATACAGTTCTCGGCACCACCAATGTTCACGTCTTCAATATCCGTACCGCTTGAGAAATGCTTAACCACAGCAGCACAATTGAACACTGTGTCGATGGGGGCGTCTAGCTGGATTTCCTTGGTAACATCTCCTAATACGATACGGATGCGGGAGCCAAACAACTCTTTGTAGTTCGTAGAGAAATAATAGTACAACAGGCTCTTCAGACGGCTTTGCGCCTTTTCTTCCGACTCGGCACGTACCATACACCAGATGACAGGCACGTCATCACGATCAATCAGCTCCTTGAGGATGTGAATGCCCAGATAGCCTGTGGGACCTGTCAGCAGCACGTTGCCAATATGGTTGAGGCTGCCCTGACGGAAAGCATCAAGCGTGTTCTCCTTCAACAAACCATCAATGGGTGTGTAGTCGTAGTCGCGGTCAGCCGAGGCCTCATTATTATTAGAAGACGCATCGGTGCCTGAGAGCAAAGCTGCCAGTTTTCTGGGTGTCGGGTTGGTGAATACATCGCCATAGGCAACATGTACATTCCGCTTGTCGGCCTCGATAATGACACGCGTTACATTCAGCGACGTACCTCCAAGGTCGAAGAAACTGTCAGTAGCCCCTACTCGCTCAACCTGAAGCACCTCAGCGAAGATGTCGCAGAATGTCTGTTCCAACTCATTCTGAGGAGCCACATACTCCCCGACAGCAACCATCTGTGGTTCGGGCAACACCTTCGTGTTGATTTTGCCGTTAGGTGTAACAGGCATTTCCGGCAGTTGCAGATAGGCCGTCGGTACCATATAGGTCGTCAGGCTCTTACTGATTTCAGCCTTCATTTGGTCGATAGGAACCTCACGGTCAGCCACGAAGTAGGCACAGAGGTGATCTTTGCCCTTCAGCTTCCTGATCAGCACGACGACGTTATTAACGCCCTCAACCTTCATCATCACACTTTCAATCTCGCCCAGTTCGATACGCTGACCACGCAGTTTCACCTGGTTGTCAGTACGTCCGAGGATATGTACCCGACCCTTCTCGTCCCAACGAGCAAAGTCACCTGAACGATAGAAGCGTTGTCCGTGCCAATTGATAAAGGCTGCATCGGTCTTGTCAGGCAGGTTGTTGTAACCATGAGCCACTTGCACACCACCAATCAGCAGTTCGCCAACCACGCCGACGGGCAGTTCGTTGAGATCCTGATCGACAATGCACTCGCGCATGTTCAGAAGTGGACGGCCCACAGTGACACGCTCCTCATGGGTCAGTTCGTGGCAGTTACTCTCAACGGTTGTCTCGGTAGGTCCGTAGCAATTGAATATGTGGGCTTGAGGCGTTTGTTCCTGCAGGCGGTGCATCAAGCCATCAGGGAATTTCTCACCACCACACATCACAATCACACAACGACGCAGAGCATCGAGGAAACCGGTGCTGGCCATGAACGACACTAAGCGCGACTGTGCTGAACAGATGACGTCAACATGATTATCGTTCATCAGACGGGTCACTTCGATGGGATCGTTCACATAGTCGTCATGCACCAGGACAAAGGTCAAACCATTAAAGAGCGACAAACCATGCTCCACGAACGAACCGTCAAACGATAATGATGTCAGTCCGAGCACAGCGTGCCCCTCGTTCTTGGCAATATAGTTGCGCTTGTTCACGGGGTGTGCGGTCAACTCATTACAGATGCCACGATGGTGCAGCATCACGCCCTTAGGACGGCCTGTGGAGCCGCTGGTATAAATCAGGTAGGCCAAGTCATCGGGCGTTATGCTGGCAGCAACAGGATCGCAGCAAGCATGACGTAGCAATTCCTCCACATCCAGCACTTTGTCGGCTGGAGCCAGACAAGCGTGCTCTGTATCGGTGATGATATAGCGGGCATCCGAGTCATCGAGTATCAACTGGATGCGATCGGCAGGATAGTGAGGATCGCAGGGGATGAAGGCGGCTCCTGTCTTCAGAATACCATACATCGCGAGCATGACCCTACTGGTTCGAGGCAACAACATCGCAACCCTGTCACGGGGCTTTACTCCCCGCTGTACCAGGGCATTGGCAATGCGGTTGGCGGCTGCGTTGAACTCAGCGTAGGTGAAGGTTGCGTCGCTGGCTACCAATGCCAGATGGTCGGGATGCTGAGTAGCATGTTGTTCCATACCTTGATGCAGGAAGAGAACGGGAATCTCGCCACAGCCTTCCTCATGCATAGGAGTCACCATCTGATGCTGGCGTTCGCTCATGATCGAGATGCTGCGCAACGATGCATCGGGCGCGGCGATGAAGTGAGAGGCCACTGCGGCAATACTCTCTGCCAGATTGTCCATCATCTGCTGACTGTAGAAACCGTCATCATACTGTACGACCACTGAAGGTTGTCCCTGATGAGGACTAATCAACACACAAGTCTTGAACTTCGGAATGTCGAGTTCCAGCGTCTCTATGCCCAGTGGTGTTCCGCCAATCTTATATTCGTCAATCACACCCATCTGATAGACGAAATTAATCTTGGAATAGAAGCCATAATCGGCAGCAATACGGGCGTATGGGTACTGCTCATGGCGCAAGGTCTCGTCGAAGTCGGCGCTGACGGTTTTCAGGAAATCACTCACGGTACCCTCGCCGATATGACCATGTAGGGCCAAGGTGTTCACAAACATGCCGACGGTATCGGACAAACGGACATCTGAGCGGCCATTGCTGATGGTTGACATATAGACATCGCGTGTTGCAGCATAGCGAGAGATGGTGTAATATACGGCACCCAATAACAGATGGGCGGGAGTGATGCCCTGGACGTGACAGAAACGTTCGATTCGCTCCATGTCAATGGGGAAGACAGCCTCACCGGTATGGCTCTGGACCTCGGTGCCCTGCAAGTCGGCAGGTATCTCTGTCGCGTCTTCGCAATCGGCCAGCACATGACTGAAGAAGTCTCGCGACGAAGGACTCTCTTCGGTATTTTCCACATAGTCAGCATAGGTATATCGCTCGGCTTCAATGGGCTCCCCGTTGAGACGAGCTGCCACCTGCGAGAAGAACACATCGAACGAGGCGCCGTCGAAGATGAGATGATGGAAATCGGCCAACAGATGTAGAGCGGTATCCGTTTCAACGACTTCCAATCGATAGAGCGGTCCTTCGTTCAAATGGAAGGGCATGACAAAGCCCCGCTTGTGCTGCTCATATTCGGCATCGCTCATTTTTTGCCGTCCCACGAGGGCTTCATGCTCTTGATTCCTGACTTGCACTGTCTTGTCGTTCTGCAGTTCAAAATGGCAAGCGAGCAAGGGATGCAGACGGGCTACGTCGGCCACAGCATTTGCCAGTTCATCAGCAGTGACTCCCGCAGGGAAGGTCAGTGAGAAAGGTACGTTATAGACGATGGCCGTCGGATTCTTCATGCATTCCACATAGATTCCCTGTTGTGGGTAGGAAAGAGGTATGTACTTTGGCTCAGCTTTCTGGGGCAATGGTTCATGGCTTGCTTGTGAGTCGGGAACCGTAGACTCTTGC
>JAEEJI010000062.1 GCA_016281825.1 Muribaculaceae bacterium | reverse complement strand
CGAGTACACCGTCTTCAACCTGTATGTCAGCCCGGAGTATGACTTTCGACAGGCCCTTCTGGCCATGGGTGACGATGTTGAGGTACTCGAGCCCAAGTGGTTTCGTGACGAACTAGCTGCCATCGCGCGCGCCATGTGCGAAAGGTATGGTGTCTCCTCAACAACGAGGCCCCCCTCCGTCCCCCCTGAAGAGGGGGAGGCGATGTAGGGACGCGGCTCTAGCCACGTCTGGGAGCAAGTTGGTAATGTGCCGCCGCATAAAGGGGTCAAAGACGTTACATAGGACTCTATAAGGATTTCCAACGTTCCGAAGACCCGAATTCCTTTTTCTCCCTGATTTTCAGCCATTTTTATTTGGTGGATTCAAATTATTTAGCTCCATTTGCAGACAGAAATATTTCAAACTATAATAAATATGGATAAAGAACAGCTTGAAAAGATTATCAAAAAGTATAACAAATTTGGTAATCGGTATGAACCCTATGATGAAGAGAAGGGACGCTATTATAGTGATATGGCTGAGTACATCGAAGACAACTTAGACCGCTATCTCGACGAATTATACGAGACCGAAGAAGATGTAATCTTTGATGTGAAAGAAGTCTTTGATGCATCGGATTACATGCTCGACATCATGTTTGACCGTGACGAAGACTTCAAAGACGATGACGACGGCATCGGCAGTTTCTTGAGTTAATGACTCTTGAAAAATTGTTCTCCATATAAAATGGGACTAATGAGGAAAGTAGCAAAAACTAGATCACAATAAATTTTCATGGAATTAATTGACAAATATAACTCTCTAATTGAGCGATTAGAAGAGATTCTTCATCTCGAAAATCCAGATATAAATAATCTCAGCACGCTAATTGAGGAGATTGAAAATGAAGAGTTAATGCAGCTAGAAGAGGAGGTAGATAAATACTATGATCAGTTTTGTGATGGTAAAGAACCTGACAAATCTGAGCTAAAGATTTTGTCTCAGATAGAGAATATGAAAGATAAGACTTATGAACTAATCAGTGTAATACGCGAAAAATTTGGATTAGAGTATATGGACGAAGATGAATCTGAAAATGTAGATGATAAAGAAATAGACGATGATAGTATTGGGCAATTATGCTCGCCTTGGAATTCAGAAGACAACGAAAGCGAGCAGGGACAATACACAATTGTCCTAAATATAATTGCAAAAAGTGCTTTGAAAAAAATTGATGTTGGCAGTGATGATACCATAATTATGAATCTTTTAGAGCATGTTATGGAGATTATCCTCGCTGGTATTCTTACAAAAGAGAAGGAAAGCCTAACTGTCGCAAAAGCTTTCTCGGATGTAATGTTAACTGGTTATTATATTCCAAAGGAAAAGATAGCAGATATGTGTAAACAAGTCCGCGAAAAATGCCACATGCAGCTAATGGGGTTGGAGATAGCAGTTGGAAGTCTGCAGAATTATCATTGTGGCGCAGAGGCAGCACTTTCACAAATTGCAATGTTTTTGTAGTGCAAAGTGTGCAGATACGATGAAATGATTTAGTTTTCTTATATCAGTTCTTCGTGAAGATTTCAATGACGATGACGATGGCATCGGCAGCTTCTACCATGTAACACTTTTATCAAATGAAGAAAATGAGCGCATTGCAGTGATGGATTCTTTTGTGTCTGGATGGTATCGTGTTACCTGTGTTTATTCCTTTGGCTTGACTTAAGTGGGGCCTAAACCGTTACAAAAATACGCCTTATGGTCAAAAGATGCAAAGATTTATAAAATATTATTAAATTCGTTACATCGGAATAGAGTTGAATTTATAATAATTTGAATATTGTAATGCACTGAAATGCAGCGGTTTGTATGTTTTCAGAGCATCCTGAAAGCAATGTAAGGTTTTCAACCGTTTTTAAGACCCTGATTTATAATTATGCACACAATCGCTTGTTTGTCAGTTTAAAGAATTCAATTTACCTTTGCCGCAAAAAATGAAACCCGTATGATGGAATGAATGGATTCGTCCTCATTGAGTTTCACAATATGTTTTTTAAAATTTATAATTATGAATAATTTAAAATTAAATGACTTGTTTCGTTTCTCTGACGAAATGATCTCCAATTGTAAGCTACATTTAGCATCATTTAATGGTGAAGAACAACCTTTGGAAGTATTTGCTCGGGATTTTGATGAATGGGTTGGCTGGAATGAATGGCGAGGCGGTAATAATGACTGGAATCGTCAGTACATCTTTACGCTGATTCAGGATTATCGTAGACCAAACAAGTATGTTTTTGGTGGTTTTTTTGAAGTAGTTGAACGTTATGATGATTATAAAGAACGAGGTAATGTTGGCTACAAAGTAGTGCTGTGTGATAGATTCAAGGAGCTTATTGGCAGACTTGTTGTAGAATTAACTTACAACAGTCATCGAGGACGCGCTTTTTTGCTAAACTCATATATTGACTATTTGTTTGTAAGTGAAATAACTGAAAAACCATACGAGGGAGTTGAATTCCCGGGATATGATTATGTCCTGATTGATTTCCCTACTCTAGAAGTTCTTGCTCAAAATCAGAAGACAGATTGGCGAGTAGCCTTGCAGAACCAGAAAGGAATCTATGTTATTGTAGATAAGAGCAACGGCAAGAAATATGTCGGTTCAGCTTATGGAGACTATGGTATTTGGTCTAGATGGTGCTGTTATGCTGGTACTGTACATGGCGGAAATGACTTGTTGGTAGACCTTATTGAAAAAGAGGGGAGAGAATACGCAAGAGCAAATTTTCAACTATCAATACTTGAAGTTTGGCCAATGAAAACGGATGATGAAACGATTATTAATCGAGAGGCTTTTTGGAAAGAGGCGCTTCTAACGCGAGGCCAATTTGGTTATAATAAGAATTGACGAACTCGATACCATATATCACATGCGGCGGTTATTGTACTATGGAGAGTACGATAACCGCCATATGCAATATTGCGTATTAATATTGAGTAGGGACGCGGCCCCAGCCACGTCCGGAAGCAAATTGGTAATATGACGCCGCATAAAGGAGTTAAAGACGTTACATAGGACTTTATAAGGATTTCCCCGTTCCGAAGGCCCGAATTCCTTTTACTTCCTAATTTTCAGCCATTTTTATTTGACAGATTCAAAATATTTAGCTACATTTGCATGCAAAAGCTTATAAACTAGAAATAAAGTATCTGAATTTGACATTAATAATGTAATTGCATATTAAATGTAGATGGTATGACAAATATAGAAATATTACTAAAACAGATCTCTAAGATTGTTGTAAAAGAAAAGATACATCAAGAAGAGAAACGTAAACGAGGCGAAATCTTTAATATCTTCGATGTTCTCGGACTCTCTACTAATGAGGTTCGATTGCATTCCGCTTTTTTGGCTGAATTGTTAGATCCTGATGGTAATCATGGTTTGGGTGATAAATTTCTAATCGCTTTTGTTGAATCAATCATCAAGAGAGTTGAGCCTGTTTTTGAGATTGACACGAGATCTTGTAAAGTTCATGTTGAATATCCCATTGGTGAAATTTCAGAAGATTATTCTGAAGGTGGAAGAATTGATTTGCTTATTCAAGATAAAAATAATCAAACAATAATTATTGAAAACAAGATTTATGCTGGGGATCAACACAAACAGTTACTAAGATATGACAATTATGCGAAGAAGAAATATAAAGCCGAACAATATGTTCTATTATATTTAACTCCTGAAAAAAGAGACGCTAGTGAAGATTCTACAGGAAATGAGGATCTAAATTATTATCGAATTTGTTATAAAGAAGACATCTTGAACTGGCTTGAACATTGCGTCGGCATCGCCGCATTATTCCCAAGAGTCAGAGAAACATTAACTCAATACATTACAAATCTTAAACAAATAATGAGTATTATGAGTGAAATGAACAAACAAACAATTGTTGAGTTGCTGATTAACAAATCTAATATTGACGCAACTCTTGAAATAATATCAATGTCAGAGGATGTAGGTAATACAATTAGAACGCGCTTTATTGAGAACAATCTGACGGAATTGGCAAAGAATCATGGTATGACTTTGTCATATGATAAAGAGTTTGTTGTTCTAGGAACTCATAGCCGCAATTATAAAAATATCCGTTTCGTTCTTCCTGGATATGACAAGTGTTATTTCCAAATAGAAAATGAAGGGAATTCAGTTTATTATGGCATTGTTGCTGTGGGCTATCCAGAAAACCAGAGGGTGGTAATGGAACAATTTGAGGATTGGTCTGATGGGGTTAATCCGAAATGGCCGTATGGATCCAATTATTTTCCTGGAAATTTAAAATGGTGGGATGGATTCGATTCATTAACTGACATGGTTAAAGGAAATAGGATTGTGGAAATAATTGATAATGAACTAACTAAGATCAGAAAGAATCGATTAATTGAAAAATATGCCGAAATAATGGATGGCATAGACAATATGAAGTGACAAACTCATGTATGTTTCAATTCATATCTGATAGGGAGCATTATTCATCGGTGCTGAGGTGGTGATGTGGTGAAACGGTTGTTGTTGATTGGCACAAAGACTACAGAACACAAATGAAACTAACCAATTATGATGACTACTAAACAATTAGAAAAACAAATTCAAAAATTGTATGCAACTTTTTTCGAAGATTTGAAAATTGACAAGCGGACTGGA
Organism: Muribaculaceae bacterium; assembly: GCA_016281825.1. Taxonomy (GTDB): domain Bacteria; phylum Bacteroidota; class Bacteroidia; order Bacteroidales; family Muribaculaceae; genus Sodaliphilus. The sequence continues at coordinate 30,571 of JAEEJI010000062.1, read as the reverse complement.
ATTGTTGAGGGGATTTACAAAAGATTTAATAGATTTTCTGGATACCCATACATCGGAGTAAACTACGTTAATGCGCCAGTTAGAATTTTGTTCATACCATATGATACTGGTGAAGATGAGAAGTTTGCAGATAATACCTTTCACGATTTTGAGAGTCGAAGAAAGAAGATTCCTACTGCTTTTGATAAGAACAATGAACTTGTTCTCAATCCTCATATTGCTGGGACATATGCTACTGCACTGTATATCCTTAAAGACAAGATGCATCTTCAAGATGCATGGGATGCTTTGTGGAGCAAAAGAGAATATACTATAAAAAAGGCAATTAAAAAGTCGTCTTCAAATCTGCCGCCTAATCTTATGTCATATGTAGCATACGAAAATCGTTTCCGTTTTGTTACTTTTGGACGTGGTTGGGAACTTGATAATTTCATAATCGGAAAGGACGGAATAGCAATAAAAAAGAATCTAGAAGAAATAACAGGAAAAGATAAGATTAAAGAAAGAGGTGGGGGAAAAGATCGAATCTGGCTGAAACCAGAAAGAGAGGCTCAACTTCTGGCAGACGAAATAAGTATTTTTGAACCTGAAATAATAGTATTTCAGGGAAAGCAAGGTCTGTGGAATTGTAATATTGATGGGCTAAAAAAGAAATACCAAGTAGTTGTGGCCAATCATCCTTCTTGTTGGCAAAGGAAAGCAGATAAACTCCAGTATATTGAGGAGTATATCGCTCCTCAGCTTTAAATGGAAATGTCATTAGTTTTTTAAACCAATGCTACAATTCATCTCCGACACCGCCCATTACACAGCTGTCCTTGACCTTGCGATGAAGGCCAAGGAGACGTTGTGGATCGGCACGGCGGACATTAAGGACCTGTACGTGACGCAGGGTGGGGCGGAGAAGCCGTTCCTGGGAGTGCTGGCGGAACTGCTGGGGCGCGGGGTGCAAGTCCGGCTGATTCACGCGAAAGAGCCAGGGCCATACTTCCGCGAGGACTTCGACCGCTACCCGAGGCTGGCACACCAACTGGAGCGCGTGATGTGCCCGAGGGTCCATTTCAAAATCATCATCATCGACCAGGCCATTTGCTATGTGGGCAGTGCCAACCTCACCGGGGCAGGCATGGGCATGAAGGCTCCCACGCGACGCAACTTCGAGGCGGGCATCCTTACTGATGACCCTGCAATCGTCGCTGCCGCTATTGAGGAGTTCGACAAGGTGTGGCGCGGCAGCGAATGCAAGCGTTGCCAACGAAAACACCTCTGCCCAGACCCCATTGCCTAAAACCCCATCGTAACAATGCCTCAAAATTGTGGTCATTGACGATGAAAGAATATTTGCCACATGTTTGTGTATTTGAAATATGGGCACTAATCACACCCCCATCCATTTGCAGAGGTAATATCCCACAAACATGCAGAGAGGGCCGCCGAGCAGCAGCGTCCCGGCAAAGACTTTGTACGACCGGAACACGACTAGGTTGGTCTTCTGCACCTCGTAGTCTAGCCCGGTAGTCCACCAGCGGTAATGCCGCGACCAGAGCAGTTCGTAGTTCCTCACCGCCCAGTCAAAACGCCACTTCACATAGTCGCGAACAAACACATACACCAGTGCGACAATCAGGTAATGTACCACACACAGCAACAGCACAGCAGCGATGACGTTGTTGTCGCTGTAGTCGCGTTGGCGATAAAAAGGTAAGAAAGGGAAGGCAAGAAGTGCCACCATGCCCGCCGCGCCTAGTACACAGGCCAGCCCGAAGCGGAATTGGCCGATGTCCTCGCGTTTGCTCGGAATGATGACACCCTGCTCGCCCCAACCCTCATACAACGGTATGATGGTCGCCATCGCCAGTAGACAGGGCAATGCCAGATGGAGAATAGGTGTTCTGTCTTTGCTCAAAAATATCGGAATCATTAACAGGATTGTAATCAAGAGGCAGAAATACACCTCGTAACGATAACAGATGTCCCACAGGTACATCTCACGGGTCTCGTCGCCCTTGGCAATCTTCTCAACCAAGCGGTGGAAGATGCCCTTACGGTTTGCTTTGCTAGTCATAACTTCATTTTATTTGGTGAATATCCGACAAAGCTACACCCAGCCTATGCCATACCAGGGCACACCCGCCCAAAAAAATTCATTTCCCTAGAAAAACACACCCCAGCAAACCTCTGCCCCAAAACGGCATACCCCTCTTCTACCTTTGTGCCTTGAAAATTCACATGTAATAAAAAGGCATAAGAAAATGGCAACAAAACAGAAAATGGATTTGCTCACAGCAGTAGAGCAGATTGTAGACCAAGCAAAAGGAACTGGATTGAGTCCAGAGTTCTATCGCAAGGCGGCTAGACATATTAAATATGTGGCTGATAAGATGGAGCTTACTGGGGAACAGGCTGTCATGATGGCTTTGTTCATCGACAACAGCGACAATACAAGCATCACTATGCGCGATATGGGGAAATTTCTGGAATGCAGGACTACAAGAATTCTTAAATACATGGCAGATATTGATGAGTTGGAGAAAAAAGAACTCGTCAGGTGTAGCCGAAGAAGCCACCAAATCTCATACCGTGTTCCCATAGAGGTTCTTGAAGCGTTCAAAAAAAATGAAAAGTTTGAACCTAAAGAGTGCACAGGGCTTTCTTGCTTGGAATTGTTCGGAGAACTGGAAGATATCTTTGAGTTGCGCAACGAGAATGAGTTAACCTATGAAAACATGGTTGAAAAAATCCAACACTTGTTTGAGTGCAACAAACAACTGCTATATGTGCAGAAGGTGTTGAGCTATGGTTTGGATGATGATGACAAAATGTTGCTGATTCTTTTTTCTCACCTGTTTGTCAACAATACCGACGACAACATCAGGTTTTATGACCTCGACTTCCTATATGAGAAACGGTTGTGGAATCATGTGAAATCTCAGCTTAACCGTGGAGACCATGTGTTGATGGAAAACAAAATGATTGAATATATCAACTCCGATGGCTTTGTTGACAGGGAGTCATTCCGAATGACCGACAAGGCAAAGAGGGATCTCTTCAGCGAACTCAATTTGGCTGCTTTAAACAAAAACGTCAAATGCGGAGATGTTGTGAAGTCAGAAGAGATTGCACCCAAAAGGCTCTTCTATGGAGAGAAGATTAGTGCCCAGATTGAAGAACTTGGTAAACTCTTGGAAAACGAACAATATTTCCAAATTCGAAGTCGTATGAAAGAAAGTGGTTTCCGCTGTGCTTTCACTTGTCTGCTTTATGGCGCTCCAGGAACCGGAAAGACCGAGACTGTATTGCAATTGGCACGACAGACCGGCCGTGACATCATGCAAGTGAACATTTCTCAGATCAAGAGTTGCTGGGTTGGTGAGAGCGAAAAGAATATCAAACAATTGTTCGACACATATCGAGCTAAGGTAAAAGATAGCACAATTGCGCCAATCCTGCTTTTCAACGAAGCTGATGCTATCATTGGAGAGCGTATGGAAGGCGCAAAAAGCGCAGTTAATAAAATGGAGAACTCTATTCAGAACATCATCCTCCAAGAGATGGAAACGCTCGACGGAATACTCATCGCCACAACGAACTTGGCCCAAAACATGGATAAGGCTTTCGAGCGCCGTTTCCTCTATAAGATTAAATTTGAGAAGCCTACCATCGAAGCCCGGGTAAGTATGTGGCACGAGATGATTCCGAGCCTGAACAAGGAACAATGTCACGCGTTGGCTTCGAAATACGATTTCAGTGGCGGACAGATTGAGAACATTGCTAGGCACTATACAATAGGCAAGATTCTTCATGGTGAGTCGACAAATGTGGTTGAGGAAATCTCGTCTTATTGTGACAATGAGAGGCTCGAAACGAAAGAGAAACGCAGAATAGGATTCTGATTATGAAAAAAGGCAAACAAAATAATTCGGAAAACTGGAGCCACAAGAATGACTTTTCCGTCGAGGAGGTATGGAACACTGATAACACTTTGTCACAGCTAATAGTGCCTCGTTTGTTGGCATTCAAGGCTCTTGACAAGCACGGCTATCCAGGTGAATTCAAGGACATGCGTGCTTGGAACAATGCCATCCAAAAGATGGTGGATGCATTCGAATTGATGAAACATGTACGCACATTGTCCAGAGAGGAAGAAACTATTGTCACAGAAGGGCTGAATCTTTTTTGCAAATATTTCCGCAACCTTTGGGACTAATCCCCAAAAATGGGAACAAAAGCATTGCATGTGCGGTTAATCTGCTAGGGTAATTAACAAAACAATGCGGCTGCGTCCTTATCGTCAGGGCGCAGCCGCAATTGTGCAATTGTGCATTGTGCATTGTGCATTGTGCATTATTCATTATTCATTACTTATACCTTTCCTTTAGGTTGTAGATGGCGGTGAAGATGTCGCGGTCGGCATCGGTAAACTGGACGTTGCGGCGAGCCATCACACGCTCTGCGATGGCAAAGAATGCCTGAAGCGGCACATCCTTGAAACCCGCTGTTGCACTGCCTTCCTGGAACGACCCCACAAAGTTGCGCGGGAAACCAGCGCCATGGACGTTGGCACCAACACCCACCACCGTGGCAGTGTTGAACATGCTATTCACGCCCGTCTTGCTGTGGTCGCCCATGATGAGGCCGCAGAACTGCAGTCCGGTGCGCACAAATCGTTGCTCGACATAGTCCCATACCTTGATTTCACTATAGTCGTTCTTCAGGTCGCTCGCTGTGGTGCCACCACCCAGATTGCACCATTCGCCGATGACCGCATCGCCGATAAAGCCGTCATGCGCCTTGTTGCTATAGCCTATCATCACCGTATTTTCAACCTCGCCGCCAACCTTGCAATACGGACCCAGCGTCGTCGCACCATATATCTTTGCACCCAGTTTTACCTTAGCGTGAGGGCAAGCGGCAAACGCACCACGAATCATGCTCCCTTCCATCACCTCCACGTCGTGGCCAATGTAGATGGGCCCCTCGAGGGTGTTCAAATATGCTCCTTCAACCCAAGCTCCAGGCTCAAGGAAGATGCGGCTCGCGTCACCGATTATGGTATTGCTCTTCGATAGAGGCTGCGATTTGCGCCCTGCCGTCAGGCGATCATAGTCGGCCTTCAGCACCTTGCCGTTGAGCAGGAAGATGTGATAGGGGCGTGTAATCATGTCGGGTTTCACGGCAGGGTAGACCACCTTCTGCCAATGGCGGTTGTCGAAATCTTGCGCCGAGCCGTTGAATGCAATCAGGTCTTCGCCTACCATCAATGCCTCACCATGCTTCAACTGCAGCACTTGCTCAGCCAGGGCGGGAGAGGGGATGACATGACCGGCGACCAACAGGTTGTCGCGGCGCGCACGCAACGGGTATTTGCCCTTAAGGTAAGGTACTGAGAGGTAGCTGTAGTTTGCCTCGCCAAGCATTGAGCGCCATTTCTCATCGATAGTGGTGATGCCCACACGAAGCAGAGCGACTGGGCGGGTGTAGCTCAGCGGTAACAAGTGGCGACGAACCTCGGTGTCGTCAAAGATGATGATGTTCCTTTTCATATCGGCCGGCAAAGATACTACTTTTATTTCAGAATTGAGAAAATTCAGCCCCGTTTCTTGTTACGAGCTTCTTATTTCAGTTTCAGTTTTTTACTCACTGCGTTGGGTACTGCGTCCTTGTTTAGAAAGATGTAGGTCGTGTTCAATGCCATGTAGGTCTTGGTCATGTACCAGATGCCGTGATAGTCGCCCGTGTCGCCCCACGAGTTTTTTACCATATAATACTCCCGTCCGTTCTGGTCTTTCGCAATACCGTAGATGAGCATCACATGGTCGTAGGTAGACTGCCAGTTGTCAAATCGCTCTTGCCGCAATTCCTGCGTTGCGACGAGCTCGGGAGTCTTTGCGCCCAGGCGCTTCAGCGACTCGGCCTTCTCTTGTTTGCTGAGCTTGAGCCAGCGTGCGGCATCGCTGCCTGTAAGGTCATCGGCATGCGCTATGTCGCACGCGATGCCAAGGCCAGTGCGAGTAAAACCATCCTCGCTCACGTCACCACCCCATGCCACTGTGTAGCCCTGCCGCAAAGCATGGTCGATGGTTGACATCAGTTCGTCGAGCGTGACATTGTAACTGGGGCGTGGACGCCATTTGTAAGGAGCCTCAATGACAAACTGCTCATAAAACGGGTGGTGTGTGAAACTGGTAATGCTCACATAATCATTCTTGTTGATGCCTAGGCTCTGGTAGAAAGACTTCGGGGTGTATTCCTTGCCCTCATAGGCGAACCGCTCGGGACAACTACCTAGATAAGCATCGAGGATACCTTGCAGTCCTACGCGCCACTGAGAGGTGAGTTTGGTGCTCTCACTCTTGGCAATCGCCTCGACATACGGCGTCAGGGTCTTGAAAAACTCGGTGAAGTTGGCCAGCGTGTCGCCAATCATCTGTCCGGGACGGGCCATCGCGGTCTCAGGGCAGATGCCGTGACGTTCAAGCACGGCAAACACGTCGTCAGCCGAGCCGCCTTCCGAAAACCGGCTGCAGCCATGCATGCGCACGTGGTACTCGGCGCAGTCCATATAGTTCTTGTTTGCCACAAACATCTCGCTCAAGTCATACACGCGCCCTGTGGTGCGCAAAAGTTCTGCCTCGACAAATCCGATGGTGGCATAGTCCCAACAGGTGCCGCTGCGACTCTGGTTCTTTACGGGGGTGATGGGGTTAGACAAAACGGTGGTGAATACGAGACTCTCGGTTGTTTGAGCCAACAGAATGCTTGTGGCACAAAGCAATGCACATGCGATGAATAATCTTTTCATGATCTATAGTTATGGTTCAGGATGGTTAACAATGAGTGTGGCAATAACTGGGAAATGGTCGCTCAGGGCAACGGGGATGACCTGCGACTCCACTGTCTGCCACTGGTGCTGTGGACGGGTGAAGATATAGTCAATCTTCTCGTTGGGCTTCTCGACGCTAAAGGTGGGGGCGCTATCAGTGCAGTCCTGCCATTGTGTGGTAAGACCTTGAATCACGGGGTCAAGCGGCGAAGCGTTGAAGTCGCCCGAAAGCACAACTGAGTAGGGCGCTTCGGCAAAATGTTCTTGAATGAATTGTGCTTGCGCCACCCGGCTGAGACTGTCGAACGCTTCCAGATGGGTGCAGGCCACGATGAGGGTATCGCCGTCTGGCAACACGAAGGTACCTTCCAGCAGCCCCCGCTGTTCCATCTTGGTGGTGGGATGCGGGAGTTTGTGGTTATGCACCTCGACAAATGGATGGCGTGTAAGCAGGCCGATGCCGTACTGCCCGCCGCTAAACGAGATGGTTGGACCAAAAAGGCCTTGCATGCCACTGTGGTAGGCAAGCTCGGTAATAAAGTCTCGGTCGTTCTGATGGCGGCAGTTTGCACGATGCGTGAGGTGGTCCACTTCCTGCAAGGCAACAAAGTCGGGCTGATACTGCTTGATAAACGCACCGATCTGCTCCAAACTGGCATCATGCCCGGCATGCAGGTTCAGCGTCATCACACGGATGGTGTCGTTATGCTCGTTCGCAACAGCCATCATCCCAACCAGCATAGTCAGCAGCAAAATCAGTTGACGTACTCTCATAAAACAAATCTTTAGTTTACGCAACAAAGATACTACTTTTTGCCCTCACCACCAAATCTGCCCCGATTTGAAATAATCCCGATTCGGTCATTAGGGTTGATGTCAGAATAGTATTTGTTTTGAGCGGATTGTAAGGCTTGTCGGTGAAGGCATAGCGGGCTATGGCGAGCCGACAGCAGCAACAAGATTCCAAAAGAAATGCTGTTATGGCATCAACAGACCTTTAAAAACACTTTTCGTCGACCTAATGACCGATTCGGGATAATATTTGGTAATTTCAAAAATAATGTGTATCTTTGTCAAGGTATAATGAGCGAATGTGACGAAATATTGCGACGGTTCTTTGAGCATCACCGATGGGAGAAGGCCTTGGAAGGCGGTGTCGGAAAAGGCATCAACCGCGCCTTGTTGCGTCTGTTGGCTGCGCCCGACACCCGCATAGCATTGTATCGTGCTATCAAAGAAGGCTCTTATGAGATATCGCCTCCACACACCGCATTGATTCCCAAGGACACCCGCGGCGAATGGCGCACAGTCTATGTCAACGAGCCAGCCGACCGCGTCATCCTCGCCATTGCCAATGAACTGCTCTTTGAACTCACGCCCCACCGAGTTCATCCGGCTTGCAAGTCCTATGTCTCTGGAATCGGATGTGGTAAGGTGGTGTGCGAGGTCTCAAAACATGTTGTTCAATGCGACAATCGTGTCGTGGGTTGGAAAAGCGACCTGTCGAAATACTTTGACTCGGTGCCGCTGCAATACATCGACCAGGCCTTTGACTCGGTTGAACAACAATATGGCAAGTCGGCGCTCATCCAGTTGCTACGCAACTATTACCATGATGACCGATATCTTGACAACCAGGGCAATATGGCTCACAAGTTCATGTCGCTCAGGCAAGGCTGCGCAGTGGCTTCCTGGCTAGCCGACGTGTTGCTCTATCACATCGACGACTGCCTGTCGCAGATGAATGGCTACTATGTGCGCTATAGCGACGACATGCTCTTCGTCGGTCCTGACCATCAACGTGCCAAGGGGGTGCTTGCTGAAGAACTCGCCCATATGGGGCTGCGTATCAATCCTGACAAACATGAGGTGTTGCGCAGTGACCAGTGGTTCGCGTTCTTGGGTTTCTCAATCCGTGGCAACCTTATTTCCTTGTCGCCCCGCCGCATCAAGAAATTCCAGCAGTACATCGAACGCCTCACCGCTCGCACCACAAGCATGGCACAGGCGACGGCACGCGTCAACCGCTGCCTCTATCGCGGACGCGACGGATACAGTTGGGCGACACAAGTCCTGCCGGTCGTCAATGCCAAGCAGGACATTGACACGCTCAACGCCTTTGTGATGGATGCCATCCGCGCCGCTCATACAGGCAAGCGCCGCATTGGCGGACTAGGCTTTGACCGACAGGGCAAGCATGGCTGCGTTGTCCGAGGGCGAGGCAGCCATGTGGCAAGAAACAGATACAGAACCCTGCAGCGACTGGACGGATATTATTCAATCGGATGCATGCAGAATGCGCTGAAGACCTCACGGGCTGCATACGAGACGATTGTGAGACAAATGTAATGACCGCGCACACGGTCTCATGGGATGTGGAGAGGTTGTTCATCTTGGTGCAAAGCACCAAGAATCAAAGCTCTAAAGAAATGTGCCACACTCTTGGCATCCCTTTTTTAATGCACAATGCACGATGATAACCTGAAATATAAAACGTCAATGCTTCCCCCCATTCAGGGGGAAGGGAGGGGGGCTTGCCAACTTGCACTTGCGGCAGCCGAGCAAGGTGAGAGGGTCATCGTTGACCTGGTCAAGCATGACCTTACCATCAATGGAGGTGCACTCATCGACAATGGGTGCTTGGCGGGCGAATTGGGCGTCGAGCGAACCGATGAGGACACCGCTCTGGCTATGATTGAGCAGGCTTACGTGGACTATGAGCGCAGTGTGCCCATGCATGACGGACGAGACGAGAGCAGATGGTTCCACGCGCGCTCAGATGACGAGTTGACCGACCGAGAACTCGCTACTGGCATGGAGCGTCCCGTGGCGCGCACACGACTCGAGGTCATCACGCTCGCACTCATCCTCAACGGCTCGTTGACAAGGCACAGCCCGCAGATGCAAGGCAAGTGGTTTTGGCAAAGCCCCAACCATCCCCGCCTTGTCATCCTCACTCAGTGGCTGGAGCCTTAGGCAGGGCTGCACCCCCAGGCACATTCACAACACAATTGTCACCAAGCGATAAATCATCATTCATAATTCTCAATTCTCAATTCTCAATTCTCAATTCTCCATTCTCAATTTTCAATTCTTAATTCTTAATTCTTAATTCTTAATTTATAAAGAACTATGGCACTAGAAAATCTTGTAACCGGCTTCCTCAAGAAACTCTTAGGAGGCGAAAAGACCTCGGCAAGTGAGGTCCTCAAAGATGTGATTAACGAGGCGATGGGTAACAAGACCCAGCAACCGCAGCAGCCCAACCAGGCACCTGCGCCTCAAGTGAACAACGACCCAGTCGTCCAACAAATCAATGAGGGCGGCTACGTGTGGCAATCACGCCTTTGGCGTCGCCATGTCATGGCGCAGATGTTCAAGTTGCTCCACCGCAAGAGCGACAAGCCCATCAGCGAGCAGAACTATGATGATGTTATCGCCAGGCGTTTTTGCACTTATACCTGGCGTATGCTCTCTGACGAACTCCGCGCGCAGGCGCTGCTCAGTCGCGATGACCCCGAACAGTTCGCCGAGCGTAACCGCTGGTTCAATCGTGCAGTCGTCGAAGCGATGGCAAGAGACCTTGTCAGCCAAGGCTTTGACATCGGAAACAAGGTGCTCCAGAACCTCGCCACAGCCAATGATCCTAACGCGTTGGTCGCTGCACTCAAACCCATGCAGTGGGTCGCTATCCCTAATCGGCAGAAGAGCTTTGCATGGTTAGATGCCTACAAGGGAGCCGGTGCTTATTTCACGATGAAGAACCTCATCCTGTTCCACAACTGCCAGGTGCATCTCGACAATGGCCAAGTGCTCGACCGTGATGCGTCGTTTGACTACATCCGCCAACTCAACGGCAACCTCGCTGTCAACGGTCAGCAGATGTTCGCTGTGATGATGAAGCTCATCGCTGACAACAATTTCGATTGGCACGCTTAACCTCCCAACAAATAATCCCCTCTCCTTTTTTAATAAGGGGAGGGGAGTGTTTAGGCTACCCGTGCTCTAGAAGTTCACTCCAACATTCACGGTGAACGTGCCTGTGTGCGTGTCATCAAATGAGTCTTGGCCTACATTGGCTAGACCTACGTCATAGCTGATGTCGGCATAGCCAATGCCATAGCCGAGTCCAAGACCCAACTTCAGGCCACCGTCAAACCGCTTGAAGTAGCCATCGTCGTAGCTGCTGAATGCCTTGCGATCACCATAGTCCTTGATGTTGCCGCCTACACCGACCGCCAAATACCCGCCAGCGTATGGCTCAATCGACAAACCGCTGTAGGTGAAGTGTCGGTACTTGAGCAACAACGGCAACTCCAGGTAGTTCAAATCGTAGGTGAACTTGCTGGGACCATTAAGCGTCAAAACATTGTCACTCTTGCCGCCCTTTTGCGAGTAAAACAGGCCGCTCTCCAGGAATAGGGGAGTAGTGAGGCTCAACTGGGTCCCCAGGACAGCACCGATGTTCAGACCGGTCTTCATCCCCGTGCCATTCAGCGCAACGGCCTCGCTGCGCACATTGCTCACGTTCATGCCCACACGCAAACCGAAATAAGTGCGGTGCCAGTCAAACGGATTAAAACCACGAACTTCAGCACGAGGTGCACGCGGTGCGGGAACTACCACGCGCGTACGAGGCGAGTGGCCACGATAATATTGTGCTGAGACTCCTAGTGTCACAACACACAATAATAATAAGGTAACAGTACGTTTCATATAGAGTTACTAGTTATAGGTTTCAAGTTACGAATTAGACTCGCATCCATCTCTTGCGTTTAACATGCTTTCCAACAAATCGACCAACACCCCATTTCTGCCGCTCAAGCTTGATTTTACAGCCGAGAGCTGCCCTGTTTAACTGGTCTTTTGCTGTTACGCGAAAAAAAGACTACTTTTGTGGCCAAAAACTAACTATCACATCTTTTATGGCAAGCAACGCTGATTTCGTACAATATATCGCTGACCAGTGCAGTGCAGCAGGTCAGATAACGACTCGCAAGATGATGGGGGACTATTGCATCTATTGCGATGGCAAAGTATTCGGACTAGTTTGTGATGACGGTTTCTTCATCAAGCCTACCGAGCAGGTCAGAGCTTTGCTTAAAACCGTGGATTTGCGCCCGCCATACCCGGGAGCAAAAGATTACTTCTATATCGCCGATGTCGATGACCACGAGTATATGTCGATGCTGGCCAGAGAGACCTGTCGAGCACTGCCCGAACCCAAACCCAAAAAGAAACGAACCAAATGATGAAAGAATATGTTTTTGAGGCGGTAATTGCCCAATATCCGATTTAACTATATCGGTTTCCGGCTTGCTGCTACTGAAGTGGTTAACAATTCGTTGAGCGGCATTTACAGCATCACGCCGCCCGAAAAACCGCGAAGCGACACACGCTACAACGTCTTGGGCCAACCAGTCAGCGAAGATTACCAAGGCATCGTCATCCAAGACGGACAAAAGACCATGGTTCACTGATAAAAGCGCATCATGAATAACAAAGCAATGACCGCCTGGCCATTACGGCCAGGCGGTCATTATCCATGATGCATTGTGAATTAATTTTTCCCAAGGATGATGTTGACGATGATGTTCACATCGCTCACATCAATGTCGCCGTCATTGTTCAAGTCGGCATTCCCGGGCACTGAACTAGCTTGAGCGGTGCCGAGTATGATGTTGACGATAATGTTGATGTCGCTCACATCGACATCGCCATCGCCATTCAAGTCGCCTATGATTGTAGCAAACTCATACGGCTCAGAAGCGCTAATGGCCTTGATGTTGTAGCCATTGTTCTTGGCGATGATGCGGGTAATGATTGCATCAAAGTCAACACCCTTGCCCACCGCTTCGGTGAGGTCGACACTGCTAACGTCTACCGTAATGCTACCCGTGAGTCCTGTTACATTGATGGTATGATCATCATAAGGAACCTGAACTAGAGACGGGAAATCAAATACTCCATTACCTCGGTAAATGGCGTTCTTGATGTGTGCCACCTCGTTGACTTGTGGTAGATAGAAGAAGTAGGTCTGGCTATTGCTGCTCTGCGTCTGGCTCTCTTGGAAACTACAAGGCGTGTAGGTATTCAGTTCAGGTGCATTGCCGGCGCTCTTCACAGGCTCGACCAACAGGTCAATCGTCGTGTTGATCTCATCGGTTAGCTTACCGGTGACATTGCTTAACACGGTACCTTGTGAATACTCGCCAATGTTGTCGGCACCTGTAATCTTTACCCAATTACACTGTTTGGTGGCTCCCCAATTGAGTTGCGCATAGTCTATATATTCCTCCAGACTGTCACCTTCCAGACCATTGTTGGGATACTGCAGATGGCTGGCATCAACCTGCGCGTTGAAGGCGTAGATGGCGTTGTTTGCTGCATCAACATAACCCACAGTGAGGTTCTCGTTGATGGTGTAGAAACTGTTCAGATTTCCGCTGTCCACAACCTCGGTAAGCAGAGCCTTGGTGATGTCGCCCAACATTTGCGCTTCGATAGAAGGATACTTAAAGTTGGCGAAGTTCACATCGTATGACATCTTGACCGCATCGTTCCAATTACCACTCCAATCGTCCTGCGTGTAGTAGTAACCGCCAAGGGTATAAGAGTTGTTGTTGAAGTTCCACTGGTGAGGAGTATTCTCGAAGTCTAGCGGACACATGCGTTTGAAGGTGATGGCTTCACCCGAAACGGCTGTATACTCGTCGTTGCTCCACATGTAAATGCTGTTTCCACCGTTAGTACCGCCAACCTTTGTAAAGTCCATATAATAGTTGTTGGTGGCATCGCTGACGGTCTTGTCGTAGAATTTCAGCAATGCTCTTCCATCGACATGGCCACTATGAGGAGGATCCTGATTGTTTTGGTATTCGTCACTGACAACCCAGGTATTCCAGTTATTATTGCTGGGCTCGAAGAAGAGGAACGATTTGTGCTCGTTCAGTCCGGTGACATCCATGTAGCGGTTATTGGCATCCCAGGTGAGATAGACGTTTCCGCTCAGCCCCTTGATGTCCTCGGTCTGATGGCTTTCGCTCTTGCTCTCAGTGCCGTCATTGAGCACGATGTCGCAAGAAGTAAGGCTCTCATTCTCGTAATAATACCAAGTGTAGCCAGCTTCGTCTTGAAGCGTCTCGGTAAGCTGCATGCCGGGCCAGGTGGCGGTCTGGTCGCTTGTCACACCGTCGCAGATGTACAGATACGGCGCGGGAGCGCCCTCGCGAGGACTGCGAACAAAGATGTGTGTACCCGAAGCATATTGAATGATGTAGGTGTTGGTAATCTCATTGATGACCTGGCCAGCGACGAGCAGGGCGGCACGCAGCACATGAGTTCCGGCACCGATAATCTTCACCGTGCCGCTACCTGTCAGCTGCGAGCTGCTGGCGGTGGGCTCAGAACCATCGGTGGTGTACACGATGGTGATGTCGGGTGAACTGGCTGTGAGAGTAATGTTCACGTCATTGTTATACACGCCGGGTTTCTTGTCAGCGGTGAGCTTGAGCTCATAACCGATGTATTCCTCGGTCACATCAATGGGCTGACCGTTGGCGTAGGTGAAGTAGCGGTCGCTAGTAATGCCCGTGATGGTGTGCGACTGAGAGCCACCGTCCCAGTTGATAATCAGGTTGTAGTACTCGCCGTTAGAGTAATCAGGCAGACTGAATGACTTGCAGTGCCATTTGATGCCCTTCACGGTTCGCGTCTCGGTGGTCTTGTTGCCGGCCCAACCGCCGTTGGGATAGTATTCGTGAGTGTTGCTCCAAAGATACAGGTTGGGAGCATCGTCGGCCTTCACATAGATGGTCACCGTGTTGGCTTCGTCGGTCTTGGCATACTTGTTCGATACAACGCTTTGCACGACATTGCCGGTCAAGACACCTACTTTAAGAATGGTGGTCTCGTAGAAAGTGAAATCCTGCCCTGCTGTGCCAGTAATCCGCTCGCTGTTGGCGGTGGGCTCGGTGCCGTCAGTGGTGTAGACAAGGGTGACATCGCTTGCCGAGGGCTTCACGTGGACCGTTTGACTGCCGCTAAAGGCACATGTGCCGCGGCTGATGATGGGATAGCCGGTGATGAGTGGCGACTTGCTGTTGTTCTGCCAGTCAAGGCTGGACGTGATGCTATAGCGACAGATGGCGGTGTGGAACACCTCCTGGAAACCATCAGGAATGTTTCCGCCGGCTGCGTCGCCCAGCTGCAGACAAACCTGTCCGTTGGTGCCTTGAACAACCCATGTGATACCGTCGTTGCCGGTCTCGTCTACCGACACAATCTCACTCATGTTGTGCACACCGGCTGCGCGGCGAGCCTTCACCATGTTGCAGATGTGGTCATGCCAATCGGGGTGCATGAAATGCGGATAGAACAAGCAGGGCGTACCAGGCATGGCAAGGATAAAGGCATTGGCTTCCTCGATGTTGTGATTGGTACGGTGCTGGTAGTTGTAGTTGCTGCCGTCGGTGGGAAGATCCTTGAAGGTGTCGTGGTTGTCGACGAAGGTCACCGCATAGCGGCGCATGTCATGGTCACCAATGAGACCGGCGTCGCGCAGCCAACGGAAATGGCCATCGTTGAAAGCCTCGTTGATTTTGCTCATCAGCGGGAAGTCGAACGCGGCACTTTGGTAGTTGCCTTCCATTGACGTGCTGCCAATCCAGCTTGTAATATTACTTGCCGAGCCCCAATACTCACCCACGCTGAAGGGGGGGCGAAGGATGGTATTGTACTCGCCATAGTGTACACCTTCGAATCCCATGGCGTAGTCATAGCGGAAGCCGAGGTAGCCCAAATCGTTTCTCAAGAAATCGAGGTATTTCACCATCTTGGCGCGCGTGTTGGGGTTGTGATGTTGGATGTCGCGAGCCCACTCGCCCTGGCCGCCGCAGTCTGGACCGCCTTGTGGGTGGCCACCAAAATTGGCGCTTTCGTCATCGCTACACACGTCGTAGGCATCCCAAGCTATTCTCTCGGTGTCATAGTTGGTTTGTCCACTGATGATGGCATCCCAACCTAGATTGGCGAATTGACCGGTATAGTCCTCTTCAGGGAAGTCAAGGTTGGACTTTGTATGTGTATAAAAGATGTTGCCGTTGTCGTTGACAAAATCCCAAGTGCCGAAGCAGCCGCGATGGTTGGCCACCACGTCCTCGACTGCACCTGTACCTGCTTCCCTATAAGCGTTAATCAGGGCACGCAGCTCTGGTTCTGTGCCAAAGTAGGAGAGGGGTACAAAGGTCTTTGTCTCATCATCGCTTTGGCTTCCCCAACGATAGGTGTAGGTCCAGGGGTTATCTGTGCCATTGGTCCCGTGATGGAAATAGAACACTGGCACAAAGCCCATACAGTCAGGCTGATTGATTTCCATATCATTGGTGAACTCATAATAACTGCCGTTACGCCAAGCGCGCCAGGCATTGCGACCACTGGTGTCCATTTCTTTCTTGAACATTGTGGTAGGAGGGCAGATGGTGGAACCGCTTTGCGGCAACCACAGCAAGTCGATGAAGGGGGCTATCTCATCTTTGTGAGCAAGAAGACTGTTCCAGGTCGTCAAGGGAACCTGCCATTCTTCACCTGTTCCCCAGCCAGCACCATACATCGTCGCCCAGGTATAACCCTCCTGAAGTCCGAAAGTGTTGGCGTCCAAAAAGTTTAACGCGCCACCTCGTGGACTGTTAATAGGATCTTGCGTCCAAGAGTCCCAGAAGAAACCCTGGAGCATCACGCCGCCATAGTTGGCAGGCCAGCCTTGAGCTAATGCCAATAAGGGCAATACCAAGGCACATGTTAAAGTTAGTAATTTCTTTTTCATAGTCTTTGAAGTTTATTGTTGGTTTGTTAATTTATTAGCATTTGGTTCTAGAACCCCTAAAATTATATATTTTTCTCATAATAACCACCATTATAACAACACTTTTCTGTAGGGAATCAGTGCAAACGATTGCAAACCCTGCCAACAAAAAAAGGGGGAAGTATATACCTGTTGTCCCCAAGGTATGCTTTGTCGCTGAAAGCGACTGATTTGAGTAACCCGGGACAACTGATATATAATTGCCAAAAAAAGAGCCATCAATTCCTGATGACCCTTTTCTTTTGTGATTCCGTTGGGATTCGAACCCAAGACCCACAGCTTAGAAGGCTGTTGCTCTATCCAACTGAGCTACGGAACCAGTTCCCTTTGAGGCTGCCGCCACAAAAAGCGGTGCAAAGGTAATACTTTTTAATTAAGAATTAAGAATGAAGAATTAAGAATTTTTGTTTAGACACAATTTTTTTGCTTTTTTGCGGGTCACATGAACCGTTCAAGCGTCTCAACCATGGCTTCGGCGCTATGCACGCCGGACTCCCGCCACACCAATTGGCCCTGCTTGAAAATCAGTAGGGTGGGCACTGATTGGATGCCATATTGCACTGCCAATGCTTCGTTCTTGTCGATATCGACCTTGATGATGGTGGCACGGTCACCTACGCGTGCCTTGATGTCCTCGAGGATGGGATGCATCATCTTGCACGGACCGCACCAGGTGGCAAATACGTCCACCAGTGTCGGCTTGTCCTGGGCAATGATTTCTTGAAATCTGTTCATCCTTTAAATATTTTAAAAGTGGAGTGCGAATAACGGGATAACTCTTAACTCTCAACTCTCAACTCTTAACTCTTAACTCTTAATCATTTGGGCAGGTGTTGGGCATTGGGGCTGTGCTCAATGTGGCGAGTGCGGCTCGACTTGTTTAAGCCAGGCTTCGGGCGGAAAGAGGCACGCTCCTGCTCATCGGCCAGGTCGCGTTGATGGTGCGCGTCGGGTAAGGCAGGGGTAACCGCCGATGCTGGCTCGGCTTCACCATTGCGATGCACCGTCATCTGAGAGCCAATCAGTCCGTAAGATGATCGATCCATGTGAGTGCGCACTAACGCGATACTGTCAATCATCGCCACTGTCTGAGGCTGCATGTTATAACGGATGTAGCCATAGATGCGACGTAGTTGGCGAGTACTGTCGGTCTGAAGTGTCATGACATTCCAGTTGTTTGTTGCCAATGGTCGGGTAATGGTTGACGAACTGCCGTCGTTATAGTCCGCCGCTAGGGTTGCCGTCATGCCGTGGCCATTGCTCTGCACCTTTACGCGAAGCATGTACTTGTCACCCATCTGGCTTTCCATGTCTGGTTGCAGGTCCCATGGCAAGATGCCTTGCTGCATACCTGCCGTGAGCAGCCATGAGCGACGGCCTTGCCATACGTCCGCCGTGTCGCCGTGACTAGCATAGGTGGGCATGCCAGGTAGCATCGTCCCGTCACGCATGGGCATATCAGGCTCATGCTTGGACAGTGACTTCTTCTCGTCCTCAAGTTGGCGCATCGCGCGGTCGCACACATCGGTGTACACATCCATATTGTGACCGTACCACTCCAACGAGTGGTCATATAGCTCTTGGTCAACACCGTGCTTCGCAAAGATAGACTGCTTCAGCACCATCTTAGTGGAGTCGTCAGGAAACTCCTCACCATGCGACTGGACGTAGTATTCGGCCTTGTTTAGGTCGACGATGAGCTGCGTCATCTTGCTCTCGCTGATGACACCGTCAGGTGCCTTGTTGCAGCTCGCAAGCAGTGCCGTCACGAATATAAGACAATATGTGACACGGGGCAGGGTCATTCGTTGGTCGACGCTGAGTCGCTTGTCTCGGAAGGGAGAGATTCGGTTTCCTCGGATTGTTCTTCAGAACCCGACAAATATTTGGCATAGAAAAGGATGAGCACTATCACGCTCACGCTCAAGGCGGCATCCGCAACGTTGAAGATGGGCTGGAAAAACACGAAGTGTTCACCCCCCACCATGGGCATCCACTGAGGCCAGTTCCACTCGCACAGCGGGAAGTACAACATGTCTACCACGCGCCCATGGAACAAGGTGCCGTAGCCGCCGTCAGGAGGGAAAAGCTGCGCTACATCGGGGAATGCCGGGGCGTTAAAGATGACACCATACAGGATGCAGTCAATCACATTGCCTGCGGCACCAGCGGTGATGAGTGCGATACATGTCACATACCCGCGAGGTAGGTCGCTGCGATGGCGAATCTTGAACAGGTAGTAGACAAACCCAATAACGGCAATGATGCGGAACCACGTCAGTAGCATCTTGCTGCCTAGCTCCATACCGAATGCCATCCCGTTGTTCTCGATAAACAGCAAGCGGAACCATGACGTGATCTGTAGCTCCTCGCCGTAATAGAAATGGGTCTTCACCCAAATCTTCACGCATTGGTCGATAATGATGACCGCCACGATGATGATCGCGGCGAGCCATCCATGCGTCAGTCGTCTCATCGGCGATTCTTGCGTTGTTGCTCAATCTCCTTGCCCTCGATCGACGTGGTGGCGTGGGGCACGGCAAGCAGACGACCCTTCGGGATGAGTTTGCCAGTGACACGGCAGATGCCGTAGGTGCCATTCTCAATGCGGCGAAGCGCGGCTTGCAGCTTGTTGATGAACTCCAGCTGGCGCTGGGCACGCTGGCTGGCTTCTTCCTTGCTCAGCGTGTTGGCACCTTCTTCCATCACCTTGAAGGTGGGATCCGACTCATCGACCATGATGTTGGCCTTGAGCAGCTCGTAGTTCGCTTCAGCTTGCTCAAGCTTTTCCAGAATGATTTCCTTGAATTCCTGCAACTCCTCGTCGCTGTATCTTACTTTTTCTTCAGCCATAATTTCTAATTATGAATTATGCATTGTGTGCATTGATTATGCTTTATCTACCGTCATCTGAACCTTCAGGTCATCCTTCTCGGCATCGACGGTGTCGTCGTGGTCCACGGGCTCGACCAGCACCTGCACAGCTTGCACCTGCGAGGCGATGTAGTCGCCGTATGCCTCAACGGCAGCCGTCACCCGCTCGTCGGGCTGGAACCGGACAACCACTTTGTCGGTGATGTCAAAGTTCTTCGCCTTGCGGATGTTCTGCACGCGGTTCACCAGTTCGCGGGCCATACCCTCGTTGCGAAGCTCATCAGTCAGCGTGATGTCGAGCGCGACAGTCAGGTTCCCCTCGTTGGCGACCAGCCAGCCGGGGATGTCCTCGCTAATAACCTCGACGTCGGCCAAATCGACTACGATGGGCGTGCCATCGATGTCAAAGGTCACCTGTCCAGCTTTCTCAAAGGCGATGATGTCGGGTTGAGACATGGTCGACAGGGCGTTTGCCACAGCTTTCATATTCTTACCGAGCTTTTTGCCCAGCACCTTGAAGTCGGGCTTCACGCGCTTGACCAGAATGCCGGCATCGTTGCCCACGAGTTTAATCTCTTTGACGTTGACCTCGTTCTTGATGAGTTCGGCCACCGCCTCGATATCGGTCTTCTGCTTCTCATCGACAACGGGCACCATGATGCTCTTCAGCGGCTGGCGAACTTTCATGTTTTGCTTGCGACGCAGGGCAAGTACCATCGATGTGGTGTCTTGGGCCACCTGCATGCGGTCTTCGAGCTGACGGTCGATGAGCGACTCGTCGGCCTCGGGATACAACGCCAGGTGCACCGACTTCTCGCTGCCTGTGAGGTCACGGTACAGGCGGTCGGCGAAGAATGGCGACACGGGAGCCATGAGTAACGACACTGTCGTTAGGCACTCGTGCAGTGTCTGATAGGCAGCCAACTTGTCGGTCGTCATCTCGCCGCCCCAGAAACGCTTGCGGTTCAGGCGAACATACCAGTTACTCAAGTGGTCACCGACAAAGGTGCTGATGGCGCGTGTGGCGCGCGTGGGCTCGTAGTCGTCAAACTCGGCGCGAACAGTCTTGACAAGCGTGTTCAGCAGCGAGATAATCCAGCGGTCAATCTCGGGGCGTTCGTTCATTGGCACCGGAGCGGCATCGCGGTCAAAGCCGTCGACGTTGGCATACAGCGCGAAGAACGAGTAAGTGTTATAAAGCGTACCGAAGAACTTGCGGCTCACCTCGAGCACACCGTCGGTGTCAAACTTCAGGTTGTCCCACGGCGACGAGTTGCTGATCATGTACCATCGAACGGGGTCGCTGCCATAATCTTCGATGGTCTTGAACGGGTCGACGGCATTACCCAGGCGCTTGCTCATCTTGGCACCGTTCTTGTCTAGCACGAGGCCGTTACTGATGACGCTCTTGTAAGAAACACTATCGAACACCATCGTGGCGATAGCATGCAGCGTGTAGAACCAGCCACGCGTTTGGTCCACACCCTCGGCAATGAAGTCGGCGGGGAAGGCACGGCCACTGTCCACCAACTCCTTGTTCTCAAAGGGATAGTGCTGCTGGGCGTAAGGCATCGCACCACTGTCAAACCACACGTCAATCAGGTCCAACTCGCGTTTCATGGGCTTGCCCGATGGGCTTACTAGCACGATGTCGTCAACGTATGGACGGTGGATGTCAATCTTGTTGTAGTTCTCCTCGCTGTAGTCGCCAGGTACAAAGCCTTTGTCGCGGTAGGGGTTGCTCGCCATGATGCCGGCTGCGACGGCTTTGTCAATCTCGTTGAAGAGTTCTTCAATGCTGCCGATGCACAGTTCCTCACCGTCCTCGCTGCGCCAGATGGGCAACGGAGTACCCCAGTAGCGCGAACGGCTCAGGTTCCAGTCATTGAGGTTCTCGAGCCATTTGCCGAAGCGGCCGGTACCCGTAGACTCGGGCTTCCAGTTGATGGTCTTGTTCAGTTCCACCATGCGGTCGCGAGCGGCTGTAGCACGGATAAACCAGCTGTCGAGCGGATAGTAAAGCACGGGCTTGTCAGTACGCCAGCAGTGCGGGTAGTTGTGCACATGCTTCTCAATCTTGAATGCCGTGCCGGCCTGTTTCATGCGCACGCAGATGTAGACATTCAGGTCCTCGGCCTTGTTGGCGGCATCTTCGTCATACTTGCCACCGACGGTGTATTGCGGGTCGTAGGCATTCTTTACCCACGCGCCAGCATACTCCTTATAGAGCTCGACATTGACGAAGCGGGCGACGAAGTCCTCGTCCAAGTCCTCAAGTCTGTAGTATTTGCCGCTGAAGTCCACCATCGGGCGGGTCTCCAGTTTCTTGTTGATCATATAGAGCGCAGGCACGCCGGCGGCCTTGGCTACTGCGGCATCATCGGCACCGAACGTGGGCGCGATGTGCACGATACCTGTACCGTCTTCGGTGGTCACATAGTCACCATGAATAACGCGGAAGCCATTGTCGTTGCCCACAATCTGGTCACCCACCTTGTCGACGGGTTTCACCCACGGGAACAACTGCTCAAAGCGGATGTCAAGCAGGGCGGCACCTGTGAACTCAGCGATTACCTTCCAAGGAATCACCTTGTCACCAGGTGTGTAATCGCTCAATGCCTTCTCGGCACCCTCGGCCTTGAAATAGGCGCTCAGACGGGCCTTCGCGAGCAGGTAGATGGCGGGGCTTCCGTTATAGGGGTTGTAGCTCTCGACGGCGACATAGTCAATCTTCGACCCGACGCACAATGCGGTGTTGCTGGGCAGGGTCCAAGGAGTTGTCGTCCAAGCCAGAATGGTCAGGTGGTCAAAACCCTCGTCGGCTTTTTCCATGATGGCACGAACAGCTGGATGGTCGTTCTTCACCACGGTAAACTGGGCGGTCACGGTCTGGTCCTTGACATCGCGGTAGCAGCCGGGCATGTTCAGCTCATGCGAGCTTAGACCGGTGCCGGCAGCGGGAGAGTAGGGCTGGATGGTGTAGCCCTTATAAAGCAGACCCTTGTTGTAAAGCTGCTTGAGTAGCCACCACAAGGTCTCTATATAGCTGTTTTTATAGGTGATGTACGGGTCTTTCATGTCTACCCAGTAACCCATGCGGTGGGTCAGGTCTTCCCACTCACGGGTGTACTTCATCACCTCTTTGCGACAACTTTCGTTGTAGTCGTCCACGCTGATCTTTTTGCCAATGTCCTCCTTGGTGATGCCTAGGGACTTCTCCACGCCCAACTCCACGGGCAGGCCATGGGTGTCCCAGCCGGCCTTGCGCAACACCTGGTAGCCGCGCATGGTCTTATAGCGGCAGACGATGTCCTTCAGTGTGCGGGCCATCACATGGTGGATGCCGGGCATGCCGTTGGCGCTGGGAGGACCCTCATAAAACACAAACGACGGCGAGCCATCGCGCTCGTCGACGCTGGCATGGAACACGCCCTCGCGGTCCCACATCTCCAGAACTTCTTTGTTGATGTCCGAGAGGTTAAATTTGCTGTATTCGTTGTATTTTTTCATCATTTTCAACAGGTCTTCAAAAATAATCCGCAAAATTAGTGCAAGTTGAGAGAAGTACAAAATAAAAAAGCAATTTTTTTATTTTTGCTTCCGAAACGCAGCCTAATTTATCCAACGTTACTGCTTTTTCAGCAAATAACACGCAACACAAGCCTTTTTTGTTAACTAAGGAGAAAAATGGCCATATACGACAGCAAAAGGAGATGCCACAACTCATCGCGACATCTCCTTTTTTGTCTATGTTACTCCTCACAGCCAGAGTCACTTAATCGCTATTTTGATAGTCATTGTCGAAGAGCACATTTTTCAACCGCTGATAGAGGAAAGAAAGCACCAGCAGCAACACGCCCAGGACGATGAAAGTTATAATCTTGCCTACGGCAGGCATGCTCCACAGGTCGTTCAGCACCAACTTGGCCAGCACAATGCCCAGTGTGAATAGGCTAATCATGCGCACTTCCTTGAGGTGCTTCCGCATGCCAATGAGCATCTGAGCAAAACCAGTCAAAGCTAGAGACAACGATAGGCCTGCGCTGAAGTTGGTCACACCAGCTTGCAGCAAGATCAAGCGGGTCGAAGACACGACTGACAATGCGATGAGCACATTCAATGCGGTGATAACCCACAGGTCTGGAGCCATTTTTTCGCTGAAATATTGCTTCGTAATCAGGGCCAAAGTGACGGCAACAACCAGTATCGTAATCCATTGCGTGATGATGAATGTGATGCCGCCGAAGGACGTGACTTGGAGAACCGCAGGGATGCCCAGTGTTAGCGAACTGACCAGGGCGCAGATCAGATATAGTGGCATGTTGCCATCCATCTTGATGCGACTATGGAAAGCGTAGTACAAACCTAGAAGCAGTGCGGCGGTAAACAACGCAATCACGGCTCCGGCTAAGGGGGCGTTGATGTGGCAATAGAATTCGGTCACAAACGCATGGTAGAAAACGCCGATGGCGACCAGATAAGAAATGATGGTAACCGGAAGCCAATCGATGTCCCAGGCTTGTCGCAACTGGTTGTAATTGCGGTCACACATCAGAGCCACTGCCAGTGCGCTGCCAGCATAGACAATGCCACGGGCAAACTCGCTGTTGGCAAACATTAATTGGCCAGTTGTCTCACTGTCAAGTATGTTGATGAAGTAGGCCATAAAGGTGAGTGCCATCAAGCCAAAACTGCTCCAAACCAAGAAGCGATAGCGCGACCGGGCAAACAAGTAGAAGGCGATGGTTGCCTGCACTGCCCAGATGAGCGTGATGATGTGGCCATTGCTGAACTCGAGAGGAACGGCGATAGCAAGAAAAGATATTGTCAGAGCCAAATGGGTATGGAAAGCTAGGCTAGTCGATAACTTTTTCTTATACAGGACGAATATGGCTACCGCGCTGCACAGTGCAATCAACACGCACCACAGACTGACCAGATGATGCGTCGGGACGCAGCCAGTGATGGTAAAGAGATAGAAAAAACTATTAAACAACAACACCAAGCAGAGCAGTCGGCTGAACCAACGCTTATTGCTTGAGAGCATGACGTAGGTCGACACGGCCAAGAACAGGAGATAGAAGGCCGTAGCGAAGAGTAGTTGGGGCCATCTAACTGTATGGGGATTGGGTGACAAGGCGACAAGCGGCAGTACAATCAACCACGTGGCGACGAACGAAATGACCGGCAACTCGCTCCAACGCTTGACCAGCGAAAGGCCAGCCATACCCAGGTCAAGGATGAGCAGATAGGTCAACAATACCAATTCGTTGCTATTGCCGTTACTGGCAATGAATGGGGCGATAAAGCCGCCAACAAGGGCTATTATGGCCAACTCGCGCTTGTCGGTGCGATAGGCGAGGATAGCCATTAGGAGGGTGGTACCCACCAGAATACAGAATGCAGCCATCGAGCTGAACAAATGATAGTAATGGAAGGCAACAGCTGTGGTGACGTATGCCACACCGAATGCGCCACCTGCAATTAGTGAGCTGTAGGTGCGATACTTATGCTGTAGTTTCGCGCCAATGCCCAGCATGACGACGCTTACGAAATAGCCTAAGATAGTGCGTGTCACCTCATTAATCCAGTTGTTGTCGATGGCATACTTGACAAAGAATCCGATGCCGATTATAAACACGATGACACCAATCTTGCCAAAAAGGTTCTCACCGATAAACTTCTCGAAATTGCGTCCATCTTGTTCTGCGGGTTTTTGGTATTCCTCTTCTTCCATGGGCTGAAGCGGTTCGCCAAGGACAATGGGTTGTGCAACTGCTTCAGTTTCATATGGCTCAAGAGGCGGCGGAGTGGGCATAGCAACAGGTTGTGATGGCTCGGCCGCAATTTCCGGCTCGGTAGCGATTGAGGGAACTATCTCTTCCTCGCTCTCTGGCGAGACTGGGGTAGGTATGGGCGCTTGGCTTGCCCTGGTATTTATTGAATAGGCCAAGCTTTCAACCCGCTGGCTCAGATAGTCAATCTTCGAATCAACGTCTTTCACCGCGATAATCAGATAGACTACCGCAGCCATTATGATCAGTCCTACAAATTCCATCGTCAGCTATTTATTAAAGAACTACAATAACTATTAACTATCCTCAATCGCTTTCTTCAAGGCTGAAGATGCTCTCAACAGGCTTGCCAAAGGTGCGCGCAATCTTCAGTGCTAATACAGCTGAAGGAACATATTTACATGTCTCGATAGCGTTGATAGTCTGGCGACTGACGCTTACGGCCTCGGCTAGTTGCTGCTGGGTCATGCGCGCTATAGCGCGTTCTACTCTGATGGTGTTAGTCATGGCTATCGTGTCTGAATAGGTACAACTCTATTTCAAATTTAATAATGTAAAGCAGAGGAACGCCGAACATATATATCCAAGTAAAGGCAATGAAATTGCTACCATAGAGGAAAAGAGTGGCGATGATGAGCAGGAGCATGTTTACCTTCAGCGACCATACGAGCGACTTGGCCCGCAGATGTTCGACAAACTCGTCCTCTTCTTTCGTGCGCGAGAAGCCAATCAAGGCCAGTGCGACGACGAGGCCAATGATGATTATTTCCTCGATGATGTTGTCGGTGATGAACTGAACGATGGGCGACGGGCCAGTTGCGGTCTCGGTGACCCATGTGGGGCCGTTGAAGAGTGCTATGACCTTGCAAGGTAGTGGCGGCAGCGATTGGTCAGAAAAAACCAATAGGAGGCCCAGAATGGCGAAGGGGACGAATAGCACCCAACCAATCTTTTTGCACAGGGGCGGGAATAAATAATTTGTCTTCATTTTGTTTAGTGATTTTAGAGCGATGTAAAGTTTAGCGCAACAAAGGTAAAGCAAACTTTACAAACTGACAAGTTTACAAGATAAAATCCTGCAACACTTAACAAAGTTTAACTATTTGTGCGCTATCGTGATTGTTCTGCTCACAACTTGGCTCGCCCGAGGCTTCGCTTTTGTCTTACAACAAAAGGAGATGCCGGAATGGGTTGCAGCATCTCCTCAGTTGTCTATGTTGCTCGTCACGGTCAGGCTCACCTCCCTAGCAAGAAAAGCAGGGGATATTCCAGCCGCTTGGCCCAAAAAATCTCTTTGTGCTCATGCCCTTCGAAGACGCGGCTCATATAGTGTTGTTTGTCCCATCCGCTCGCTAGGAAGACACTGTCAATGCGCTTTTGGTAGGGGGCATATTCTGCGTCAAAGTCCTCTGTACCATGGTCCATATAAACTAGGCTGCTGTTTACCTCGGGCAAATGGGCGGCAACATAGTCACGGAAGGCCTCGGCCCACTGTTCGCTCTCGATACCAAAACCCAAATGGGAAAATGACAAGTGCGATGACAGGCATGCTACACCGCCGAACACTTGGGGGTATTCGCACAGGGCATAGAGCGAGATAAGTCCGCCCATGCTTGAACCCATCATAAAGGTGTGCTCGCGACCCGTCAGCGGACGATAGCGACGCTCTATAAAGGGCTTCACCTCTTCGACAATAAATTGCAGATACTCATTGCCTTGCAATTTGTCTGATTGCGCTTTGTCGCGAATCTCAGCAGGAAGGAACAGCATGGAATTGTTTGGGAAGTACTCGGCAAGTCGGTCGTCGGTGTTGTCTATGCCCACAACGATGCAGCGACGAATGGTGGAGTCGCCTACGAGTTGGCCGACAATCTCATCGATTTGCCACTCCTGGCCGTTCCAAGTCGCATTTGCGTCAAACAGCATCTGTCCGTCATGCATATATATTACATCGCACGAGTCGCCGGGCGCATATCCTAAGGGCAGCCAAACCGACACGGTGCGAGGGGAAACAAACTTGGACTCAAACCCAACAAAGCGTTCGAGTTTGCCAATGCTTACCTCTGGAATCTTGTTTGATGGACGCAACATCCACCAGGCAACTACAATTGCCGCAGCCGTCATGAGTAGAACGGCCCATAGCCATTTTTTCTTCTTGCTTGTAACCATAGTAACGAATGTTTGTGCCCACAAAGGTACAAAAATATTCTCGCAATTTGCGGAAAAAAACAACAAAAGAAACGAATTAAACAAAAAGGTTTCGCATGATTCGCGTGTTTCGCGGTTAATTGTAGCAATGTTGTCATTATGCATTATGCATTGTGCCTTGATTTAAGGTTGGTTTTAACATTTCTAACTTAATATTTGTTTATTTAACGCGCTGTTTCTTGGTGGAATGGCGGTGAATGTCATACCTTTGCAACGACTTTTCTCGAATGGTTCGAGAAAACAACTCTTTTAGCTACAGAATCATGAGCGAAACAGTAAATATCCGCGAGTTGAACGACTTGATTGCCAGTCGCAGCAACTTCGTGAACATGATCAAGCAGGGAATGGACACCACCATCGTGGGACAGAAGCATCTCGTTGACTCACTGCTAATTGCATTGCTTGCAAATGGGCATGTCCTGCTCGAAGGTGTCCCAGGACTGGCCAAAACCCTCGCCATCAAGACGCTGGCCGGACTGATTGACGCGCGGTTCAGCCGCATACAGTTCACGCCCGACCTGCTCCCGGCAGATGTCATAGGAACCATGGTCTACAGCATGCAGAAGGAGCGATTCGAGGTCAAGAAAGGCCCCGTCTTTGCCAACTTCATCCTCGCCGACGAGATCAACCGCGCACCGGCCAAGGTGCAGAGCGCGTTGCTCGAGGCCATGCAGGAGCGACAGGTGACCATCGGAGAGCAGACCTTTGCCCTCGATGATCCATTCCTCGTCCTGGCAACGCAGAATCCCATCGAGCAAGAGGGTACATACCCCTTGCCTGAGGCACAGGTCGACCGATTCCTCATGAAGGTGGTCATCGGCTATCCCAGCAAGGTCGAGGAAGCCGAAATCATCAAGATGAACATCGCGCCAGAACCCCGACAAGTCAATGCGCTCGTTACGCCTGCCGACATCGTCGACACACGCCGTGTGGTGCAGAAAATCTATATCGACGAGAAGATTGAGCGTTACATTGTCGACATCGTCTTCGCCACCCGATTCCCTGTCGACTATGGCATGAAGGACCTGCAAAGCATGATCTCCTTCGGCTCGTCGCCACGTGCCAGCATCAGTATGGCTTTGGCAGCACGAGCCTACGCCTTCCTCAAGGGACGAGGATATGTCATCCCCGAGGATGTACGCGCCGTGTGCCACGATGTGATGCGTCACCGTCTGGGACTCAGCTATGAGGCCGAGGCAAACAATATCACCGCCGACGAAATCATCAGCAATATCCTCGACAAAATCGCTGTCCCCTAACTAACGTCTAACGTCTAATGTCTAACGTCTAACGTCTATCCATGGAGCGTAACGAACTGCTGAAGAAAGTACGCAAGATTGAAATCAAGGCCAAGGGACTCTCGCAAAATATCTTTGCGGGCGAGTACCACTCGGCCTTCAAAGGGCGTGGCATGACGTTCAGCGAGGTGCGTGAGTACCAGTATGGTGACGATGTGCGCGACATCGACTGGAATGTCACCGCAAGATACAACAAGCCATACGTCAAAGTCTACGAGGAGGAGCGCGAACTTACCGTGATGCTCCTGGTCGATGTCAGCGGCAGTCGAGACTTCGGTGCCGTCGGCGAGACCAAACGCGAGGTGATGGCAGAGGTCGCTGCGACACTGGCATTCTCGGCTATTCAAAACAACGACAAGGTGGGGGTCATCTTCTTCACCGACCGAATCGAAAAGTTCATCCCACCCAAGAAAGGACGCAAACACATCCTGCTCGTCATCCGCGAACTCCTCGACTTCACACCTCAGAGTACTGGTACCGACATCAACCGGGCGCTTGAGTACATGACCAGCGCGTTGAAGAAGCGTTGCACCACGTTTCTGGTCAGCGACTTCATCGATACCAACGACTACTACAAGGCCATGTCTATCGCCAACCACAAGCACGACCTCATCGCCATTCAGGTTTATGACAAGCGCGAGGCGCAACTGCCCGACGTCGGGCTGATGCGTGTCCTTGATGCCGAACGAGGCACCGTGCGGTGGATTGACACCAGCAGCCGCCGCGTGCGGCAGGCCCATGGACGATGGTGGTATGACCGCCAACAGGCCCTCAACGACACGGTGCAGCGATGCAAGGTCGACTTGGCGACTGTAGCCACCGACGAGGACTATGTACGCTCGCTGATGGCATTGTTCAAACAAAGAGGATGATTTTTTTAAGCTTACAGCTCACAGCTTACAGCTTATAGCTTATTGCACAATGAAATTGAATAGAAATATAGCGTTGGTGGTCGCTGTAATCTTGACAATGGTTGCCGTGGCCGGCAATGTCACCATCAAGGCGAAGCTCGATTCGGCGCGGCTGCTGATGGGACGCACCACAGCCCTGCATCTCGAGATTGTGCAGGACAAGGGCACAAAGGGCGTGCTGGCGCTGGAGAAGAGCGACACACTCACTACAATGGTCGAGATTGCCGACAAACCCAAGGCCGACACCACCGCGTTAGACAACAACCGGGAGCAAATCAGTCGTGACCTCATCCTGCAGGCGTTCGACTCAGGACTTTATGTGTTGCCGCCAGTTGCCTATATCGTGGGACACGACACCGTCCTCAGCGACCCGCTCAGCCTCAAGGTCATCCCGGTACCTGTCGACACCACCCAAGACATCATCGACATAAAGCCGGTTGAGGGCGTGCCATTCAGACTGCTCGATTGGATACCTGATTGGATAGCGGACTACTGGTGGGTGTGGCTGCTGGCGTTGTTGCTGATTGCTGGCGCGCTCTACTACTATTTTAAGTGGTACCGTCATGGCCGCAACCCGCTACGACCAGAGAAGAAGCGCTTGCCGGCCTATGAGGAGGCAATGCTCAACCTAGAGGCGCTCAAGCAGCGACAATTGTGGCAGAACGGACAGGAAAAGGAATATTTCACCGGCCTGACCGATATCCTGCGCGTGTATATCGACCGACGCTTTGGAGTCAATGCCGTCGAGATGACCAGTACCGAGATTGTCAAGACACTCAAGGAGCGCGGAGAGACCAAGG
>JAEEJI010000061.1 GCA_016281825.1 Muribaculaceae bacterium | reverse complement strand
TTTGTTTTTGGTCTTGGACAAACCCAACGATTGACATTACCTTTGCATCCCGATAACTCAATTTATCGTATGGACAAACATAGTTTAATTTCAATCACGGACCTCAGCAAGGACGAGATTATGGCGCTCTTGAAGCGCGCACGGGAGTTTGAACAGAACCCCAATCAACGCATTCTGGCGGGTAAGGTGGTGGCCTCGTTATTTTTCGAGCCCTCAACCAGAACCCGCCTTAGTTTTGAAACAGCCGTCAATCGTTTGGGTGGTCGCGTTATCGGATTCAGCGACCCGAAGAGCAGCAGCCAAGCAAAGGGCGAGAGCTTGAAGGACACCATCATGATGGTCAGCAACTATGCCGACCTGATTGTGATGCGCCATTACCTGGACGGCGCGGCTCGCTACGCCAACGAGATTGCTTCGGTGCCCATCATCAATGCCGGCGACGGCAGCAACCAGCATCCGACGCAGACGATGCTCGATCTCTACACCATCTACCAGACGCAAGGCACACTCGAGAACCTCACCATCACCATGGTGGGCGACCTGAAGTATGGCCGCACCGTGCACTCGTTGCTCGAGGCCATGCATCACTTCCACCCTCGCTTCAAGTTTGTCGCCTGCGACGAACTCCGCATGCCTGAGCAGTATAAGCAGTACTGCCGCGAGTGGGGCATTGACTATGAGGAGACGCGCGATTTCAGTGCCGAGATCATCAACCAGACCGATATCCTGTACATGACACGCGTGCAACGCGAGCGCTTCAGTGACCTGATGGAATATGAGCGCGTGAAGAATATCTACACTCTGACGGCGAG
Organism: Muribaculaceae bacterium; assembly: GCA_016281825.1. Classification (GTDB taxonomy): domain Bacteria; phylum Bacteroidota; class Bacteroidia; order Bacteroidales; family Muribaculaceae; genus Sodaliphilus. The sequence goes on along the minus strand of JAEEJI010000061.1, from coordinate 2,801 downwards.
CATGCTCACGGGCTGCAAACCCAACATGCGCGTGCTGCACCCGCTGCCCCGCGTGACCGAGATTGCCCAGGATGTCGACGATACGCCGCAGGCCTACTACTTCGAGCAGGCACTTAACGGCCTCTATGCCCGCCAGGCACTCATCTGCCGTGCATTAGATTTGTAATATCCTGTCCCCCTAACCCCCTAAAGGGGGAACAATAAACACACCCTCTTTAGGGGGCTTGGGGGACTCTTAATTCTTAACTCTTAATTCTTATTTTAACAAGATGGTTAACAAAGAAAAGAAAGAACTTGCAGTGGCCGCCTTGCAGAACGGCACTGTGATTGACCATATTCCCACCCAGTCACTTTTTAAGGTGGTGGAACTGCTGGGTCTGAAAGACCTTACTGATGTCAGTGTCACCATTGGTAACAACCTGGACAGCAACCGCATGGTCAAGAAGGGCATCATCAAAGTGGCAGACATGTTCTTCCCCGAGGAGACACTAAACCGCATCGCAGTCATTGCACCCAATGTGGTGGTGAACATCATCCGCGACTTTGAGGTCGTTGAAAAGCTTCACGTCACCTTGCCCGACGATCTAATTGATATCGTCAAGTGCAACAACCCGAAGTGCATCACCAACAACGAGCCGATGCGCACACACTTCCATGTCATCGACCGCGATCACACCACGTTGCGATGCCACTACTGCGAGCGCCCTGTTGCACAGCAAGACATCACGCTCAAGTAATTCGATATGACATTACCCAAAGACAAAAGGATGTGGCCTAGGCCGCATCCTTGTTGTTTTTATGGTCAAAAAAATGCACTGACTATTGATTGATTGCCGAAGATTGTGTAACTTTGCGGCGCAAAACGAAAAAAACCTTTTTAACATAAACAACACGAATATGAACAATTCGGTAATTACATTCCCCGTGCCGGCCAATGAGCCGGTGAAGGCCTATCTGGCCGGGTCGCCCGAACGCGTGGCCCTCGAGAAAGAACTGGAACGTCAAAGCAACCTCGTTGTTGATATCCCCATCATCATCGGCGGCAAAGAAATCCGCACTGGCGATGTGGGTCAGGTCACTTGCCCCCACGACCACAAGCATGTGCTCGCCACCTATCACAAGGTGAGCCGCAAGGAGGTGGAGATGGCAGTTGAGGCTGCCATGGAAGCCCACAAGCAGTGGAGCCGCACACCATGGACCACCCGTGCTGCCATCGTCATGAAGATGGCCGAGCTGCTCGCCACTAAGTATCGTCCCATCATGAATGCAGCGACGATGCTGGGTCAGAGCAAGAACATCTTCCAGGCTGAGATTGACTCGGCTTGCGAGACCATCGACTTCTTCCGCTACAACGTGCACTATGCATCCAAGATTTACGCCATGCAGCCCAAGGACGGAGTGGGACAAATCAATCACACTGAGTATCGTCCGCTCGAAGGCTTCGTGTTGGCAGTGACCCCGTTCAACTTCACTTCGATTGCTTCTAACTTGTGCATGACGCCCGTGCTGATGGGCAATGTCGCACTGTGGAAGCCCTCGACGACCGCTCTGCTGAGCAACTATTACCTGATGCAGCTCTACAAGGAGGCTGGTCTGCCCGACGGCGTGATCAACTTCTTGCCCGGCAGTGGCGCACTCATCGGCGAGGTAGCCACCCAGTCGAAGTACTTCTCAGGCATCCACTTTACCGGCAGCACTGCCACGTTCAACTCGTTGTGGCGTCAGGCTGGACAGAATCTGGGCAAGTACATCTCTTATCCGCGCATCGTGGGCGAGACTGGCGGCAAGGACTTCATCTTTGTCCATCCCAGCGCCGACCCCAAGGCCGTCGCAACAGCTGCCTTCTGCGGCGCGTTCGAGTTCCAGGGACAGAAGTGCTCGGCCGCTTCGCGCATGTACATCCCCAAGAGCCTGTGGCCCGAGGTGCTTGACGACATGAAGCGCATGGCTGCCGAGGTCAAGATGGGCGACGTGAAGGATGCTGGAAACTATATCAACGCGGTCATCGACGAGATTTCGTTCAACAAGTGCCAGTCGTATATCGACTTTGCTGAGCAGGCTGCTGACGCACAGGTCGTCTTGGGTGGCAAGTGTGACAAGTCGGTCGGATGGTTTGTCGAGCCTACTGTCATCGAAACCAGCAACCCGCACTTCAAGTCGATGGAAGAGGAAATCTTCGGCCCCATCATCACGGTCTATCCTTACGATGATGACAAGGTTGACGAGGCAGTGGAGTTGTGTAATACTACTTCGCCATATGGACTGACCGGTGCCGTGTTCGGCCGTTGCCGCATGGCTGTCGAGAAGATCACCGACGCACTGTGCTATGCCGCCGGTGACTTCGACATCAACGACAAGCCCACGGGAGCCGTGGTAGGCATGCAGCCCTTCGGTGGCGCTCGCGCAAGCGGTACCAACGACAAGGCCGGTGGCGAGTTCAACCTCATCCGCTGGATCATCCCGCGTGTAATCAAGGAGACCCTCGTCTCGCCAACCGACTATCGCTACACTTACCTGAAATAAGACTTTAGGCATTAGACGTTAGTATTCAGTCGTTTGTACCATAAGAAAAGGGGTTAAGGGGCTAAACCCTAACCCTTAACCCCTAACCTTTGAAATATATGCAAGAGATAAAACCTTGTAAAGTCAACGTAAGCAGTGAGACCGGGCGGTTGCGGGCCGTGCTGCTGCATCGACCGGGCGTGGAGATTGAGCGCATGACACCGCTCAACGCCGAGCACGCGCTGTACAGCGACATCCTCAACAAACCCATTGTCGACGGCGAGTATGCCAACTTCTGT
>JAEEJI010000060.1 GCA_016281825.1 Muribaculaceae bacterium | reverse complement strand
TTGGGATTGTACATTTGCCGTTATTATATGAAATCGCAAAAATACAAAATCAGATCCGTTCGCTTGTGAAAACTCTACAACGAACTAAATATCAATTATTTCAAAGAACTCTTTCTGTTTTTAATGGGACAGTAATGATAATGCATAATGCATAATTGAGAATTGAGAACCATTAGCGTTAGTTGTTGGGTGCTTCTGATGTGGCTTTTGCTTGGGTCGTTTACGTGCTGGGGGCAGGGGCGGTGGTCGTTGCAGCCTTATGCTGGATTGGCGTTGTACCAGTTTGTGGGTGACGAGGCTGATGGCTGTCGCCTGCGTCCTGGCGTGGTCGCCGGCGTTGAAGCTTGCTATCGCTTGACCGACTACATGAGCATATCGGGAGCAGTGGAGTATGTACCTCGCGGTTCTTCGTTGCGACGCGTTGACGGTTATTTGCGCCAAGACCACTTGAGTGTGCCTGTGTTGCTCCATTTCCACCCGTTCGGCAAGCATGTCGACATGACGCTGGGCGTGGCCCCCACGTTCGGGCTGCATAGCGTGATGCGCGTCGGCGAGCAGCACTATGACAGCCAAGACTTGTTTTACAGCAACGACATCATGGTGCCGCTGGGGGTGTCCTACCTTTTCAACAATGGCTTTACCCTTGGTGCCCGCCTGTCTACAGGTCGTCGGTCGATGATTCGTAGTGATGCTGTGTACCAAGGTATCCACTACAATTTGACTGGTGCTCGAATGATGAACAACGAGGTTTCAGTAATCATCGGTTATCGTCTGAAGCTATGAAGAATTTAAGTTTCACAAAAATGCCTTCTTTGCTGGTCTAAACCCCACCCCCAACCCCTCCCCTTTCGAAAAGGGGAGGGGAATAAATGGATGGATGCTCGTAGCAGGGGTTCCGCTAACGCTCCACCCCTGCCTATACTCTGACAGCCCTACGGGCTTTATCCAATCGATTTTTGACGAACTTGATTAACTTAAATGAAGAAGATTCTATTTGCCTTTGCACTTTTTCTGGTCCTGATGTCGACAGCATGTGACGACAAGCAGGAGGAAGAGCTGTGGAACGACCTGCGTGTTGGTAACGAGATTTACCACTTCAATCAGATTGAGTTCCGTCAGGACAGTCTAGTCGTTTGCTCTGGCATGCCCCATGGTGTGGTCACTTGGCATCTGTCGTTGGTGGATGGCACGCGCATCACTCGGTTGTTCATGCTGCGGCAGGATGAGGGTTGGCATGGTATTTTGGACGCTTCACAGGGTGGCGTGCTTGTAGACCTTGAGGGCAGCGAGAGACATGATGGCACCTATCGCGGCATCGAGGGTACGATGGACATTTGGCGTCGGGAGTTCAAGACCGTGATTGAGATGCACGACCTTCGGATGGTTGGCGAATCGTTGCCTCACGACACGATTGATGTCAGCGATGGTTACTTAAGCTTTGACCTGACGTTATTCTAACAAAAGATGACCATAAAACAAGAAAAGGCCGGTGTCCCTGTCCCAGGGACGCCGGCCTACGTGCTTAACTAACCTTTTTAACTAACTTCAGTGCTTATGAAAAAACTTCTTACTTATGGTTCTTTTCAGTGACGGCGAGCGTTGGTGCTGCTGCCGTTGCTAGTGGTTCGACTGCTTCCGCTGACAGTAGCCGTGCGGTTGCTAGTGCTCATGCTTCGGCTGCTTCCACTGACCGTTGCGTTGCTGGTGGTGCTGGCGCTGCGGCTGCTTCCACTGACAGTTGCGGTCTTGGTGGTGCTAGCGGTGCGGGTGCTTCCGATGGTCGAGGCGCTGGTTGCCGTAGCTACGCTGGGCTTCGTTGCCTCGGTGCGGATGCTGGTTCCTCCGGAGCGGGTCGAGCTGTTGCCGCTGTTGGTCACGTTAGCTCCCGTGCGGTTGTTGCTCATTCCAGACATGTTGTCGCTGGGTTTGGTGCGTCCGTTGGTGACCGTTCCCTTGTTCTCGCTGGTGAAGCCTCCCTTGTTGGTAGTCGTCGAGACCCCTGTGCGGGTGCTCAGCGTGCGTCCAGTTACGTTGGGCTTCACGTCTTCAAATTTGCCCTTGAATCGGCTGTCGGTGCTCTTTCTGTGCTCTCCCTTGTAGGTCGTGTACACCTTGGGTGCGCTGTAGTAGAAGTGCGTCCTGGTGGGGTAACGATCGTAGATTACGAAGTGGAAGGAGCTGTTCACCCAGCTGATGGGGCGGAAGAAGTGCTCTGTAGCCAAGAAAGTGTGCATTTGGCTGCGGGTGAGCACGTAGCTCAGTTCTTTTGTTCTGCGCTCCCAGAAGGTGCCGAAGATGTCACCCATAAAATCGACGTTCATAATATAGTCGAGGTTGATCTCGTATACGGCATCGACCTGTGCAGCGGTCAGATAGAGTTCGTAAGCCATTTTGTCGGTCAGGAACCATGCCTGCTCGCGAGCCTGGCTGTAGCTCATTGCGCTGGCCGAGATGATTGCGGCCATGGCGACGAAGGAGGTAATTAAACGCTTCATAGTTCTTGAGTGTTGTGCCTTGCCTTTCGGTTTGGCGGATTTGACAAATAGTTGTTTGCCCTACAACCTTGCAAATCTCGCGCCATTATTCGTGCCAAAACCGCCATTCTGGTCCATTTGGCGACCAATGGACCAGAATCATCGCCCATCGGTTCAAAAAGCCCGACCAATAGTTGGTGCTCGTTGGTATCGAAAAGGGGTGTTTTAAGGCCTCTGTCACAAAAAAGCATCAAATGCGTCAAGTTATCATTATTATAATATTTAGATAATGTGGCTAGAAAATTAAAAAACTTCGTCTTTTATTTTGTATTTCGCTCAACTTGCACTACATTTGGATAATGTAGGCGGCGTTTCGGAAATAAAAATAAAAAACTTCGTCTTTTATTTTGTATTTCGCTCAACTTGCACTACATTTGTAGAAAATTTTGAAGACATGAATAGATTACTGATTCCAATAGTGGCCATTCTGGCCTTTCTGATTAGTTGCAGCAGCGATGATGGCGCTGACATGGTGGGCGTTGCAAACAACCCGACGCAGTTTTTCGGGTGCAATCTGGGTGATGATGCCGACGACGTGATTGAGCAACTCAAAGACGCAAAGACCTACAAGGTGACTGTCGACGAGAAGGCCAAGCCGATGACAGTGACACTCACTGGCAAGCGCAAGAGCGACGCAGTGAAGTGGCGCAACACTAACTATGACCGCGCGGTGCTCGACATGAGCGACGACCAGTTTACCGCCATCGAGTTGACAAAGACCTATGCCAACAAGAGCGCTTTGACCAAATGGCTGAACCGTCAGGACCAAGATGAGGAATCGCTTGTCGCCTCGACCGACTCGACCCGCACCTTTATTATAAAAGGCGAGGAGTCGCGTTGTTCTATTTGGGTCGACATCCCGTCGCGTGTGGTGAACACCACTTATACCGACAACCGCGTGTGGGTGAAGCAGTCTACCTGGGAACGCATCGTGAACTTTGTTTGCAACCCGTTTGATAACATCTGGAGCTTGGCGATGTGGGCAATCATTCTGGGACTGGCTTACCTGTTGTACACCAAGTACAAGGACCAAATTAGCGAGGCTGTTGAAGAAGCGGAGGAGAATTGAGAATTAAGACCGCGCTTCGCGCTGGTAGACCGCTGCGCTGGTAGACCATTGCATTGGTAGACCGCCTTCGGCTAGTAGATACTACTTAACTCCCTTTAACTACTAAACTACTTAACTACTAAATAATATGGGACTTTTAGAAGAAATCATTAAAGGCATGACCCAGGGCCAAGGCGGCTTGGGCAATGAGCTGGATCCCAACCAGCAGCAACAACAGCAACAGTACCCACAACAACAGGGCTATCCGCAGCAGAGCGGTCAGCCTTCGGGTGACATCAGCATCCAGGACCTGGAGCGCGAGATGGGTGTGGGCAAGAACAAAGGTGGCAACAACTACCAGCAAACCCAGCAACAACAGTATCCACAACAACAGTACCCGCAGCAAACGCAGTATCCGCAGCAACAGCAGGGTTATCCGCAGCAAACGCAGTACCCGCAGCAACAACAGCAGGGCTATCCGCAGCAGACGCAGTACCCGCAACAGCAACAGCAGGGCTATCCACAACAGACGCAGTACCCGCAGCAGCAACAACAGCAATACCCGCAACAACAGCAAACGGGTGGCAGCGTGATTCCTGGTGTGGACGATTACCTACCTACCGAGCAAGGCAACACCTTGCCCACTGGGCAGCAACAACAGCAGTTGCCAGGATGCTCGGGCGGTGGTGGCAACATGCCGGGTTGCTCGGGCGGAATTTGGAAAGTGCTGGGCCTGGGAGCTTTGCTAGCGTTCTTGTTTAGACGCAAGAGTTGAGACGGCCGAAGCAGAACTTCGGCCCACAGAACAGACAATGGCTTATCTTGACAAGCATGATGATGAGCGGGTGCTGGAGCAAGCCGGCGTGCGCGTGACAGCTGTGCGACTGCTTGTGTGGCGCGAGGTGCGACGTGCGTTTCATGACACTTTCAGCCTTGCCGATCTGGAAGACGCACTGCCGACGGTTGACCGTTCGACGCTGTTCCGCACCTTGGTAAGTCTGACTGATGCCCACCTGCTTCATGAGATTGACGATGGCAGTGGCGCGCAAAAGTACTGCGTGTGCCACCATGATGATACGCGGCACTGCCTAGGCCACGTTCATCTGACTTGTGTGCGTTGTCATCGCACGTTCTGCCTGAAGGATGTGACCATTCCCAACGTGCCGTTGCCCGAGGGGTTCGCGCCCGAGGAAACCGAGTATGTGGTCAAGGGCATTTGCAGTCGCTGCGCCATAAAATGAGAAAAGCCTCGGCAATGCCAAGGCTTACGAAAAACTGTGAATAACTGTGATAGTGACTCTTACTTGAGGTAGTCGTCAAAGTAGCGTGTGATGCGCTCATGGAGATGGACGCTTTGATGACCACGCATGTTGTGTCCCTGTCCAGGATAGACGTAAAAGTCGGGCTGTGTGTCGGCAGCGATACATGCCTTGAGGAACGAGTAAGCGTGCTGCGGCACGACGGTCGGGTCGTTGAGCCCGATAATGATTTGCAGCCTTCCCTTCAGGTCTCCAGCCTTGTTGAGAAGGCTGGTTTTTTCATATCCTTCGGGATTGGTCTGCGGGGTGTCCATGTAACGCTCGCCATACATCACCTCGTACCACTTCCAGTCGATGACGGGGCCACCGGCGACACCCACCTTGAAGATTTCGGGGTAGTTTGTCATCAGACTGATGGTCATGAAACCTCCGAAACTCCATCCATGTACACCGATGCGTGCGGTGTCGACATACTCCAACGAGCGCAGGAAGTCCACGCCACGCATCTGGTCGCGCATCTCCACCTGTCCCAGCTGGCGGAAAGTTGCCTGTTCGAAGTCCCGTCCGCGGTTCTCGCTTCCACGGTTGTCCATGATGAAGAGCAGGTAGCCGCGCTGTGCCATGTAGGTTTCCCAACTGCGGCTGGAGTAGTGCCATCGCGCGTCGACATTGTGTGCGTGCGGACCACCATAGACATAGACCACCGTGGGGTACTTCTTGGTGGGGTCAAAGTCAACGGGCAGAACCATGCGGTAGTACAGGTCGGTCACGCCGTCATCTGCCTTGATGGTTCCGCAACGGTACTCGGGGACAGTGTATCCCTGCCAGGGGTCAGGCGCTGTGAAGTATCGTTTTGCCTCGCCCGAAGTGGTGTTGACGATGGCTATGTTGCGGGGTACCTCAGGTTCCTGGTAAAAGTCAACGAGCCACTTGCCGCTGGGGTTGAGCATAGCGCTATGCCATCCTCTCCCACCCTCGTCGATGCGGATCATTGTGCCGTCGTCAACGTTCACACGATAGATGTTCTTCTGGATGGGACTGTCGGCGTTGGCTGTGATGAACAGGTTGTGTCCTTTTTCGTCAAATCCCAGCATTTCCATCACCACCCAGTTGCCACGGGTCAGTTGCTTGATTTCGTTCCCATCGATGTCAAAAAGATAGAAGTGGTCATAACCGTCCTTTTCGCTTCGCATAATGAAGCGCGACTTATCCCAGGGCAAGAACATGATGGGATGCTGCGGTTCGACATACTTATCGCTTGTCTCGCGATAGAGTTCAGCAAGGCGCGCTCCTGTCGTGGCATCATAACTGACCAGCCTGCAATCATTCTGGTCGCGGTTGAGTTCCATCATATAAATGACCGTTCCGTCGGGATTCCAAGCGATGTTGGTGAAATAGCGGTCGGTGGGGTCTCCTGCGTCGAGATAGACGGTCTTCTGCGTGGCGATGTCATACACGCCGACGGTAACCAGGTGCGAGGTCTGCCCTGCCATGGGATATTTCTCGGGAGCAGGGTTGGCGATATAGCGGGTGGTGTCGGCCAGCTCGGGCACATCGACCAGGGGGTAGTCGGTCACCATCGACTGGTCCATGCGATAGAATGCCAGGCGGGTTCCGTCGGGGTTCCAGAAGAGTCCTCCCTCGATGCCGAACTCATTGCGGTGCACGCTCTGTCCGTAAACGATGTCGCGGGAGCCGTCTTCGGTGAGTTGGCGTGTGTCGCCATTAGCGTCGGTGACATAGAGGTTGTCTTCTTTGACGAAGGCGAGGGCGCGGCTAGTCTCGTTCCACTCGGCGGCTTGTTCGTCACCTCGCGGTTGGCTCCACACCTGCTTGCGCGCCTTGAAGTCGATGAGTCGGCGTGCGTCCTTGCCGCCTACCATCGCCAAGGGCTGATCGGCGTAGGGGAATGAGATGGTGCTGAGCGACCTCAGACTGTCTGCGCCAAGTCCTTTGTTAAGTTTTGAACGGGTGACGAGCACCTTTTCCTTGCCGTTTTTCAGGTCGACTGTCCAACAGGTGTCGGCACTGAGTCTCACAAGTTGGTCTCCCCACCATCGCAACGAGCGCGATTGCGGGATCATGTTGGCGTAGTTTTTTCCACCGAAGTTCAGGTCCTCGAGAGTGAATTGCTTTTGTGCCACGATGGGCATTACAGTCAGTGCAGCGAGCAGTACCGCCAGGAGATTTAGTTTTTTCATATTCTTTATTATCGTACGAGACTGCGTCTCGCAATACTTTGACATGTGGTTAATAATTGTGGGTGCAAAGATACGAAAAAAGCGCCAAAACTGCCGAGAAACTAAGATATTTCTCGGCAGTTTTGAAAATGAGGGTATGTATCAGTCTTTTTTGGTGTCACCTTCGGGGCTGATATTGAGGTAGCTGCGCAATGCTGCGACATAGTCCTCAAAGGCTTTTAGTCCCGTGGGTGTGATGCGGCACAGTGTGCAGGGTTTCTTTCCCTTGAAAGTCTTCTCGACCTCGATGTATCCCGCCGTGGCGAGTTTGTCGAGTTGGACGCTCAGGTTTCCTGCCGTTGCTCCAGTCTGCTGCTTGATATAGGGGAACTCTGCCTCATTGGTAGTAATGAGAAGTGACATCACCGCCAGTCGCAGTTCGGAGTGAAGCAGTGGGTCTAAGATTGGGAACATATTTGTGTCCTCCTTATTTTTGGTTTTGCAAATGGATCATCAATCCGGGAACAATCAGGCCGATGACTGCCACGGCAGCCATTACGTATAGTTGACTGTGCCCCGGGAAATGCAAAGCACCAAAAAAACCGCCGAAGCCTGCGATGATACCGCAAACTTGTATGACGCGATTTCGGATGACAAGTCCCATGATGGTAGTAGCGATTCCGAAGCATAAAGAGATGATGCTTGTGATGCAGCCGAAAACATACATCTTAGGCATAATCAGTTCCATTGGAATTATTCCGCTACCAATAAGTCCCAGTATGATACCGACACCGCAGCAGAAGATGCCAAATGTAGACCACACATGACCTATGGTTTTCCCCACAAAACTTGTTGGAATGTCCTCTCTTCTCTTTGCAATCATCCATTCACCCACATAACCGGCCAGCCATATAGCCACCCACAAAAGATTCCATGCTGGCCCACCGTGATTTTTCCACAAGTAGGCGATAAGCAGCGAAAATACAACGACGCAAGCCCCCCACCACATTAAAGGGAGTGCTGCATTCTTGTTAATTGTTTGTTGATTGCGCTCTATCGACTCTCGAATAATTTCGAGACTGCGCTCGATAGTCAGGTTTTGTTTCTCTTCCATAATTGTTTGTAATGATAGTTTCTAATTCTTGTTAGTTCTCTGGGCCCTCACCCCACCCCTGCAGAAGGCAGGGTTTGGACCGGGTTGTGTTCGAATCACGGTGCAAAGATAAACAAGTTTATTTTATAAACCAAATTATTTTCTAGATTTTTTTGATTTTAGGGTGATTTTTTTTGATTTAGGTGGTTACACCTTATTAAAAAAGAGCCGAGGCATACATGACCAAGGGGGAGTGTGGTGTTAAATCTCAAAAAATAGTTTTGGGAGTCGGAAATTTTTAGTAATTTTGCCTTTTCGAAAACAAGATAACACATTATCGCTATGATGAATGACAATGTAATCACCCCTGCAGAATTTTTGGACATCTGCCCTATTGCCGACAAGGACTTCCACAACGCTATGTCGCTATTGGTCGAAGAGCCTTCGCTCCAGCGTGTTGT
>JAEEJI010000059.1 GCA_016281825.1 Muribaculaceae bacterium | reverse complement strand
GACGGCACATGGATCTATGACTTCGTTCACGACCATGTGATGCGCGACATCCTCGGCACCATCTCAGGCATGACGCTGAAGATGGTTGACGAGACTCTCAACTATGCTAATGACTACACCACCACCCTCAGCGAAGATTGGAATAGCGACAACATGAACGTCGTCGTGCTCGTCAACCGCAAGGGTTCGGGCACCAAGAAAGAAGTGTTTAACTGCGAAACCATCGCCATCAAGGACCTCCCGGCGCCTTCCGATGCACTCCCAGGTGACATCAATGGCGACGGCCTGGTCGACATCGCCGATGTTAATGCCGTCATCAACATGATGCTCGGCAAGGTTGAGGCAGTGCCTGCCGCCGACCTCAACGGCGACGGCAGTGTCGACATTAGCGACGTCAACGCTGTCATCAACATCATGTTGGGCAAGTGATTGTCTCAGTTGAAAACTATATCTCACGCAGATTACGCAGATATAGCGTAATCTGCGTGAGATTTTGACCTAGAGGTAAAATTCTCGGGAGAAAGCAAAAAAAAATTTGACGATTAAGATTTTTGTTCTACTTTTGTGGTCAAACTTTTTTAAAACCGTATTGTTATGATGAAAAAATTCTTGCTTTCCTTGGTTATGGTGGCAATGTGTGCCACAGTAGCGAGTGCGCAGCTGCTGCAACGCAATGCTGCACAACCATTAACTCCACGTTCAATGAAGGCGCCTGTCGCTAAGGTGCTGGGTCCAAACCAACTCTACATGGGGCCTTATGTCTCCGACGCATTGTCCGATAACGGCTTGGGTCTGGCGGGATACCAAGGCGTTTTCCAGATGGGTACAGTGCTCCCCCTCGAAATGGTTGAGCCGTTCAGTGGCGGCGTGGTCAAGGCCATCCGTTTTGGTCTTTGCGCCCCCATTAGCGATGGCGCAGTGTTTATCTATCCTGTGACCAGTCTGTCGCCTCTGACACTTGGTGAACCATTGGCTCAGCAAGACGTTGCCTCGACCGAGGCTGGATGGAACCAGGTCGAGTTGACCAACCCGTTTACCATCAGCACCGATGGCATCGTTGGTCTGATGCTTGGATACCAGTATAGGCAGATCAAGGGTAGCACTACTAACTGCTATCCTATTTCGGTGGTCAAGGAGGGTAATATTCTAGCATCTTATACTAATGCTGGTTCGCTGACCAACAACCAGTGGCAGGACATCGGTCTGTCCGAGTATGGAAACCTCAGTATTCAGGCTATCGTTGAGAACGAGAACTTCCCGCCCTACAACCTGGTGATGTCTAATCTTGTCAATTACACTTATGCCAAGGTTAGCGATGGCTTGGCTTTTACAGTAAATCTGAGCAACTATGGCATTGCTACGCTCGAAAACTACACCATCGACATGCTTGTTGACGATGAGGTCATGGGCACCATCGACTCGCCACAAGCACTGACAGTGGCAGGTGTGAACTATCAGGGTATTTGCCCGCTCAATAGCGTGACATCAGGTGAGCATACTTTCACGCTGCGCATTAAGACTGTTGCCGGCGAGGAAGTGACCGACGGCGCTACTGTTTCGGGCACTTTCATGGCCTACACCACGGCATTCCCACGTCAGAAGAACCTGGTCGAGCAGTTTACAAGCACCACCTGCACCTGGTGCCCGCTGGGTACTAATATGCTCAAGGCGCTGCAGAATCTGTGCGGCGACAAAATGGTTTGGGCTGCTGTCCATGTCAATATCCCGTCGACGGGCGACCCGTTTGTGATTTCCAAGGGCTCGCAGTTGGCTAATTATCTAGGATGTAGTTCTGCACCGTCTGGTGCTTTCAACCGCTTTGATGCTGAGATGACAGGCACGATTATCCAAAGTCTTGGCTACTATGAGGAGTATGCCCAGATGGCCGCTGAGATGATTAAGGAACTGTACTTTGACAACAATCCCACACCTGCTTTGGCTTCGGTTAACATTGAGCCGACCTACGATGAATCGACCAGAAAGCTCGCCATCAAGGTGACAGGTCAGCTCGGCGAAGACTACGCCACTATCTATGGCTCAACCATGGGCCTGACTGTCTATGTGACCGAAGATAGCCTGGTCGCTCGTCAGATTAACCAGTGTACATATGTGAATGACTACTTGCACAACAATGTGGTGCGTGCCATCCCCAGCGCCTTCAGTGGCGATGTTATCAGCGTCACTGGCAAGACCGAGTTTGAGAAGGACTATACTGTGACGCTCAATGCTACCTGGAAGCCCGAGAACATGCATGTCATCGCGCTTGTTCACCGTCTTGGTGCCGGGACCGCTAAGGAGGTCATCAATTGCGAGCAAGTGCCTCTCTTGAGCGCTGGTGTCATTGGCGACATCAACGGTGATGGTGTGGTTGACATCGCCGATGTCAACGCCGTCATCAACATGATGCTCGGCAAGGTCGAGGCAGTGCCTGCCGCCGACCTCAATGGCGACGGCAGCGTCGACATCGCCGATGTCAACGCAGTCATCAACATCATGCTCGGGAAATAAGACCGCGCTACACGCTGGTTGATTTGCGACGGCTCATTTTGTGAGTTTTGGCCACGAAATGAGCCGTCGTTGTGTCTGATTGGTAAAAAAACACTATCTTTGCAAGTATTTTTGGTGTTTCCTTACACTTTGCAGATCATGTTTTTTGCACTACAAGTTGATTATAAGCGAATTGTTGCTGTTGTCTCCGTCATACTGCTTTGTGTGATGGCGATGATGGCTGCAGTGTTTGCAGGTACAACCTATCCCAATAAGTGGCAACAACTGTCCACCGAAGAGTTGAATAAGAAAGGAAGGTCATTCATTAATAATGGGCAAAGCGATAGTGCACTCATCTGTTTCTCCATTGCGGCTGGTCGATTGGGCAATGCGCGCGATAACGAGCGCAAGGCGTGCATCAGTGCTACTTTTTGGCTAGGTCACCTCTATCAGGTTCACTACTATAACTATCAAAAGGCTGCCGATTGCTTGCTGATAGCTCAACAGGCTGCCACCGAATTAGGCGACTCGACACTGATGGCATATATCTATCATGAGTTAGGATGCTTGTATTTGCAATATGAGTCATCGCATGAGGGAGATGATATGTCGCTGACCATAGGCAATTTCAAGAAAGCATATTGGTGCAAGGCGCAAAACGACACAGTGCGCGACTTGTTTATGTTTAATTTGGTCACGACAGGACTGCAATTCGGACAAGTAAAACAGGTGCTGGAAGAGACCCATGACTATTGCCGACAGCATCATCAACCCAACTATGTCACCCATCTGTGTCATGCGGCATGGTGTGTCGAGCAGCAAGATTATCATAGCGCCATCCAGTCGGTTGATAGTTCGTTGGTGTTGATAAAGGATAGAAGTGGAGAATTCTATGCTAGATTGGTAATAGTGGAGCGATACCTCAAGAGCATTCTTTTAAACAAGGTACACAAGCCGCAGGAGGCACTTAATGAGTTGGAGCAGTACATGCAGCTGTGCCGTGACTATGGGCTAAAAGAAGGCTATCCTGACTACTACAGCATGTTGTCGAAGTTCTACTTAGAGCAGGGAAATCTTGTAAAGGCCAACGAGTGTAAGGTCAAATACTATGAGGCGGTTGATTCGTTGACGGGATTGACACAGTTGTTCTATCTGACCAAGGCACCGCTGGTGCTTGACTTGCAGAAGGCCAACGAAGAGGTTTACATACAAAAGATGAAGCGTGAGCGCATGACGCAAATCATGTGGATCGTATCCTTGGCAGCGCTCATTTTCTTGGCGCTGATGGTGATGCTATACCATCGAAACAAGCAATTGGCCGAGAGTTATCGGCTGCTCTATGAGCAGAACTTGGAGCATTTGGCGCACCTTGAAGAGTCTAGAAAGATGGTGCAGGAGTTGCTGCAGCCGCTGCCGCAAACGCAGGAGCCTGAGCAAGAGACCGAGCAGAGTGGGGTGGAGGACGAGGTTGCACCTAACTACGACATTGACGAGCAGTTGCTGCAAGACATTTTCGAGCGTGTGGAGACTGTGATGAAGAACTCACCCGAAATCTACGATGAGACCTTCTCGATGAGCAAACTGAATATATTGGTTGGAAGCAACATTCGTTACATCTCCAGTGCCATTGGTAGATTTGCCAACTGTGACTTCAAGGCATTACTCAATCAATATCGCATTCAGGAGGCTTGCAGAAGAATGAATGATGTTGAGCATTATGGGCGATACACCATCGAGGCCATTGCCAAGAGTGTGGGCGTGACCTCACGAACCAGTTTTATCCAGAACTTCAAAAAACAGACTGGACTCACTCCGTCGGCCTACTTAAAATTCGCTCGTGAGAAGGCTGAGCCAAATTGACAAAATCCCACATAAATCGACCGTTTCACCCCCTAAAAGGGGGTGTTTTGTTTGTTTTTCCGAAGAACGAACACTGCCCGAGCCATTTTTCTTGCCATGAAGAGGTAGTTATTGTAATTTTGCACTAGAGTTTTATTTTCGGTACTTTAACATACCTTGCAGTGGAAAAGGGTTCGACATTGTCGAGGTTTCATACTGAACCCACTAAAGATTATTATGAAAAAATTGTTATCACTATGCGTCCTGTTGGCTGGTGCCTTGGCAGGGCAAGCAGCCGTAGAGACGGGCTTGTTGCCGGTCATTCCGGCAATCACTGATCCCGGTCCGTCACGCAACATGAAGAAGGCCGCCACCTATGCCGGCGAGGTAGTAATCGATAATGTCAAGTATGGCATTGACACGGAGGCCAATGCCGCTGTTGTGCTAGGTCTTGACGATGATGTGATTGACTTGAACATTGCCGATGAGGTCACCTACAATGGTGCCACTTATCCTGTCAAGGAAATTGCTCGTATGGCATTTAACGAAAACGAGATCATTGAGACGGTCCAGTTCCCTGCGACCCTGACTAAAATTGGAAGTTGGTCGTTCCAGAAGTGCTCCTCACTGAGTTCGGTCGAAATTCCCTCGGGATGTTATCTCGACACGATGGCTTTCGGTCAGTGTATATCGCTGGCCAATGTGATCATTGGAGAAGAAGTGTCATTGAATTATGGCACATTCTACAACGACGTTGCCTTGACCAATGTGACCATTCCAGCTACAGTCACCGCACTGGGAAGATACTGCTTTAACGAGTGCACCAACCTCAAGCATGTCACGATTGAGGGTGATCATATGACATTTATCGGTTATGCATGCTTCATGAAGAGCGGAATTGAAGAGCTGAACTTGCCTGCTACCGTTGATCAGATTGAGGCATGCCTCGCCTATGACAGTCGTAGCCTGAAGTCCATCACGTTGCCCACCAACCTCGAGACCGTGCCTGCTCAAGCTTTCACGATGTGTACATCGCTAAACAATGTATACCTGCCCGACAATTACACCAAGTTGGGACAAGAAAGCTTCTATATGAATACGAGCCTAACCAACATAAATCTGGAGAATATCACTTACTTCCCCCGTATGTGCTTGGTGCAATGTACCAACCTGGCGATAGAATTGGAAATGAACGACAATACCACATTCATCGGGGAGCAAGCGTTCGCACGTGGTGCCATCAAGAGCATCAAGACGGGTTCTAAGACCACGACAATTGACCAGACTGCGTTCCTTGAGGATGCAGCTCTCAAGAAGGTGACTCTGCTTGAGGGACTGCAAACCATCGGACGCTGGGCATTTGCTGGCGTGGGAGCCGAAAAGATTGTCATCCCATCTACTGTCACACGAGTTGACGGAGGTGCTTTCCGCAACTCCAATGGTTTCAACAGCGGGCTCAGGACCTTGGCATGCCTAGCCACCACACCTCCTAGCATGGAAAATGCAGGTGATTTGGTCGATGATTATTCAATTGTTACCCTCTATGTGCCTGATGAGAGCATCGAGGCATACCAGGCAGCCGAATATTGGAAAAAATTCACCAATATGAAGCCGCTGAGCGAGATGCCTAACGTCGAGGAAGTCACTGTTGATGGTATCGTGTATGAGCTTGACCTAAATACAGGCACGGCAACTCTGATCAATGGCGCAGCAGCATCTGGTGACTTTGTCGTGCCCAACACCATCGTCCGAGACCGCGCCACATTCACTGTGACTGGCATCGGCAATGGAGCCTTTGATGAGAACACCAACTTGAACAGCATCACCCTCAATGAAGACCTGGAGACCATCGGTGACGATGCCTTCCAGTATTCAAGTATCCCTAGCCTGCACTTGCCTGCTAAGGTACAGAGCGTGGGTCACGACTTCCACTACAAGGCTACCAGCATGGCCGAGATTACCGTCGATGAGAACAACCCGTACCTCTGCGCCGAGAACAGCCTGCTCATGAGCAAGGACAAGAAGGTCGTTTGGGGCTTCCCCGTGGCAAATCCCGCAACCGAGCTGATTCTGCCCGAAGAGGTTGAGATTGTCAAGAACGATGCCGTGAACCGTTGCAAGAACCTGCTCAAGATTGTCATCAACGACGGCTGCAAGACCATCGAAGACTACGCCTTCGACAACTGTACCTCCTGCACCGAGTTGATCATTGGTAAGGGCGTTGAGACCATTGGCTATCGTTCATTCCGTTCACTCTCGTCGATGACTTCGGTCACCATGCCTGAAGAACTGATTGAGATTGGTGAATATGCCTTCCACAACTGCGCTGCGTTGCCCGAATTGAAGTTGCCCAACAAATTGGAGCGAATCAATCACTGGGCATTCAACAACTGCGTGTCATTAAAGACAGTAGAGTTGCCTGCAAGTTTGGTATATATGGGCGCAGGTTCATTCAATGGCAACTCAGCGATGGAAACCATGATCAGTTATGCTGATGTTCCATTTGAGGCAGCCGAAATCTTCACCTATGAACCGCAATACACCATCACTTCTCTGCGAGTGCCTGCTGGTAGTGCCGATCTTTATAGGAATGCTCCCATCTGGAAGAAATTCACCACCATCGAGGAGATGCCTTTGACAGCGGTCGATGCTGTGAAGACCAGTAGTGAGGCTACCGTGGTGGGTATCTACACGCTCGATGGCAAGCGCCTGAGCGAGATGCAACCTGGTGTCAATATCGTTCGCATGAGCGATGGCACCGCACGCAAGGTTATTAAATAATACGTTCAATTCAAAATTGCGACATGGGGATTCAGACCCATGTCGCAATTTTCTTAAAAAGCGATTAATTCTTATGAAGAAGAAATTACTGTCATTGACGTTTGCCCTAGGGTGCTTGTTATTAACAAATGCACAACAGATGCAACAGGCACCTGCGATGCAGAACATTGTAACGCACGCCACCAAGGCTCCAGACCTCAATGCGCTGGGACCCAACCAGCTATATCTAGGCCATTACACGAGCGACAACTTACCGTCTCAAGGTGTAGGTTTGGCAACTCTGGAGGAAACCATTTGCTTGGGAACGGTCTTGACGCTTGACCAACTCGAGATGTTTAACGGAAGTGAGGTTAAAGCCATCCGATTTGGCTTGCACCAGACGGTGACCGATGCCGCTGTATGCATGTGGCCAGTAACCAAACTCAGCCCGCTTACTGTCGGAGACCCTGTTGTGTTTCAAGAAACCCCCTCAACAGTGACGGGATGGAATACCGTTGAGATTGAGAATCCCTATACCATTAACACTGAGGGTATTGTAGGACTGATGCTGGGCTACCAATATCATCAAGTGGCCGGCGATGATAATAGGAGTTATCCTGTTATGGCCGTGCAAGAGGGAACCATCGCCAAGACCTATGCCTATGGCTTCTTAGGAACAACTTCGAAAAACTGGTTTGATGTGGGGTTGACCTCTTTTGGCAACCTGTGTGTTCAGGCCATTGTCGAGGGCGAGAACCTTCCTGCCTATGACTTCAGGTTCCTTGACATGTATGTACCCGCCTATGCCAAGGTCGGCGATGGACTGAACTTTGCAATCGCACTGCAGAACTACGGTATCCGACCACTCGAAAATTATGCCCTCAATATGCTCGTTGACGGAAATGTGGTCGGAATGATTGATTCGCCACAGCCATTGACTCCCGAAGTGGTTTATTTGAATCTCAATTGCCCTCTCGATTGGCTGGACCTCTCTGTGGGGACGCACACATTTGGCCTGCAAGTCGCTATGATCGATGATGAGGATATTGATGATGGTAAATTACTCACGGGCGAGTTTACTGCATATTATGAGTCGTTTGACCGCAAGAAGAACCTCATTGAGCAATTTACCTCACAGACTTGTACTTATTGCCCATGGGGAGAAGCCATCATCAAGCGACTGGACCAAATGCGTGATGATATTGCATGGGTGGCTGTTCACGGAAACTTGGGAACACCCGAGGATATCTTCCACACTACCAAGAGCGATCAATTGATGACTTATTTGGGAATTGATGCTTATCCCACAGCCATTTTCAACCGATATGACTATCCCAATAGCGGTGTGCTAGGAATGGGTTTAGGCTATAATCCCAACTACACTCAGATGGTTGCGGACTATATCAATGACGGATATTTTGAACAGAATGCCACACCTATCGCCGCCAGCATCGAACTGACGGGAACCTATGACCCCGAGACACGCGAACTCAATGTCAAGGTGGCAGGCGAGGGAACCAGCGAGTTTAAGACACTGTTTGGCTCGATTGTGGGTGTCTCTGTTTATCTTACTGAAGATGGGCTGGTTGCGCGTCAGCTGAACAATGGTACATGGATTAATAACTACACGCACAATCATGTGATGCGCGATATGCTCAGCACAATCACCGGATCAGCCATCAAGTGGGATGCCGATGCTAAGCACTATGCCAACGAGTTTTCCACTACACTTGACCAGGGCTGGAACAGCGAAAAGATGCACATCATCGCCTTTGTCCACCGCAAGGGTAGCGGAGTGAAGAAGCAGGTCATCAACTGCGACATGGTCGCCATTAAGGACCTTCCTGCGCCTACCGACATCGTCTTGGGCGACGTGACAGGTGATGGTGAGGTGGACATTGCCGATGTCAACGCCATCATCAACATCATGCTCCAGAAGAATCCTGCCAGCGATTATCCTGGCAATGCCGACATCACAGGTGACGACGATATTGACATCGCCGATGTAAACGCAGTCATCAACATCATGCTCGGGAAATAGATAAGAAGTTAATAAGAACGATTAAGGGACGCGCCCTAGCACGTCCCTTAATCTATAATCTATCATCTATTTTCTCCCACCAGTATGTCGCGCAGCAGATAAGCATAGATGAGCTCCACTGCCAGCACAATGATATCAAGGAGAAGCATCAGGCGGTCGCCCAGGAAGATAAACCAGCCGATAGGAAGCAATATGCACGTGAGGATGCGCAGGATCATCCACAGTCCTACGCGGTTCAACTTGCCTCTGTACCACGCCATGAGAAGAACACCCATCGGCAAATAGACTAGCGATAGTGAGGAGGCGACCCAAAAGTCTACCGATGCGAATGGCTCGCCATAAAAGCGCAGCAAGCTGGTGACGAAACCAGTGATATTAAGTGCCAGCAACACAATCCACATCTTGGTGAGCGGGTGACGGAGCGGGAGCATGCCACGGAGCATGGCATAGTAGATGATGACCATGCCTACGGTATTGATGACAGTCTTGCAAATCGTACCCACCATCGACGAGGACAAGAAGGCGTCGACAGCACTGTAAGTGGCAATGGCGGCAAGCACCATGATGACAAAACCAATCTCAATCCACAACCGCTTTACACCGCTGTGCAGTGAATTGACCTCGTGACTCGAGCTCGCGTGCTCTTTGATGTATTCCGATTCCATATTTTAGTAATTAAGAAGACTAGCGACTTCACAAGTTGTTGCCAACCAACACGAAACGCGGTCTTAATATATGTTAGACGATAATTTCAGTTGCAAATATCGGTAAAATCCGTAAGATGAGCAAATGTCATGGACAATTAAAACTGAACAACCGCTAGTTTCGACCAGTATGTCGTCTGAAAAGATGGAATTGAGACCTTTCTGACAATTTCAAATGCCCCGATGTGGTCGCAGATTTGGTTGATTTGTGGTACAAATAGTCGCAAAATCAGCAATTCGGTCGAAATGTGCCTGATTCGGTCGGTGTAAACCAACAAAATCGCGCAAATTCTTAGCAAAACACCTATTATTGGCTTACCTTTGCAAAATAAAAGTAACACATAATACTTCAATTTAAATATAAACCTAAAGTCATGACGATAGACGGAGCAATTCTTCAAAACATCACGATAGCTGTCACGATTGTTGTAGTAGCATTGGTAGTAGCACTAATGCTTTCTTTCGTGATCATGCGTCGAATCGTCGGGCACAACACCCGTCTTGCAGAGGCGGTGTACGATGAGAAGGAGCATGCCAAGATAGAACGTGAGAAACTTGTCGATGCCACCACCATGCTGGAGCAGGGACAGGAGCACCTCAGCGAGCTGCAACGCGAATTGAATGCTGCCAAACAGCGGCTCATGGCCGATGAATCGCGAATCAAGGAGATGGAGAGGGCCTTGAGAGCAGATGACACTACACAAGTAGTTGAGCAGCAGGCCGACGAAATGGTACCCATGACTGCCGAGCAGCTAATGTCGCATATCGATAGGCGCATCGATGAACTAGGCTTGCACACCAATCCGGAAATAAAACTAAAGGACATCGCAAAGGCATTAGGTCTTACTCAGCGACGCATTCTGCAAGCCCTCAAGACCCGCGCCGAGGACAAAACATTAGCCGAATACCTTACAACCAAGCGCCTAAACACAGCCTGTCGACTGCTAGTTGAGCAGCCCAACTGGAAAATAGAAGCAGTAGCCAGCGAAGCGGGATTTGGCGCTGTAACCACGTTTAGAACCATTTTCCGAAAACATTTTGGCATCTCCCCAAGCCAGTATCGTGAAAAGAAATGTATGATGGAGGGCATCCTAGTGGAAAATGAACAATAACCATTAATGATAGAATAAAAAACATGAGAAGAGCTAGATTCTATATGTCATTGGTTGTGCTTGTTGCAATGGGACTTACAATGAGTGCACAGTACACCCAAACAGATCGAATAGCGCATGGTCTGCTAAATGGCATTAACTCAGTCCTGGATGCTCAGGAACGTAAGCAGAGGGCTGAAATCCACGCTCGCGAGAAAGCGCAGTACCAAACCACATTCAATTCCGCTATGGATGAGGCTCGAGAGCTGGAGGAAAATGGCAAATATGCCGAAGCTCTTGCCAAGTATGAGGAAGCCTCTGTGCTAAACTGGAAATATGGTTATAGTGACCAGTTCAGCCTCACTCGCAAAATCACTAGCCTGTATGTGCCTGCCTGCCGTTCTATCGACGGTCCGAGTGTCATCAACAATGATAAAACGATACTTGAGGACTACTCCGGCTACCATTTCATGAGAGAGAACCCGATTTATAAGGCAGACAATGATGCTGATCATATCCAAATTGTGCGCGTGTGTTGCTCCGACACCGAAACACGAGTCGAACTGGAATATGAGAATGTTGAAAAGGCAATCTATGCCAGTGTACCCCCCGAAACCTACATCAAGGCCAAGAAAAGCGGCAAGTTACATCTCGCGCAAGTTCAGAATATCAGCGTCAAACCTGCCCGCACCTTGATTGAACAGCCTTATCAGAAACTTCGTTTTGCACTCATCTTCCCCGCCCTGTCGCTTCAGGACAGTGAGTTTGAACTCAAGATGCCTGGCAAAGTGTGGAATTTTAAGAAAATCCCCTGCAAGTAACAACAAGTGAGATAGAAACAAAATCGGCAAGTCCGCTATGATTATCAATAACTAAATTTAAATAAATGAACATGAGACTTAAAACTCTATCTTATGCGATTTTCGCAATGATAATTGCCATGACTGGGTTCATGACATCATGTGATGACAATGATGGTCCTAACAATGTGGACCGTAGTTACGATCTGGACGTGAAGGTGGTGGAGACACGTGAATGCCACGCGCTCAAGACTATCCTTAACGACTATTTCAATCTGAAATTTAAGCAGATTGTCTTTGAGTTCACATCGGTCGGCCCCGATATGAAAACACCGGTGCGCCTCACGGGTGTAATCTCTATGAACCCGGCGGTGTTCAACAAGGAAGCCGTACCTCGCGCACTCATGTTCTATCATGAGTTCACCACTGCCAAGCATCGCGAGCGCACCTCGCAGGACGAGATTGACGACGTGAGTTTCTACATGAACAAATTCCAGAACCTGATTGCTGTCTCTTGCGACCTCTATGGATGGACCCTCACCGAGGACAAGCCACAGGCTTATTGCTGCCCTGAGATCACTGCTCAGGAGTCAATCGACTGTTGGGACGCCGCAATGACCATCTTGCAAGAACGTGGATATGCGATCAAGGGACTGCGCAAATTCAGTGTGGGTTACAGCAGTGGCGGTTTCTCGGCTATTGCCTTCCAACGCTACGTAGACCAGAACCGCAGCGATCTCCATTTTGATCTCACATGCGCCGGTGCGGCTCCATTTGATATCTGCACTATCTATGAGGACTATGTCGAGACCGATTTTTCGGGATACATCTGCGCACTTCCACTGATGATGGTTGCCTATAAGGAAACCTACAACATGGACTTCAGCTACACCGATGTGTTCAAGGAGCCGCTTGGCAGTCACATCCAGGAGTGGATCCTCTCGAAAGACTATGGCACATGGGACATCAATGACCTCATTGGCACAGAGAAAATCAGCGAAGTGCTCACTCCTGAAGCCTGCAACTACAAGACTGGTATTGGCAAGAAGGTCTATGACAAATTCCGTCAGAACTCGCTCTGTGGCGAGGGACAGAACTGGCAGCCCAGCAAGACGACCAAGTTCTTCATCATGCACAGCAGTGGCGACAAATACATGACCTATAAAGCTGGAGTGGAGATGGCCGACTACCTGAAGTCGAAAGGCTGTACGGTCGAGACCGACTTCAACGACTCGGGCAACCACGTGAAGTATGGCCTGCTCGTCTTCACAGCTGGCGCCATCGTGCGAATGGAAAAAATCCTGGGTGGCGACATTGAGGAGTACAAGCAAGCACTCGAGGACGCCAAGAATTCAGGAGAATTTGACAACCTCAACGTGAACCTTTAATTGTTCTCCCACTCCCCCTCAAGGGGGACGAAAACTACTGATTAACTTTCATTAATAAATTATACTGCTACTTATAATGAAAAAAACTGCTTTCGCATTAGTGCTGATGTTAGGAGCCATGGCTCTTAGTATCTCGTCGCAAGCCGCTCCTCTGACGCCCCTACAGGCAAAGGAGAAAGCAATGGCCTTTATGACACTGAAAAAAGGAAGCGCAACTGTCCGTGCCATGGGCCGCGCTTCGTGGAGACCCTCATCAGCGTCGTTCAATGCCGGCAACGACCTGGTCTATGCTTTTAACGCCCAGGGTGGGGGATATGTCATTGTCGCTGGCGATGATCGCGTCGACGATGTGCTCGCCTATTCTCTCAATGGCACTGTTGATGCCGCTACGATTCCTGCTGCCATGCAGACCATGCTCGCTAGTTATGCCGAGCAAATCGAATATATGCAGGAGCATAACCTGAGGCCACACAAGGCACCTATTCACGACCCTGTGCAGCCCCTGATGCAGACCCATTGGGGGCAGGGGTGGCCATACTCTCACCTTATTGTTGAAAACTGTCCCACAGGCTGCATCGCCACGTCAATGTCGCAGGTGATGTACTACCATAAGTGGCCGCTAGACAGCACGGCGAGGTATGTCACCCCCAAGGCCAACACCGTCGTTCAGCCCACCATTTTCGATTGGGACAACATGCAGCTCACTTATAGCAGCAACGGAGAGTATCCCGAGTCGCAAGTCACGGCGGTGGCCCATCTCATGAAAGTGGTAGGTGCGTCGGTTGATATGGTGTACAATAAAGACCAATCGGGATCGTACAGCAGTCTCATCAGGCCTGCACTTCTAGGCTGCTTCAAGTACGACAAGGGCATGCGTTTTTTGTTACGCGACGACTATACCATCGACCAGTGGGATGAGAAGATGTACAACGAAATCGCCAATAGTCGCCCCATAATCTATAATGCCATGACATCGTGGGGCTCGGGCCACAGTTTTGTGTGCCACGGCTACGATGGCAATGGCAAATACTACATCAACTGGGGCTGGGACGGAGATTGCGATGGTTATTTTGTCCTCTCGATTCTCGACTCCGAAGGCACTGGCACTGGCGGTGGCGGGTTAAACAATCGCTGGTCGATACACCAAGATGCCATCATTGGCATTCAGCCTCCCGTCGAGGGCTCTACCAATCAAAAACCAGGCTATGTGCAGATTCAGCAACAATTGCTGCTCAGTGAACCCGATATCACGTGCGATGCCGAGGGGAACTATCCTCTCATGCATTTGCGCACGACTTTTTATAGTGTTTACGAGGCCACCGGAGTCTGGACCATGCTGATCAACTCACAAGGTGAGTTGATCTACCAACCCAAAGACATTGAATATATGATTCTCAACACCATATCTCCCGACTATAAATGCTGCAATTGTAAGATTTCCATTCCCAAAGATCTCCCTAATGGCACCTACCGGTGGGTAAACTACTATGAACACGCAAGCCGCCCGGGCATTATCTTTCCATGCGATGGCAACGACAACATCTATATCCAGATGGAAGTGAACGATGGCCACATTACCCTGCAACCTTTCCCAGTCAAGGACCTCGAACTTAGCAACCCGCAGTACACACTCGACGGTGGTAAGGTTGCCACCATCACATTTGATGTCAAGAATAATGCTGATGAATTTAACGGCAGCATGTATGTCGTGCTAAATAACAACCTCAAGGGCACAGAATGTGTGGCTATTCCTGCCGGAGAAACGCAACAAGTGGAATTCCGGCTGAAGAGCGATCTTCGATTCGACCCCACCGCGCCTTACCGCGTCTATACCGACCCCATGCTGGTGCATAGGGTGTGGGGCGAAGGCAAGGAGACCGATGCGCGCTTTGAAAACTTCGACTTATCGGCCACCAATATTGATATGGAAAACAAAGTCGTGACTTCTCACATCATCACAGGCAAAATATCATCGGTTAATGTGGGTGATGCGCCTTTCGATGCCACCATGGGTATGAAAATTGTGAATCCTAACAATGAGAATGAAGTTTACGTCACTTATATCACACCCTCCCATGTGTCGGCTCCTATCGGAGGCACAGCATCCATGAATGTAATGCAACAGATACCTACCAACGTCAATCGCGTACGCATCAAACTGGGTTACAACGACCGCTTGATGAATCCTATTTACACCACAATAGGTGACTTCGACATTGTCGATGGAGCAGTAGCCGTCACAGCCGACGGCAAGACCTTAACTCTGCCATCGGGCAACAAAATCACGATGCCCGAAGGCTATGACGCATTCTACAGCATTGGTTCCAATGTTCAGGAGGTGGTGCCCAACAGCAACCCTAATACTGTTTATTATGTTGACAACCCAGCCAACGTCATTGGTCTGGACAACAACATTGTGTTAGACAGCGAGGGACGCAGCTTCAAGGAAGTCAACATTTACGATGGCCACAACTTCTTCCTTATCGATAATAGATTGATTTTGGAGGAGGGTTATCTCAATTTTTACCGCACCTTCACCGAAGAAGAAGCTAACACATGGGCCAACTTTTGGATGATGTACGACGATTTTGTAAGCCTCACCGACCTCACCACTGGAAAAGACTGGAGTCATCTTCTCTTCCCCTATTCAGTGGCTGGCATGATGGAACCCAATATAATCGTACTGGCTAAAAATTGCTCTAATCCTGCACAAATCCCCATATTCTGGAATAATATCTCAATCTTCTATTTCATTTACCCGTCTATGGTAGGGCATACGTTCAAGTTCTCGGTCAATAAATCATGGACTGAACAATTCAGGTTGTCCGATACCCGCCTGACTGATAAGCTCGCTCTGGCCGGTAAGTCCTGGTATCAGGAACTCGACAACGTGTATGAGCAGCAGGGCAACAAGTTTGTGCTCAAGCAGCACGTTGCGGTACCCCCCTTCCGCTCCTACTTGAAGACTTCGTTGTCAATCTTGGCGGCTCCGTCGGCGACATCTACCATACACAACGCCAACGAATACCAGCCAGAATACGTCCTTACCTTGCCCACCGATCCCGACCCAGGAACTTTCTCAGACATTGATGACATCACTGTCACTACTGGCAAGGGCGACCCCGCATGGTACACCATTGACGGCCGTCGACTGCCCAATGAGCCCGCAGCACCTGGATTGTACATTCACGACGGCAAGAAGGTCATTAAACGCTAATAATACACATTTAATAATAACAAAACGACATGAAAAGAAAATTTCTGATTGCATTATCGATGCTGGTGTGCATGAGCACCTTTACGCTTGGGCTGACAGCTTGTGGTAGTGATGATGAGCCTAACAACAAAACAATGACGCAACAGTTCACTGTTCAGGGTAAGTTCATCTATCAGGACGGCACCTTTGTGGGAGGTTATCCTGGCGCTGCCGATCCTAATGGCAAAGAATTCCTGTTCTACAATGCCATCTATGAAGAAGTGAAGGAAATCATCAAGGTGCAAGTCTGGGATGTATCCTTCAAGCCCGACGAGAAGGATCAAAAAATCAAGGAACAAAATGCTGTGGCCGAACAGCGCTTCACCACTATGGTTAAAGCGCTTGAAGCTGTTCAGAAGAAACTTGACCAAGCCGACAAGAATACATACAAATGCCACTTCAGCATGAAAATCGAGCTGAAGGCTGTGGGTGAGAAAGAGATTCGTGCGGGCCAAGTGACCTTGTCATACGCGGGGAACGAGGATTGATGGCTTAGATTATAGATTACAGATTATAGTTGATAGTTACATTGCTATCAGGTAGATACTTAAAAAATTATTAACTATTATTCAATACAATAATGAAAAGAGTATTATTAACATTCATGTTGGTGCTTGCCACAATGTGTGTGAGCGCCCAATCATTAGGCGATGTGCCGGCAACGGTCAGTGCCTCTGATGTGACCATCCTCAAAGAGAGCGTGCTGGTAGTTGCCGAGCGCGACTCGATTGTGCTTAATTCTGAGACTGGCAAGAACGACACCCTGAAAGTGCGCGACATGTCCAAGATTTTTACCCCCGAGGAATATGAGCAGTTGGCTGGCAATCGCAAAAAGCTTCTCGCCTCGGTAGTCCCTGGTGAAGAGTGGGGTTATAACTCTGCAGTCAGCTATTCGTACAACATCGCGTGTGTGGTGCTGCTATACACTTTCAAATATCCGTCGGTCGATTCCGATGGCAATCCCATCTACCTGTCGGCTCTCATGGGTGTTCCGACAAACTTTCTGTTCGGCTTTGCCCATCCCGACAACGTGATTATCGGTTGCCACGAGACGATTACTAGTAACTATGAGTGCCCCTCAGAATATGACGATAAAGGCTCGTTTCAATCGGGTAACGGCATGATGCTGTGCTATACTCGATATGACTTTACACGCCAACCATGTTGCCTGGTCATCATACCCGACTATGAAGGCTATGGCATCTCAAAAGACCGCCCTCACCCTTATCTGTACCAAGAGTTAACAGCTCGCCAAGTCGTGGATGGTGTGCGCAGTGGTCTTGCCTATTATCAGACTAAAGTCGATAATGGTGTACCGGGATTAAATCCTAACTGGAAGAGTGTGGCTATTGGTTACTCGCAGGGAGGCTCGGTGGCACTGGCAACACACAAGTTCATTGAGGAGAACGGTCTTGCCGAAGAGCTGCACTTCGCCGGCTCGGTGTGTGGCGACGGTCCCTACGACCCCGTGGCACACTTGCGCTACTACATGAAGGATAATGGTGAAACCTATGATGGTAACAATAAGACTTTACACAAGCCTGAAATGGTATCGATGCCCATCGTCATGCCGCTCATCCTTAAGGGCATGTGCGACAGCAATCCGATGATGAAACAGCACTTTGTTGACGATTACCTGACCATGGATTTCCTGTACACCGAGTCGTTGTTTTTCCTCGAGAGCAAGAAATGCTATTATATGAAAGACCAATATACCACCGAACGCATCAATGAGGAGTATCTGGATATGCTCAAGAATGGCAAGCACGCACTCTATTACAAAAAATTTCTCATCGGTGATACGATTATTGAGGAGATTATGTCTAAACGCTGCAAACCCAGTGACTACGCTAAAGTGCTGGAGCGTTACGATCCAGGATTCTTTGATTTCTTTGAAGACCCTGTAGCCTTTGGTAAGCTGGCGGGAATGATGACACCTGATTGCCTGGATTACTTCCAAAGACTTACTCCCGACACACCGGTACCCACTGAGCCGGGTCTGATGCAGGACCTGCACCGTGCTCTCGAGAGCAACAACCTCACCAAGGGGTGGACTCCGCAGCACCGCGTCGCATTCTTCCACTCAACCTATGACACCGTGGTGCCCTACGAGAACTTGCTCTCGTTCATCCGCAACCAGCCAGATCTCACTTACTATTTCTTGGACTCGGAACGCAGCCGTACTAAACAAGCTGGAGTGAACCCCCCTCATATTACAAGCAACCAACAGGATGCCAACGTGTACATTCGCGACGCCACCTGTACAAAAGACCACGTAAAAGCCGGCAAAGACTTCTTTATGCTTGGCGCTAGCGGACTTGTCGTGGGTGATTCACCTGATATGCAGTTGATTAACTGGGTATTAACAGGTTCTGATGATTAATCCTTTAAAAATAATAATAAGATGAAAAAGTTTATATTCCTGTTTTTAAGCTTGTTATTGCCCATCGTAGCAATGGCGGCTTACACCGACGGAACAATTAATATTTCGGTGGGTGGCCAGACGTTTGCCGCTAAGGCTCAAATCGACCATGCAAACCATGTCGTTCTATTGGGCAACGGGCGCAACGCCTGCGTGCCGCACTATGTCGAAGGCCCCCTGTTCGTTCCTGGGACCTACCCCATAAACGGCACAGACTATAGAGTGGATATTGCGCCTTATGCCTTCCGCCTGTGCAACGGCATCACGCAAGTGACCATTGGCGAGGGAACTACTAGCATTGGCGACTGCGCTTTTGCAGGATGCCCTAAAGTTCAGGAGGTGAGCCTACCAGCAACGCTCACAACGGTGGGTCACGCAGCATTTGCCGCACTCAAGGCGCTGAAGACCATGGTGAGCGGCGCCACTACTGCTCCCCAATGGGCCCACAACGATGTGTTCCACTACTACGGCAACAAGCTCAGCATGAAGAAGGATGCTCAACGCCGTGTGCTCTATGTGCCCTTTATGGCGCTTGACAGCTACAACAGCACCAATTATGCCGACAGCATTGGGTGGAAAGACGCCTTCACTCGCATCTACGAGCGCGACTTTAGCCCCGTTGCCATCAGCAGCAAGGCTGAGCTCAAGACGTTCAGAGATAAAGTGAACAACGGCACGGCATCTCAGTACTATGAAGGTGTCAACTCGTTTGAACTCACTGCCGATATCGAGTGGGACTTCGACACCGACGGACAATGGTTCCCCATCGGCACCCGTGAGCATCCGTTCTACGGAAGTTTCGATGGCAAGGGCCACAAGATCTCGGGATTAAAGATGAATGCTACATCTTATTGTGCCGGACTCTTTGGCTATGCCTCCGACGCCTATATTCACCATCTATACTTGGAGAATCCATACGTCTTCGCCACAGATTATACAGGGGCTGTATTGGGATATTGTGACAACTACACCCGCGTGAGCGACGTGCTTGTCACGAGTAATGCAGGAAATGCCGAATTTACCGTGCGTGCTAATGGTAGCGCTGGTGGCATTGTGGGATTTGTAAAGAGTGGTGTGATTGAGCGATGCTACTTCGAGGGCCGCGTGTGGTCGCACACAGGTTGGGCAGGCGGCATCGTCGGACACATCCAGAAGGGTAGAGTAGAAGACTGTGCCGCCGGTTCCTATGTCGCCAGCTTATTATATTCTGACAACTGGCGCCTGGGTGGCATCGTTGGTGGCACTTATGGCAGTTACACCGCCGGAGAGATTAATGTCACCATCAATCGATGCATCGCTTGGTCAAACTTCATCATTGAAGGTGATTACTCACCTGGAGAATATTCTTGTTATGCTGGTTGGATTCTGGGATATGCCAACGTGCCCACTGCAATCACTAATTGCGCCTTCTATGTAGATCCTAATAAGCGTAATTATAATATCTACGGAGGTTGCAGACAAGAGATTGAAGTGACTTGTAGCAACAACGCAAGCTCGGGAGACAATGCCACCTACACCACCTTCAACAGCCTCAAGGGACACAACGCGGCACAGTATCTAGGCGATGACAATTGGTACTACTTCACCGAGGGCTATCAGAACTATCCTGTACCCAACAATTTGAGGGTCTTGTATATGGCTAATCTAGTTTATGACATGGACGCAGATGGCATCATCTATCAGCCTGTTCACAATGCTAGCAACGAGGTCATTGCTTACAAGGTGAAAGGCTATGAAGGCTTTGGAACCTCTACGATAAGGATTCCCAACGAATTCAATGGTAAACCAGTGACCGAGATTATGCCTCATGCCTTTGAGGGCAAGACCTTTGCCACCGGAACCGATATTGAGATTGGCAACAATGTCACCGTCATTGGCGATTCGGCATTCATGCGTTCTAACGTGGATTATGTCCTGTTTGGCTCGGGAGGTATGAGCCAGTTGCATACCATTGGCGTGAGCGCCTTTGAGGAATGTGACGACTATGGATACGCCCGCTTGCCCGAAAGTCTGACCACCATTGGCAAACGCGCCTTCCGTGGCTGTGACAATCTGAACACTTTCGTGCTCGGTGCCAGTTTTGCCAATCACGAGGACAACTTCCTGGCCTATTGTCCCAAACTCAATGGTATCTTTGTGAACAACAACCCCAATTTCAAGGCTGTTAACAACCGCTTGCTTGTCCACAAAGACGATGGCAACAATCGCAGTTATATCATCACTTGTGCCCAAGATATGAAGGGCGACCTTGTGCTGCCTGTGGATGAACTTGGTGACGAAATTGTTTTCTATGACAACGCATTCAACGGCTGCAGCAAGCTCACCAGCATCACCATTCCTGGATCGACCCAGAAGCGATACTCGATGGGTAGGGATGTCTTTGTCGACTGCGACAACCTGCGCTACTTGGACATTCGCGGCGTGCTGTGCGCCGAGACTGAGAATGGTCAACCCCTGCCCTGGAATGTGGAGCGCAAGAACCCCGAAAGCCCATTCTTTGGCTTGAACGAATTCACGCTCGTCTGGGCCGACGATAACGTGATTTGCGACGATAATGAAAAGAACGTCATCAAAGGCAACCAAGCCAACACCATCATGCTCACCGACGAATGGGACTTCGTGGCCAAGGTTGCCTTCACCGCCAGCAAGGTGACGATGGATCGTCACCTGTATGCCAACGTTGGGCGCGAAGAGTTTTATGATGAAACTGGACAATTTATTACCAACACCTACTATGACGCTAGAGGTTATAGTGTGTGCCTGCCTTATCCGCTCACGCTTGAAGGTGATGACGTGAAGGTCTATGAACCCCGCAAAACAATCAACCTGGGCTACAATACCATTGTCACATTCCAGGAAGTGGAAGGTGGAGTTATGGAGGCCTACATGCCCTACTATGTGGTGGTGAGTGGTGACGGCAATTCGTTAGACTGCAAAGAGGAGGTTACCTTCCCGCTGCTGCCCACCGATGTTGAAGATTGGGAAGACCTTGGGTACATCTTCTCGGGTACGACAGTAACTATTCCAAACAGTGAACTGCGCACCATGGGAGCATATATCCTGCAAAACGACAATGTGTGGCACAAGGTGCCTGCCAATCAGGAACTTGAAAACGTTTATGTGGGACCATTCCGCTCCTACTTCCGCACAGCTGCGACCAACAGCGCTCCGGCGCCGATGCTGATCTCGCAGTTTGGTGGCACAGGTGCCGAGAACACCAGCACCGTGGTGATTAAGACTGTCGATGCCAATGGCGACGACCGTTACTTCGACCTGCAGGGACGCCAACTTCGTGGCAAGCCCGAGAGGGGGATTTATATTCACAAGGGCAAGAAGTATATTGCCAAATAATGACTACACCAATGAAGAAAATCATTTCAATATTGTTATTATCGATTGTGGCCTTCCCAATGGTCTGGGCACAAGACTCGAAGGACCCATTATATAATGTGGAGTGCTCCACGACCGATTTGGGTACTGTGTATGCATTACCAAGGTATGCAGCCGCCGGCACAACCGTTATTCTCAGGGCGGTGCCCAACGACGGATACCAGCTTTCGGAATTCTTCGTTATGAAGAGTACCGATTTTTCCACTGTCGACGTGACCATGGTCAACGAGACCGACGCCACCTTTGTTATGCCTGAATGCGACGTGACGGTGACTGCAATGTATTCACCTAAGTCCTTTTCAATCATTATCGACCAGTCGAATCAGGGCTACGGTGTCGTGTACACCAATCCCCAGAGTACAGCACCAGCTGGCCAAAACGTAAAAGTGATATTCCTTTCCAATTATATTGGTGAAGGCAGCATCTCCACTAATTTAGACATCTCCCGTGTGATTGTCGAGAAAGTGAACGCTGGCGGGTTCAGCGGCGACGAGCCTTGGGAACCTGCCAATGCACCCCGCGTTAACGATAACAGCGGTCATCTCGTTGAGGTGACCCAAAATAGATTCTACGAGTATGAGTTTATCATGCCCACCAGCGATGTGCTCATTACTCCAGTCATCGAGGAGATCCAGTCAGTGTCGCTGCGCCAGCTGGCTGATAGTGGTGAGGTGGGAAAAGTCTATAGCATCAGTGACGAAGATCTCGCCATAGCCTATTATGATGCGTCAGAACTCGTCATCTATGCCAAGGACAACAATCATGCCGATGAACAAGTGCAGCCTGAGTCTTCAATCGATTATGTTAAACAGTCGGGAATGCAACAGAGTGCATGGGACCACAGCAACTGGGTCGCCCTTGATCATCTGTTAATAGGCCCCAATATGCCTAGTTACGAAAAGAATAAAGTAATAACGAAAGTCAGAGGAAAACTCCTTGATGCCACCAACTTGCAAATGATGGTTGCTGAAAATCCCTTAATCCCCACTGATGATGGAGGAGCGGAGCTTACAATGGAGTTTACAACTAACAACTTCATCCCTGCCAACTACTACGGCACCCAAGTGGGCACCAATGGCAACACCTACTTCTTAGTCGCACCTGCTGCCAACGAATATGCTGATATTAATTGGGCAGTATGGAATGCTGATAATCAGTCGTTTGATATCATACGGGATGGCGTGAACGCCGAGGGGCTGCAAGGAAGTTTCCCCGCAACCTTTGCCAGTAGTTTTGATACCACACAACTGGAGAATGGTAAAAATTATGTCCTACAAGGGATTACCAAGTTGGTGAGTGATGAGGGGGCAGAAGAGGAGCACTATTCGGTGTACGTTGTCAATGCCCGTATTGTTGTTCGCGGTGACATCAACG
Source organism: Muribaculaceae bacterium (assembly GCA_016281825.1). Lineage (GTDB taxonomy): Bacteria > Bacteroidota > Bacteroidia > Bacteroidales > Muribaculaceae > Sodaliphilus. Next base: position 628 of record JAEEJI010000059.1, on the reverse strand, counting down.
GTGATGGCGCGGTGGATGTGAGCGACCTGAACATCATGATCAACATCATGCTGGGCAAGGCCCAGGCCAACGGCTATCCGGGTATTCCCGATCTCAATGTCGATGGCATTGTCGACGTGAGTGACATCAACATAATTGTCAACATCATGTTGGGCAAGGAATAATTCCTAGGAAGCCCTCACAGGGTTAATCGACCGCTATGCGAGTAGTGGGTAGTTCAATGGAGATGAACGCAATCTCCAATTAACTACCCACTACTCTTTAATTTCCCTTTGATGTTAAAATTAGTTAAGGATTGTGTCCTGGAACTACGTTTTTTGTTCATTTACTTGAAAAATAAACGAAAATGAACATCTTTGACCGCCCGCTGCACGATATTTGCTTGCACAACTGAAAATAATGTTCTACTTTTGCACTCAGTAACTAAAACCGATAAATGCTATGTTGAAAAGATTCTTTTTATCGATGGCTGCAGTGTTGGCATGCACACTGCTGGCACAGGCGCAGATGCCCGCTGTGACACTGAACGACATGGAGGGAAATGCCGTGCGTACCGATACACTGGCTGGGCCAGGCAAGCCCGTCATCGTGAGCTTCTTCGCAACCTGGTGCAAGCCCTGCCAGCGCG
>JAEEJI010000058.1 GCA_016281825.1 Muribaculaceae bacterium | reverse complement strand
GTCTTTTTGACCTACATTTGGGCGAAACTATTTAGATGGGTTTTGGAGAAAAATATTTTAATCGCGAAGCAAGCGAAACAGTTTGATTCGCGGTTAAATTTTGACAGGTGTACAAGAGAACAAGATGTATCACATGTACACTTGTCTAAAAATATATTTGATTAGCGGTTAGTTTTCACTTTCTTGGGGCGTCTTTAACTGCTTGCGGAGGCGGGAGCGGAGGGTGCGGAGCGAACTGGCGCCAATACAAAGGACGTTCTGTATCTCCTCGTTGCTTTTTCCTAGCCGTTCTAGCACCAAGTAGAACAGGTTGCGTGGCGACAGGTTCTCATATTTTGCCTCCATCTCCGTGATGTAGGGCAGGTCAATCAGGCGATAGTAGTTGAGGAAGTCCTCAAAGTCCTGTTTGCCCCATTTCACGGTGTTGCCTCCGTCCATAATCTCCTCATACTTCTGCCGGCCGTGGAACAAGGTGTCGTGCAGCCCCTGCTGCAACTCCTCAATTTTTGCATTCAGTAACTCTATCGTCTTGGAATTCCCTTCGCCATGCGCCTCGAGTTCCAGCACCTGCCTGCGATATTCGCTCAACATCCCTTGCAGCCGCATCTGTTCGGCTTGAGCTTTCAAGCTCCGGTACCGCCACAGGGCAATCATCGCCAATATCAACACCAACAACACCGCCACCAGTACGCCGTACCGGTACAGTTTCTTGTCTAGCTTGCGGCGTTTCACCTCTTGGTCATACTTTGTCTGCAACTCATTGACCACCTGCACCTGCCTCGCACGGTTCAAGCTGTCCTTAGTCACGATAATCTGCACTGCCAAATCACATGCTTCTTGATATTGCCCTTGTCGCAACTTGAAGTTGTAATAGAACATCAAAGGCCTCATTTTGTCGTCGGAAGACACTATCGAAGGGTCTTTCTCCTCAATCGATAATGAACATTGGAATAAACTGTCCGCTCGGATGACATCGCCTTGATACTCTGCAATACCAGCCAACAACAGGTAACCATAATAGGTGGGTCTCACCTTAATAGACTGTTGGGCAAAATACATGGCACTATCCGTCTGATGATTGTCAAGATAGCTGCCAGCAATGGAGGCTAATATATAGGGCTTTCCAGGTGACTTATTCCTCAAGTGGTGCATCAATGGGATGCATCTGCGGGTAATGAGTTTGGCACTATCCAACAGGGCAGTGTTTCCTGTGACTTCAGCCATGTAGTTGTATGCTACAGCCAAGTTGTTCAGTGAAATGACCAATAATGCCGTGTCACCCAGTTGATGGCAATAGTCTATTACATTTTGTGAATACTTAAACTCCTTCTCATAGTTTTGCGTCTTTAGATTGACCATTCCGATACGATGACAGGTATAAAACTTAAGCACCAAGTCGTTGAGCTGCATGGCAATTTCTTCAGCCTTCTTCAGTTCCTGAATCGACTCGTCATATTTCTCCAGCTGGTCGGCCAGATAAATCCCACGTGCTAAATGGCACCAGGCAAGCATACGTGGGTCACGATGTTGTTCGTAGTATTCCAGCGCTTGGTCGGCCAGCGAGCCGTCCAAATTCTCGTGGTTCATCATCTGAAAGCGAAACTGCAAAATTTGTCCGAGCGCCTTCTCGCAGTCCGAGAGGTGTGCAAAAGTCATGATGCTATCCAGCTCGGCACGCAACGAGTCGTCAACATACGACTTCTGGTCGAGTGCCGCCTCAATGCGTTTCAGCCGCTCGCCCGTCTGGCTTTCAGTACAAGAAATCGCTAGACATAGCCACACGACCATGCCGCAAATCACCGATATTTTCGCCCGTTCTTTCATTCGTTTTTCAATTATCTTGGTGCAAAGGTAAACAAAAATGAGGACACACCATCGGCGGAGATTGAGATTTCTGCCTCCCTCACTCGTTTTTTGAGATTTCCAAATTTTTTGAGTGATACATGAGGGTGGCAAGCGCTACATTTCTGCACCAAAAAAGAACCCTTAACTCTTTTAAGTTATTGATATGTAGCGCTTTGTGTCAAAAATACTATGTAGCACCCGATTTGGTCATTTTGCATGCGGGTTCATGGATAAGTACTAATTTTGCCCTCGAGATTGTTTCTCACCGCTAACAATTCTTTTTATTCACCATTTATAAAGTTTTATGTTATGAAAGCAAAATTGCTACTATGCATGATGTTGCTGGGACTACTCGCTTCCTCGGCGCAACAACCGATGCCCCGCATTCTTGATGGCGGTTTCCACAAAATGCTCACGCCGCATCAGTTCACTATTGAGACCACGAAGACAAATGAAGCTACAACTATCGCACCTGCGCCTAAAAGCAATAAGGCTCGTGCCGATCAACCCACTTACCAAGTGGACTTCGTACTCGACTTCGACACCGAGACGCAAATGGCTAATTCAATAGAAGTGACAAACAAAGAATATTATTCCGAAAACTATGAGCTTGAAAAAGGATCTAATATTCTGTTGGTGCCAGAGGGTACCTATGACATTATAGTTAGTTATACAGAGTGGGACACACGTTTAAACTACCAGTGGCCATTGAGATACTTGTGTGTCGTCCGTGAGCAGGTAACTGTTAATCAAAACATGACACTCAACATTGCCGCCAGTGAGGCCAAGAACCATATCCATTTTCAGACACTCACCATTGACGGCGAACCAGCCTATACCGGCAAATGGACAATTGACGAGAATGAGAATTGGACGGAATTGGAACCAGGAAATGTTGATGAAGTGCATTGCACAACTAGAATTGGTTGCCGTGAATATCGATATGAAACTGGTCAATATACGAATTTCGGCGTGACTGTCGTAGGTGAAGGAGAAACGCTTCAACAGGCTTCTGGTGAAAGTCTTGCAGATATCTTTATTAATGATGTAAGTGACCGCTATAATTTCTATACTTACCGCATTGCCACCAAAGACAATAACGTATATACCTCTACTTGTGAATTGCTAGATGGTGTTTCGAGTGATGTGACGATTTCTAATGACCCCTCAAAGTTTGAGTTGTTTGAAGAAACATTTCAGGTTCCTCAACGGCAGAATGAAGAAAAGTATGCCTCTTTTACGTATTCAGCAATGCCGTATTATTTTGATATATGTTGGATAACTACTGTACATCTTGATGCTCCACTTGATGAAAACGAGACGTTTAAGTGCTATGTGAGTGCTTCGGCCGATGAATGCAACACATTCTTTCCTCATTTTGTCCCATTGGTTCAAATGAAAACAATCACAACTACACCATGGGGAACCTTAAAAGAGGATTATGTTCCGATATTAACAAGTATGCCACTTACCAAAACGAATGGGCATACTGTTTTTGCTAATAATGGAGCAGGGTCATTTTATGCTTCTAAGTATACGGAAGATTTTACACATTTTGAATATGGCTATAGCGAAGAAATAAACGAGAATCTTAATGACTACGTTAAGATGTATCCAAGAAATTGGCCGTCTCACCCTGCGTTCACTTATCCCATTGATAAGAAAAAAGATATTCTTGGCAATAATTGTCCGATTCTCGTCTCCAATCCTCTGCTATATGAAATGACCTACTCGTGGCCTGACGAGAATGGAACTCCTACAAGTTTTACGTATCATTACTTTGATTTTAACTATGATTACATTGGACGTTATGGCGAGAAACGCCCTCAAGACATCACTGATGCAGAGTTTACTATCAAGGTCAATGGTGAAGACTTTGGAACTGGGCAAGGCTTTACTAGATATGTACTAGATACTCAAATCAGTGGTGAGGTTGATGCTACTATTTGCAACGAGGCGGTGATAGTTGATGATATGACAGGCTCAAACAACGCACAACTGCACTATTACGCTGGTGTTGAAGACCAGAACCCACCAACCGTGACAATGTTGCATTTTAAAGACACCAACGGCGATGTGACTGACCGATTTGTTGAAGCCGATAAGGGTATGCTGGAATTCTGCGCAGGGGATTTCAATTTTATGCTCACCCCTATTATGGGTTATGCTGTTTATACCCGCCAAGCTCCTGAGTCAGTGGAGGTGAGCTATTCTCCCTACGGCGAAGACAACTGGAATGAGCTGGCTGTGGAGGAGGTGTCAGAGAACTACTGGCCAGTGATGGGATGGTTCTATTCGGGTTCGCTGGCAGGTGTGACAGGCGAAGGTCTGAATGGCTGGTTTGACCTAAAGATTCGTCTGACCGATGCTGCGGGCAACTGGCAGGAGCAGGTACTCAGTCCCGCCTTCCGCATTGATGACCATGCCTACTCGAGTGTCGCCACCCTGCGTGACAATAACGCTCACGAGGTGGCACGCTACAATCTGGCCGGCCAGCGCGTCGATACCGACGCAACAGGCATCGTCATCATCCGCATGAGCGACGGCACCGCCCGCAAGGTGCTGGTTCCATAACGATAACTATTGGGTATTATATTGAACCAGTGGATTAAGAAACTCGGCTAAAAGTGATGAAAAAAGTCACTTTTAGCCGAGTTTCTCATTCTGATTGGTGAAAGGATGGTCATCATCAAGAACCACTCTGTTCTGATGTTTACACCTTGAATATCAATCCAAGCGAAAGCTACTCCGTCAAGTTTCGCCCAAATGTAGGTCAAAAACACCACATTTGGGCGAAACTATTTGTTTTCGGACCAGAGACTATAATTTGCAAATGTCAAGATTTTTTACGAACTTTGCGCCAAAGTTTCCCTTTTTGGCGGCTGTCGGTTGTGCTGGCGGTCTTTATTGAGGTGAATATCAATGAAATATAATCTAAATTTATAATACAATGGGAAGAGCTTTTGAATATCGCAAAGCAAGAAAACTGAAACGTTGGGGCAGCATGTCTCGCACGTTTACTAAGATTGGTAAGGAAATCACAATGGCAGTAAAGGCCGGTGGCCCGGACCCGACGGCCAACTCGCGTCTGCGCGCCTTGATGGCCAACGCCAAGGCTGCAAACATGCCCAAGGATACCGTGGAGCGCGCCATCAAGAAGGCTAGCGACAAGGATGCAGGCGATTACAAGGAGGTCATTTACGAGGGATTTGCACCTCATGGCATCGCTGTGCTCGTCGAGACAGCGACCGACAATACTACCCGCACTGTCGCCAACTTGCGCAACTACTTCAACAAGAAGGGCGGCAACCTGGGTAACTCGGGAACGGTGGCGTTCCTGTTCTCGCACAAGTGCTACTTCCATGTCGCTCCCAAGGATGGCATCGACCTGGATGAACTTGAACTGGAGCTGATTGACTGCGGCGCCGAGGAGATTGACCAGGACGAGGAAGAACTGCTGATCGCAGGTGCCTTTGAGGCAAACGGAGAGATCCAGAAGTACCTTGAGGACAATGGCTTTGAAATCACAAGTTCGGAACTGGTCTACGAGCCCTCGGAGTACAAGGAACTGAGCGACGAGGAGCGCGCCGAGGTCGAGGCTCTCATCGAGGCCGTTGAGGAGGATGACGACGTGCAGAACGTCTTCACCAACATGCAGGCCGGCGAGGAATAAGAGTCCCCCTCATTCCCCCCTAAAGGGGGGAAGCTTAGTCTGGCTGCAACCCTTAACTATTAACTTTAAACTATTAACTTTAAACTGAATATATCCTATGACTCCCCACAACAACGCGCCCGATGGCGCATTCGCAAAGACCGTGCTGATGCCGGGTGATCCTTTGCGCGCAAAATTTATTGCAGAGACATTCCTTGAGGATGTCAAGTTAGTAACCTCGGTTCGCAACTGTCTGGGCTTCACAGGCAAGTATAAAGGCGTTCCCGTATCGGTGATGGCCAGTGGCATGGGTATGCCCAGCATTGGCATCTATTCGCATGAGCTGTACAGCTTCTATGGCGTAGAAAACATCATCCGCATCGGCTCGGCCGGCTCTTACACCGACCGTCTCGCCGTTCAGGACGTGGTGCTCGCCGATTCTTGCTACAGCGAGTCGTCATATGCCTATGTGCACAACCGTGTGACCGACAAGGTGCTCTATCCCAGCGAGGAAATCAACAAGGTAATCTGGGAGACTGCCGAGGAACTGGGCATCGAGGTGCAGACAGGTGAGGTCCACTCGAGCGACGTGTTCTATGGCGGGCCCAATGCCGAGTCTTGGGAGTCGCTGCGTGAGCGTACCAGCGTCGACTGCGTCGAGATGGAGAGCTTCGCGCTGTTCCACAACGCCAATGTGCTGGGCAAGCGCGCCGCCTGCCTGCTGACCATCAGCGACTCGTTCATCAGCCATGTCGAGTTGACTCCCGAGGAGCGCCAGAACTCGTTCCGCACGATGATGACCCTCGCCCTCGAGTCAGCCATCAAGCTGTAAACACACGCAACACAACACTCGCCGGGGATGACACTTTTGTGTCACCCCCGGCGTTTTCTTTATGAACTAGTCTTTTTTTAATCCCGTAGGCATTTTCGAGCCTGGGCGAGCCACTCTGGGTCGATGCCTAAACTTTCGGCGATGGTTAATGCTTCGTGAGGAGCCTCGCCGTCCTCGACCTCGACCAATGTGTAGTCCATTGTGCCGTTCTCAAATCCCTTGACCCGCAGACAACGTGCGTCACCGGGGTTGATGTCGTAGTGCGTGGTCATCACCAGGCTCACGGGGCGGTTCTGCATCAATCGCAATAGAGCTGTGACTAGCGCTGTTCCCTCTGTTGGATTGGTGGTTCGGGCAGGCTCATCGATGAGGGCAAGGATGCGACGATCGGTGCGCGAGGCCTTGACAACTTGGTCGATGTTCTTCATTTCGGCAGCGAACGATGACAATCCGCGCTCTACCGACTGGTCGTCACCGATGCAGAAGTATATTTCATCTTTCACTGCAATCGTGGCTTCCTGGGCAGGGATTCCGAAGCCAAACTGGAATAGCAATTGACACAGGGTCAGCGTCTTGAGGACGACGGTCTTGCCGCCCATGTTGGCACCAGTGATGAGTGTCGAGTTCTGGCCGAAGGCTATGTCCACGGGCTGGAACTCGCGCTTAACATGGACGAGTGCGGCCCGCACCTGCGGGTGGAACATGGCGTGGTAATGTGTCGTGCCATCGGACGACACAGTGGGGAAGCAGAGCCCCATCTGGCGCAGCTGGGTTGCCTGAGCAAGCAGCACATCGATGCGCGCCAACGCGACCTGTGCCTGCTCGATAGCATCAGCGAATGGGTGCAACTGGCGGCTCAAGTCCTGACGGATGCCCAGTTCCAGTTCGTTGGCTTGCAACAGCAACTCTTCCTGCTGGTCGGGGCGCTGTCGTATCTGCGCGCGCAACTCGCGCAGTTCTGCACAATAGGCATCGTAAACATAGAACGTGGCAATCTTCATCCCATCGGGGTCAAGGATGGTGATGACCTTGTCGAGTGCTGGAATCTCTACCACATCAGCCATCTCCTGCTCTTGCAGCAGTCGTGCCACATCGGTCGAGAGAATGGCCAAGTGCTTTACCTCAAAGAGCTCTATGTCGTCTAGTGTCGCTCGTTGGCGCAAGTTTTGGATGGTGGTGCGGATGTCCTTCAGTGACTGCAGCTTGAAACGCAAGGTGTTGAGGCGCGTAGCGTCGGCACGACTCACAAAGTCGTCAAACTGTCTCAACAATCCGTATGCTGCGGTTATCTCGTCGGCATCGGTCATCATCTGCCGCTCGAGCAGCCAACGACGGGCATAGCCCGACTGCAGTTCCAGCTCGTCGAGCATAAAACGCAGTCCACAGGGCGAGTCTATCACATTCTTCAGTTGCATGTTTCTTCAATTGAGAATTGAGAATGGAGAATTGAAAATTAAGACCATGGAGCACATGGTGTATTCTTAATTTTTAATTCTTAATTCTTCATTAAGTAGGTCGTGGACAGGGAGGTGGATGGCTTCGGACAGACGAGCACAAAGTAGCTCACTATCCAGATTGTAACCACTGGGCGAGGTGGGATTGACGGTCACGGCAATGAGGTGGCTGCGCTGCAGCACGGTCATGCGGCCACCACCTCTAATAAATAAATGGAACTGCTGAGGCGTGACAAAGACCTTGGTGAAGTCCCGAACCACAAGTTCCACTTGTCTCAGACTCTTGTTGCGGCGCACCTTTTCGAGCAGGCCATCAACCAGGGCACCAGCTACATAGAGCGCCTGGCACTGCTCCATGCCGTCAAAGCGTATCTCTTGTGACAGCGCGGTTACACCGTTCAGTTCGCGCAAAGTACCGTCATGGTTCACAGCCCACACGCCGCGTTCCAACGGCAACAGCCGTTGCAGGTTGTCCTCGCCAGTGAGCGGCAGATTGATGAGTTCTACTACAAATGCCGTCTTGTTGACCAACGTAGTCAGATTTGCAGAATAGGCCGCTCCGGTAGCCAGAATCATTGCTTGGCTCACGGCAGGTGACGCCAGACTCATGCGCGACAAGGCACCGTCGATGATGGCGAGGTCGACACCATGCCGGCGGGTGGATTGCATCCAGCGTTGGAGTCCGGCGGTGGATGATGGTCCCGAAAGCAGGATTTTGCCTTGTGTGAGCGCACGTGCTGTTACGACACGGCCCAGCGATGTGCTCTCATCGCTCACGTCGACCAGTTCACTCACTAGTCGTCGCAAACGGTAAT
>JAEEJI010000057.1 GCA_016281825.1 Muribaculaceae bacterium | reverse complement strand
CTCCGACCCATTGTATGAAAACCTGGGCGGCTACTTCGGCTGGCTCTCGACTGCCGGCACCAATGGTTGGCCCTACATGCAGAACACCAATGCTCCGCGCAACCCGGTCGCAACCCTTGACCTGAAGGACGACCGCGCCAACAGCCATTCGTTTGTCGGTAACGCTGACATCGACTACAAGATTCACGGCTTTGAGGACTTGCGCCTGCACCTGACACTGGGTGGCGACTTCTCAGGCGGTAAGCAAGACACCGAGGTGAGCAACTACAGCCCCAATGCCAACTACTTCGGCTCGTTTGGCTGGGACAAGATCACCAAGGAGAACCTGACGCTGAGCACCTATGCACAGTACTACAAAGACTTCAACGACGACAACCACTTTGATATCATGGCCGGTTACGAGTGGCAGCACTTCTGGCACAAACAGTACAACACCTACTGGGGCATCTACCCGAAGGTGGCTCCTGCCGGACAATATGGCTCTACTCCCGAGCTGGTTGCCAAGACTGGCCAAAAGTACAACGTCACCGAGATGAACGGTGGCCGCGGCGGCCGCTCGGAGAACTACCTGGTTTCGTTCTTCGGCCGTTTGAACTACATCCTCAAGGAGCGTTACTACCTGACCTTCACCATGCGTGCCGACGGTAGCTCGCGCTTCAACTGGCTCGATGGTGCTCCCAACCAGCAGTGGGGTTACTTCCCCAGTGCCGCTTTGGCATGGGCCATCTCGCGTGAGGACTTCCTCAAGGACAATGAGACACTGAGCGACCTCAAGTTGCGTCTCGGTTGGGGTAAGACCGGTCAGCAGGAAGGCATCGGCGACTTCACTTACTTTGCGAACTATACGCTGAGTAACGGCACCCAAGGTAGCTACTACGACGTTGCCGGTGAAGGCGATGGTCTGGGTATCAAGGCCCGCCCGAACGCTTACAACCCCGCACTGAAGTGGGAGACCACCACGACGACCAACGTCGGTCTTGACTTCGGCTTCATGCGCCAGCGTTTGACCGGTAGCATCGACTGGTACTACCGCAAGACCACCGACCTGATCAACTATGCACCCGTTGCTGCATTGAGTAGCTTCCGTAACAAGATGAACCAGAACATCGGTTCGTTGAAGAACACCGGTGTTGAGTTGGCTTTGAGCTACAAGATTCTGCAAGGCGACACTTGGAACTGGACTGTTGACTACAACTTCACCTATAATAAGAACGAGATTCTCGACCTGATTGACGAGGATCCCAACTACATGGTGACCACCGGCGGCATCTCGTCAGGTACTGGTAACTCTTGCCAGGCTCATGCTGTGGGACATCCCGCCAGCTCGTTCTACGTCTACCAGCAGGTCTACGACCAGGATGGCATGCCCATCGAGAACTGCGTTGTTGACCGCAACGGCGACGGTGTCATCAGCCCCGATGACCGCTACTTCTACAAGAGCCCGATGGCTCCTGTGACCATGGGTCTCGCCAGCCGTCTGGAGTACAAGAATTGGGACTTGGGCATCTCGTTCCGCGCAAGCATCGACAACTATGTGTTCAGCGATGTGATGAACGGTTACCACAATGTGGGCGAGGGCGCTATCCTCGAGCAGGTGAGCGGTAACTACCTGAACAACCGTCCTGTCGACGCCGTGAAGTACGGCTGGAGCACCTACTATGAGGTGGGTACGTTGAGCGACCGCTGGGTCCAGAACGGCTCGTTCCTCAAGTGCGACAACATCACGCTGGGATATAGCTTCGGCGAGTTGTTCAAGACGGGCAGCTGGAACGGTCTCAGTGGCCGTGTCTACGCCACCGCCAGCAACGTGTTCTGCATCACCAAGTACAAGGGCATCGATCCTGAGGTGTTTGGTGGTATCGACAACAACATCTACCCGCGTCCGTTCTCGGGCATCCTGGGTCTGAGTCTGAATTTCTAAAGTCGTCCACTCATTATAAATATATAGACATCATGAATAAATTCATCAAATATCTAGCACCGGCAGTTATGTTGGTTATGAGTTGGGCATTGCAGGCTTGCGTGAACGACCTTCATGTCGAGCCCATCGACCCCAGCCAGAAAACCGACATTGAGGCTTACCAACTGTTCAACAAGTGCTACAGCGCATTCGCCACGTCGGGTAACAACGGCAGTGACGACAACTGCGACATCGACGATATCGACGGCGGTACCTCGAGCTTGTTCCGCCAGATGTGGAACAGCAACGAGCTCACCACCGACGAGGCCATCTGTGGCTGGGGTGATGAGGGTATCGGTCCGTTCTGCTACAACACCTATGACGCTAGCCACCCGATGCTAAAGGGTTACTACTATCGTCTGTGCGCCAGCATCGCTTTCTGCAACCTATATCTGAAAGACTTCTATGACGCTGATGCGACGATGAGCGCCGAGGTGCGTTTCCTGCGCGCTTTTGAGTACTACCTGCTCAGTGACGCATTCAACAACGTTCCGTTCTCAACGACCATCAGTGCCGACAAACCCAATCAGAAGTCTCGTGCCGAGGTGATGGAGTTTGTCGAGAGCGAACTCAAGGCCATCATTGGCGAGAGTCCCGAAGACAACACTACCATCCTCAACGAGCCCGCTCCGAAGAAGAATGGCGATGCCGGCTATGGCCGCATCGACAAGGCAGCCGCTTGGATGCTCCTGTCTCGCCTTTATCTGAACTGGGAGGTCTACACCGGCACTGCACGCTGGCAGGATGCCAAGACCTATGCTGAGAAGGTCATCAACTCGGCCTACAAGCTGCACACCGAAGGTTCCAGCAAGGAAGTCGGCGATGAGACCTGGGAGTTCACTGCTTACCAGATGCTGTTCATGGGTGATAACGACCGCAACGGCTCAAGCGTTGAAGCCGTTTTCCCCATCCTGCAAGATGGTATGCGCACCACTGCTTGGGGTGTGGCTCAGTACCTGATTGCCTCGACCGCTGATGGTGACCTCCACGGACTGCGCTATGACCCCGAACAAGTCAACGGCCTGTCGGGTCAGGCTTGGGGTGGCAACCGCGCCCGTCCCGACCTGGTGAAGCGCTTCATCAACAGTAATGACATTCCCGAGCTGGCTTGCTACGACATGCCGACACTCGCTAACGATGACCGCGCGTTGTTCGACAGCAAGGGCCGCTCACTGGACATCCCTGAAGTGGGAATCTTCACCAACGGATTCGCTGTGGGCAAGTTCAACAACTTCACCACCGACGGCTCGCAGACTAGCGACCAGGCTGGAACATTCAGTGACATGGATGTATACATCATGCGCGTTGCCGAGGCTTACCTGAACTATGCCGAGGCTGAGGTTCGCCTGCATGGCGTGACACAGGATGCCGTTGACAAGGTCAATGCCCTGCGTACTCGTGCCCACGCCAAGAAGTTCAACACCAGCACGCTCACACTCGACGAGATTCTCAACGAGTGGAGCCGCGAGTTCTACTTCGAGGGCCGTCGCCGTGTCGACCTGATTCGTTTCGGCAAGTTTGGCGGCAACACGGGCTACACCTGGACATGGAAGGGCGGTGTCAAGGCTGGAACAAACTTTGATGCTTATCGCAACGTGTTCGCCATCCCGTCGGATGACCTGATTGCCAACAAGAAACTGGAACAGAATCCGGGATATGGCCGTTAATGTTGTTTATTCACTCACGAAAAACAGACAAGAAGATGAAAAATATATTTAAAACCGCATTGTTGATGGTCTGCGCGTTGGTGATGTTCACCTCGTGTAGCGACGACAATGGCTCGAATCCCGAACTGGACGGGCCATACAAGCTGACGCTGTATGCCCCTCAGATGGCTCAATATGACATCGACCTGGCCCAGTCGCAGAATCTGGACCTGGTATGCACCTATCCCGATTATGGTTTCCCCACCACAGTGAACTATGCTGTGGAGATTGCCTTGGATGAGTCGATGAGCGATGCCGCTCAGGTAGGCTCTTACAGCACCCCGACGATGAGCGTGCCCACCAAGGACATCGCCATCGCGCTGACCACCCTGGCGATGAACGCCGGCAAGACCGAGGAAGATTTCCCGATGGAGATGCCCGCCTACCTTCGCGTGGTGGCTCGCATGGTGTCGGCCGACAATCTGACACTGATTGAGAAGAGTCGCGTCGTATCGAACGTGGTGAAGCTGAACAACGTTAAGCTTGAGTTCTCGTTGCCGCCCGTGCTGCCGCCCACCGAGATGTACATCGTTGGCGACTTCTGTGGCAACAACTGGGACAACGGCCTGAAGATGGTTCCCGTCTATGACAATCCCGACCTGCTGTGGCACATGGTCTTCATTGATGCCAACGGTATCAAGATGAACGAGACGCAGACCGACGACGGCGCCATCGGCTTTGATGACGTGACCGTCACGGGCGACCTCGCCAGTGACATCGTCAACAAGGACGGCCGCATCGCCTCGAGCAATCCTGGCTGGTACCTTGCCGTACTCAAGACCGAAGTCGTTGGCCGTGACCGCATCTACACGCTAGAGATGCGCAAACCCGAGGTATGGCTGATGGGTACCGTCACTCCTGGCGGCGCTTGGGCCGAGTTTGAGGATGGCTGTATGTTTGAGGTGCCGACAACCGCCGATGGCGAGTTTGTCTCACCCGCATTCACCAATGAGTCGGCCGATGACAGTGGTGTCCGTGCCTATGTCAAGGTTGGCTCGGGCATTGACTGGTGGAAGTCTGAGTTCCGCGTGTTTGACAACAAGATTGACTACCGCGGTGCCGGTGGCGACCAAGACCGCATCAAGGGTATGCCTGGCCAGAAGATGTATTTGAACTTCACCAAGGAAGAAGGTCGTATTCAATAACCCCTTAAACGAATGAAGACAATGAAAAAGATTGCATTATATTCGCTCCTCGCGCTGGCAGGCATCGCCCTGAGCGCCTGCACCGAGGACTTCAAGGACTGGGCCGAGCCCACTAGCCCGGCCGACCCGGGTCAGGTGAGCGTGAGCTTCACGCCCTCGGGTGTGAGTGCCCTCGACCTGCGCGGCATGACAGCCGACTCAGTGGTGGCATTCAACCCCAACCTAGCCATCGCCGGTGCCACCAATGTGAGCACCAGCTATGATGTGGCCATCTTCAACGCCGCCAAGACCGACTCGGTCGTCATCATTGGCGACGAGAAGGGCCGCGTGCGCCGCAGCGACTTGCAGGGTGCCATCATCGCCCTGTATGGCAACATCGAGCAAGCACGCCAAGCCATCATGAACATCACCGCCAACTCGATGGTTGATGGCATCATGGTGCACACCCGCGCACTGAATATTCCCGTGACTGTCACACCGCAGCAGCAAGAGTTGCCTCCCGTGTGGTACATCCTGGGCAACTGCATCGGCATTGGCACCTTCCTCAACAACACCATCGTTGGGGGTAGGTTTGGAGCCATGTACACCAGCCTGGTGGCCATGTACCCCAACCCGCTGAACTATGACGAACTGATTTACCCCACCTACCTGTGCGAGAATGGCCAGTTCAAGGCCATCCTCAAAGCCGGTAGCAAGACCGACTATATCAACGATGGCAGTGGTGTGTATGACAACAACGTCACCGTCGCCGAGGCCGGTTACTACAAGATCATCGTCAACACCAAGGACTCGACCATGCGTTATGAGCCCCTGAATGTCAAGAATGTTGTCAAGTATGAGGGCATGACCATGTCGAACGGCACCGCCATGAAGGCGATTACCACCAATCTCAGTGGCGAGAACCATGACTGGTTGGGCGACCTGGTGGTCGACACCGACGCCACCGCCGGACAGGGCATCAAGTTTGTCGCCGCCGATGGCACGACTTGGGGCAGCGAGGAGTTCCCCGCAGGCCGCGCCCAGCTTGACGCAGCGGGCATTCCCTACAAGAGCGGCACCTACAAGGTGGTGTTCAACGACTTGATGGGACTGTTCCGGTTCATCGAGCAGTAAGGACGCACGCCAGTGGCCTCCTAAATGCCCCTACGAGGGACTATCAGCGAGGCCACATGCAACTCTACTACACAACAATCGCAAAGCATAGGAGCAGAGCATTCTGCCCCTATGTTTTTTTGAGGGGATGTCAAGTCCCCCTAAATCCCCCTGAAGGGGGACTTTGTCAGCGGAGATATGCAAACGATTGCATTCGTTATCGCAAAAGTTCTACATTACAATTGAAACACTTGAACAAAAATATTTCTATTTTTGCGTTGCAAAATAGCGAATATCCATTTTTACTAACCAATTAATTTTTATTTTCTATTATGAAGAAATTCTTTACATTAGTTCTTTTGGCGTGCGCTGCTATTATCGGTATGCAGGCACAAGACGTGAATGTATGGGTTCTCGGTAACGTGGGCGACCAAGGTTGGGACCCCTCGGTGGGAACTATGATGACCTGGGACGAGGAAACCCAATGCTATGTGTTGACCGCCGATTTCAACGCCAACTCATACTTCAGCTTCACCACCGCCCTG
>JAEEJI010000004.1 GCA_016281825.1 Muribaculaceae bacterium | reverse complement strand
GGCGTCAAGGTTAGCGTTGTCGGCGCTGGTGCTGCGACCCCAAGAGTAGACATAACTCAGGTTTTCGCCAATCTTGAACCATTTTTTGACTTGGAACGAGGTGTTGGCGCGCAACGTCAAGCGCTTGTAGTTACTCAATTTGATGATACCGTCTTGGTCGAACCAGCTGGCGCTGAACGAGTAGTTGGCCTTGTCAGTGCCGCCGTCGACGCTCAGGTGGTAGTTCTGTATCCATGCGGTCTGGAACACCTCGTCCTGCCAGTCGGTGTCGATGAGGCTGTAGTCCAGTCCGTCGGGATAACGCTCGGTCAGCGGTGCAGCATAGTGCGCGTCAGTACCCAGTTTATAACGGCGGAGCCACTCGTTGAAGCCTTGCTCATCGTAGATGCGGCGCTGGGCGGCGTTGGCGTTGAGGTCGAGGTAAGTGTTGATGAAGTCGTCCTTGCCCATGAGGTCTAACTTGCGCCAGCGCTGCTGTACACCGGCATACATGTCAAATGAGATGTGGCTTTGTCCAGTCTCACCTTTCTTGGTCGTGACGAGCACCACACCATTTGCGCCTCGGCTACCATAGATGGCGGTTGCTGATGCGTCCTTGAGAATCTCGGTGCTGGCGATGTCCGACGGGCTCAGGAAGTTGATGTCATCGCAGATGACACCGTCGACCACATACACAGGGTCACTATTATTAATGGTACCGATACCGCGGATGCGCACCTGCGCACCGGCGCCAGGTTGGCCCGAGTTGGCATTGACTGTCACACCGGCGGCACGCCCCTGCAGGGCTTGGTCTAAGTTGGCGGCAGGAGTTTTCTTGAGTTTGTCGGCGCTGATTGACGACACCGAACCGGTCAAGTCGCTCTTGCGCATAGTACCATAACCCACGACGACCACCTCGTCAAGTACGCGTGCATCTTCGCTCATGCGCACGTTGATGGTTGTCGATCCGCTAAACGAGCGCTTCTCAGGTGTCATACCCACAAAGGTGAACACAAGCGTTCCAGCGCGATCGGTCTTGATAACATACTGTCCGTCAAAATCCGTCGCAGTGGTTTTGTCGGTACCTTCGACGCTTACAGTGACACCTGGCATGGGTTCGCCATCACTGTCATCGACTACGGTACCCTGGATGGTGATGCTCTGTCCATGAGCCAACAAGGGCAGCAACATCATCAGAAGAAGAGTAAACTTAAATTTCATTATACTATAATATGTTTGTTATATATTCGCTAAATATTGCGCAAAATTAATAGAAATTGTCTTTCGTTGCAAGTAAATCGCAATAAAAGTGATGTCGAGTCTTGTATTCTTAGAATGTCAGATACACAGACTGGTAGATGTATTGCCAATGAGCAAGTTCTCATTGAAAAAAGTGGGGCAGGGCAAAAACACTGCCCCACTTGGTATAATAGACTTAGAGTTGGTGAAAATTCTACTTGATGATATACTTATGTCCGTTTTGGATTACGATGCCCTTGTAGCCCTCGTTCACGCGCTGACCCAGCACATTGTACATCGGCTGGTCGGTGTTAACCTCGGCTTGGATAGTTTCGATGCCAGTGTTCTCGCTGGGAGTCACAAGGTATACGTTACCCACGATGAAGGTCTCGGTGCCGTCGCCATTGGCAAATCCGTCGACTGCGCCGGGTGCACCCTGGTTCACCACCTTGCTCACATACTTGATTTGCCACATCTGCAGCATGTTGGCACCACGGTCCAGATAGTCCTGAACGAGCAATTCGATGGCATTCCACTCGCCACCAGTGAGACTGACCTGGATTCCTTTCTCGGCTGCGCCGCGAGTGATGGGCACAATAGCCAAAGTCATATCCTGCAGCGGATAGATGTCAAGGTGCAACTGATCGTAGGGAGTAGCATTCACATCGTTGAACTGTGAGCCGAACCACATGAAGTTGCTGATAGCGTATGCCATCAGGCCCTCAATCTCGATATCATTACCTGTACCACCGCCCCAAGAGTCAAAGAAGTAGCCTGGTGCGTTGTCTTCATGAACAGAGAATAGCACTAGTTTGTTGCCAGCAACGAGATCTGGAATAGCTGGGATGGCAACAGTTGTGAACTCAACGACTTGTGCGTCCGATGCATTGCCCTTTTCGTCGGCAGCAACGACGTTCATGTTGTAGGTCGTACCGGCGGCCAGACCTGTCAGATCGAGAACGACTTCTGCACCCGAGGCAGCGGTCTTGTGGTACTCCTTGCCTGTGGCATTGTCTGTGACAGTGAAGTAGATGTTGGGACTCAGATTATCGGTGGCCTTGAGCGTCAGGCTGGCGTTGGTGGCGGTCACAGTGCCCACCTGTGCTGTAAGTAGCACGGGAGCTTCGTTGTCCTCATAGGTTACCTCTTCTTTGTAGAGGTAGACATTGCCCACGATAAACGTCTCGGTGCCATTGCCGTTAGCAAAGCCGTCGACCTGGCCTGGAGCGCCCTCGTTTGCAATTTTGCTCACATACTTGATTTGGTACATATTGGCCATATTGGCACCCTTGGCCACATAGTCCTCGACGGCTAGGTCAAATGAGTTCCATACATTTCCGGTAAGCTCTTTTTGGATGCCTTTCTCGGGACGACCCGTGATGGGCACAATGGTCAGGCTCATGTCTTGCATCGGATAGATGTCAAAGTGCAGATAGTCCATGGCTGTGGCATCGAT
>JAEEJI010000056.1 GCA_016281825.1 Muribaculaceae bacterium | reverse complement strand
TCGCGCACGTGTTCTTTAATATGTTCTCGCTTTGGATGTTCGGACGCATCATCGAACAGGTCATGGGACCCAAGCGATACCTATTTTATTATATATCGTGTGGCTTGGGAGCGGCACTCATCCAACAATTGGCCTGGGAGTATGACTTGCGAGACATGATTGCAGCCGTCAACGTCGGAAAGACGGTCATTGACGCAACAGGACAAGTAATCACCTACAACAACTTTATTACTGTGGGAGCATCGGGAGCGGTCTTTGGCATATTGCTCGCATTTGGTGTACTCTTCCCAAACATGCCCATGTACATCATCCCGTTCCCTTTCCCCATTAAGGCCAAATGGATGGTGCTGGGATATGGTGTGATTGAGCTGTTCTTTGGCGTGGCGGGGGTCATGGCGGGGGTCGCGCACTTTGCCCACCTCGGTGGTATGATTGTCGGATTCTTTATCTTGTGGTACTGGAAACGCTCGGGAGCGCTGGGAGGTGGACATGGCTATTATTGACGACATCAAGCGCAAGTATCGCCAAGGAACGATGCTCATGCGCATCATCTATATCAACATCGCCATTTTCGTGCTGTTGCATTTGGTGGCACTGGTGGGCATATTGATTAATATGCCTGATCAAGAAATGGTTATGTGGGTGCAGTTGCCCTCCAACTTGAAGCAACTAATGCATGAGCCATGGACAATCATTACCTATATGTTCGCCCACTTCGACCTGTTGCACATCTTGTTCAACATGTTGTGGCTCTATTGGATGGGGCGCATCTTTCTGGAGTATTTCACACCCAAACGGCTCAGTGCGCTGTATTTGTTGGGAGGACTCGGTGGAGCCGTGTTTTACCTGTTGTTGATGAATCTGTTGCCTCACTTTGCTGGCACTCACGCCTGTCTGATGGGCGCCTCGGCATCGGTCATCGCGATTGTTGTCGCAGTGGCCATTTGGGCACCCGATTACAAGATCGGTTTATTGTTTATCGGTGAGGTGTCGCTCAAATGGGTCGCCATCATCACCATCGGCGTCGACCTGCTCAGTGTCGATGCCGGAAATGCCGGTGGTCATATCGCACACTTGGGGGGAGCGGCTGTAGGAGCCATCTATGCCATGGCAATGCGTCATGGTACAGATATCACCCGACCACTCAATGCCGCACTCGATTGGCTGGCATCATTGTTCAGTCGACGAGACAGGGGGATTGGAACACCGGTCGGTGGCACGGCCTACGAGCCGAGACGACAGGCGAAAGACGAACCCACCGAGGCACAGATTGATGCCATCCTTGACAAAATCAAACGCTCGGGCTACACCTCGCTCTCCGACAAGGAGCGCGACATGCTGTTCCGCGCATCACGCAAGAAATAGAAATGAAATTTCTGTTCAAAGTCATAGCAACACTGACAGCAGTCGTCCTGCTGGTGTCGGCCTACAGCGGCTGGATTGACCCCCGCACATGGGCCTGGCCGGCCATTGCGGGCCTGGCCTTTCCCATCGTGATCGCGGGTGTGATGATAGTGGTGCTATTGTGCTTGCTGCTGAGGCAATGGAGAGCTCTGCTTATTCTTGTGGTGGCAATTCTGCTAGCATGGCCTGTCATCAGGTTGCACATGCCGCTCAAGGGCAGCAAGGAGGCTTCACCACAGGCGACAACTTTCCGAGTCATGACCTACAATGTCGCAGGATTTGACCTCGAAACGAAGACCATGCAATATATCCTGGCGCAGGATGCTGACTTTGTCTTGCTGCAAGAAACCTCGCTGGGACCCATGGACTTCACCGACCTGCCACAGCATGTCGACCTGCGCGACGAAATCGAGCAGAAATACCCTTATCATTCGCACGGCTATCACGACTTGACCATACTCTCAAAGTTGCCCTACACCGTTTATAGTGACACCACCCTCAAGCAGGGATTCGGCTCGCCTGATGACATTGGCAGTGAGTATCATTTCTATGCCAAGGCGTTTGATCTCAAAGTGGTGGGAAAGCCCTTGCGAATCGTCAATGTGCATCTCCAGTCCATTGGGCTGAGCCACGATGACAAGGAGCTTTATAAGAAACTCACCCGGAACGAGTTGGAGGGGCGTAGCGACATGTCACAGGTGAGGCATTCGATACTCACCAAATTGGCGGGCGCATTCCGGCGCAGGGCTGGAGAGGCCAGTCAGTTGCGCACTTTCCTCAATGACCTGGACATGCCGTCCAATGTGATTGTCTGTGGCGACTTCAACGACACACCCGGATCATATTGTTATCGCGCCGTCCGTGGAAAGGACTTTAATGATGCATTCGCTGAGTGCGGGCGATGGCCCACTTTCACCTTCAATCGCGACAGGTTCTACTTCAAGATTGACCACATCCTTTATCGCGGTGGACTCAAAGCAATGGATTACCGTTGCGACCGAGCAGGTGGAAGCGACCACTACCCGCAACTGGTCACATTCGCACTCGAATAGCTTAATAAGAAAATAATTCTCAATTCAATCAAAGAAGAAATGAAGAAACATATCTTGATGATGCTGGCCATACTAGCCATGATGGCATCGTGCAGCAACAACAGATTCAAGGTCGACGGAACCGTCGAGGGAGCAAACGATTCGACACAACTCGTGCTGGAAATGTCGAGCAATGGATACTGGTTCCCAGTCGATACGCTCAACACAAGTGCTAATGGTACATTCAGCGTATCGGCAGATGCACCCGAGTTTCCCAACATCTACCGCCTCCGTCTAGGTGACAAGGCCATCTGTTTCCCAATCGACAGTTTGGATCACCTGACCATCAACACCAAGTTGGCATCATTCGCCACCGACTATACTGTCGCGGGCAGTGACCATGCCGTGCAAGTGATGAAGATTGACAAGGAGGCACTGCAGATGGCGGGCGGAAAGGCATCGCCAGAGCAGATGAAGGAATGGAAACGCAAACTCGCCGAGCAGATTGTCGCAGATCCCAGCGGCATTGTCGCATACTATGCCATCAACAAGTATGTCGACGACAACCCGCTGTTCGACCCGCTCAACGACGAGGACCTGCGCATCATTGGGGCGGTCGCCAATGCGTTCTATACATTCAAACCCAATGACCCGCGCACTGACTACCTCGTACAAGTACTAACACAGGGTCAGCAACGGCGCCGGGCAGCAAAGGCACCCACCGACACCATCCAGGCCGAGGTCACATCACTCATCGACATCAAACTGCAGGATTACAACGGCACGACACACAGCCTGGAGCAGGTGGCGCAGAAAAACCGCCTCGTGTTGCTCAATTTCACCATCTATCAGGCAGAGTTCTCACCCGTGTTTAACAAACTGCTCAACGACATCTACACCAAGTACAAGGGCCGCGGGCTGGAGATTTACCAGATTAGTCTCGACACTGACAACGTGTTCTGGAGCCAGGCAGCGAAGAACCTGCCTTGGATCACCGTTTATGACCCCAGAGGGCAGAACTCGACAACCCTCGGCATCTATCAGGTCATGGGTGTGCCCACTACCTTCGTGATTGCCAACGGTGACATCGTTGAGCGCGTAGAGGATGGTTCACAACTCGAGTCTGCCGTCGCCCGACACATCTAAACAACAAATCCTAATAATGGGGTACTTCAAGACCTGATTTTACAACAGGTTGATACAATTAGGGACGGTTCTGTTTTGTATCATTTTGGCAGTTTTGATACAATTAAGAACCGTCCCTGGTTGTATCATTTTTTGATGATGCCGGCGGTCGTCAGATGCGGATGCCGCAGTATATGGAACAGGCCCTTGTAGAGGTAACGCAGGCCATAGCCGAAGCTGACCCCGTGTTGTTTGTGTAAGCGCCAGGCAATGGGCCAAGGATAGAAAAACATCTTGGGGCGGTAGCCGATGTACAGATAGGCCCCCTTGCCCATGAGTACACCGGGTGTTGTGGCACGGCTGGTGTCGGTGGTAGGGTGGTCGTGTTCAACAATGGTCAACGGATAGAAGCGGCACTGCAACCCCAGCGACAAGGCGTCGTGTACAAAAATCTCCTCCTCGCAGCAACTGAACAGGGGCGCGCCCAGCCCGAAGTGCTCATTGAATTGCAACCTGTCACGTACCGCGTCGAGGCGAAATGCCAATTCGACCGACGATGGGTAGTAGCCCGCAGGCGTGTCGGCCAGTGAGCAGATGTCGGTAGGGTAGGGCTTCGACATGCCTGGGCATTGCATCATGAACGCGGCAATGGCGGTGTCTGGGTTCTGTTCAAAGGTTGTGATGACCGTTTGCAGCCCGTCGAGAGTATAGCGGCAGTCATCATCGCAAATCAGGCAGAGGTCAGCGTCGGCATGCGCCAAGCAGTGGTTGCGGTTGCGGCTCAGCCCGCGACCTTCCAAGTGTACTACTTGCACATCCTCGCGAGCCAGCGGAGTGGGCAAAGTGCGGTCGTCATCGGCCGTGCTATGCTGCCACGACACCACATAACTGATGTCGCTTGCCGGCGGCAGAACCAAGTCACATACATGGTCTATGCCGCGGTCAATCGTGGATATGAGCAGTTGTAACATCATGGCTTCTCTAGTAGTTGAGCCCAAAAATCCAGGTGCCGTTGGGCAACCAGCGGGGCAGCATTGTGCTTGAGCACAAACTCGCGGCTCTCTCGGCTCCATTGCGGAAGACGGTCTTTGTGTTGAATGATGTATTCCAGTTGGCGGTCGATGTCAGCATCATCATAGGGCGTGACATTGACAATCGGGTGGTTCTCGTTCTCGCCGATGAGTTCATAGTACTCAGGTTCGGCACCGCTCACCGCCACCAGTCCTTGCGCCATTGCAATCAGGGCATTGGTCGCGGGCGTGTAGCTGTACAATTGGTCAAGCAGTACATGCGAGGCGCGCATGCGGCTTGTGTATTCGACATACGGCAGGTTCTCAACCACCTCCATCTCACATTGGTCGGGATAGCGGTCGTGGACACGTCGCAAGGCGGCCAGCAGGCGGTCGGTGCCCTTGATGACCGTGCGGTCGCGCTGGATGCCGAGGAAGAACCGCACCTTTTCAGGCGCTTGTTCAAGCGGGCGCAGCGGCAACGAGTTGGTGTCAATGGGGATGCCGGCGTACGCCACGCGGTCGCCAAACACAGGGCGATAGGCGGTGTAGTATTCCCATAGGCATGCCACAGCACCGTCGATATGGCTAACCAAATAATCACTGAAGGACTGCATCGCGGGCAGGCGCCAGTTGTCCTGTTGCTGAGCAAGGTATTCTCCCGATCGATAGTAAGGGCTAGGCTGGTCACCCACGAGGTAGTCGCTGTAACGGTAGGTGTGTCCGTCGTGGCATGCGTTGTAGTACACGCAGTCGGTGCCCAGGGCCGAAAGGATCACCTTGCCGTTGTGATGACGCAGGTAGTCAAACACCCGACGCACCTTCTGAGGCTTCAGGTCAAGGAATATATGGCTGGACAGATGAACGATGTCGTAGCCACGCATGAGGGGCAAGGTCCGCAACACGTCCAACACATAGCGCACCGCACCCAAGCGACCGGGCCGACGACTCAGGTCGATGTCGCGAGAGGTGTCCATCCACCGCGAACCATTAGAGGCCACGACCGCGTCGTGACCCATTAGGCGCAACTGCCGTGCAAGGCAATTGTGCAAATTGCTCGCATCGCCAACGAATAAAATCCTCATTCCGCTACAAAGGTAGTGCTTTTAATTGAGAACTAAGAGAACTTGCAAGATTTTTCTTAATTCTTAATTCTTAATTCTTAATTTTTTTGTACTTTTACAAGTTTTTTCGGAACGACATCATGCTATTCACTATCATCATACCCGTTTATAACCGCGCCAAGGTGGTGCAGCAAACGCTTGACACGGTCGTGGCGCAGACACATCGGCCACTGCAGGTCGTGCTGGTAGACAATGCCAGCACTGATGACTCGCTACAAGTGCTGGAACAGTTTCGCAAACAGCATGACGCCACTGACTTTCAGGTTGTTGTGGCGCAGGAACCGCATCACACCGCTGGTGCGGCACGCAACCGTGGGCTAGAGTGCGCCACCGGTGAATGGCTGATGTTTTTCGATAGTGATGACGAGATGGAGCCAGGGCTTGTTGAGGCCTACGCGCAACTAGCCGAAGAGCGGGAAGGGAATTTGGACCTCATCTCAGCACGCTCGTTGCTGGTGTTCCCCGATGGAACAAGCCGTGAGGCACCCTTCTTCAAACGAGACATCTTTGCCAACCAGATTCTTCACAGTCAGTTGGCAACACAACGCTATGCTGTGCGCCGTGAGTTCTTCCTGGCCACCGACGGTTGGAATATCGACCTCCCCGGATGGAACGATTGGGAACTCGCTATGCGCCTTTTGCTGGCACGGCCGCGCATCGCCTTCATGGACTGCCCGCCGCTCATTCGCATCAACCACAATGGTGGCGATTCCATCACCGGCACAGAGTTCCACACCCGCGCAGGGCAATGGGAACGAGCCGTAGACATCGTTCAAAAGGAGGTGCGATGCTCCAACTTGCGTGATAAGAGGCGTTATCATCGGCTCATCGACTACAGGCGCCTAGTGCTTGCAGCTCAATACCATCGAGAAGGGCATCCCGAACTGGCGAAACCTTTGGCGCAGAACGCATTTTCCTCATTGCGCGAAACCTATGGCAATAACGTTCGATGGAAATGGTTTGTGGCGCCGGTCACGCGTTGGATGTTCCGCAGAATTGTTGCCGGGAAACGAGGCTCAGCACGCATCGCGAGACGATTATTTTGACAGTCTCGCAAAAAATCATTACCTTTGCAGTTTGAAAGAAAAAGAAGCAAGATATACGAGACAAGAACCCACCATTAATATGGCAGAAGAACTAGAAATCATAGCCGAGCAACAAGACAATGACTTCGGCGGATATGAGAAACTGATTACGCTTTCGCCGCGAGAGCACATCCGCCAACGCCCTGGTATGTACATTGGCAAGCTTGGTGATGGCTCGCAGAGTGACGACGGTGTTTACGTTCTCATCAAGGAGGTCTTTGACAATTGTATTGATGAGTTCAACACAGGTTTCGCCAAACCCACCATCACCATCGACGTCGAGGATGGCACGGTCACCATCCGCGACTATGGACGAGGTATACCCCTTGACCAGGTAAAGGACGCTTCGTCCAAGATGAACACAGGGGCGAAGTACGACACACAGACCTACAAACGCTCGGTGGGACTCAATGGCGTAGGCATCAAGGCGGTCAATGCCTTGTCGTCCTATTTCTATATCCGTTGCGTGAGGGCCGGACAATGCTCTGCCGTCACTTATCACGAGGGACTTGTCGAAAAAGAGTCGGGCATCCTGCCTGCCGACGAGGGAGAAGAGAATGGAACCCTCGTACGCTTCACTCCCGATGGTACTATCTTCAAGAACTATGAGTTCCGTGAGGACATCATCGAGACGATGGTCAAGAACTACTCCTTCCTTAACACCGGACTCACCATTGTCTATAACGGCCGCCGTTATCACTCGCGCAATGGTTTGAGCGATTTGGTGAAGGAGAACATGACCAGCGAGCCACTCTACCCGCTCATGCACTTCCGCAACGATGACATCGAGGTGGTCATCACCCATGCTGCACAGATGGGCGAAGAGTTCTATTCTTTTGTCAACGGTCAACACACCACGCAGGGCGGCACGCATCAGAGTGCCTTCCGCGAGGCCTTGTCGCGCACCATCAAAGAGTTCTATGGCAAGAACTTCGAGTATAGTGACATCCGCAATGGCATTGTGGCGGCGGTGAGTATCAAGGTCGAAGAGCCTGTCTTCGAGTCACAGACAAAGATTAAGCTGGGCAGCAGCATCATGTGGAAGGATGGACCCACCATATACAAGTATATCAACGACTTCATCAAGAAGGAACTGGACGACTACCTGCACAAGACCCCGGCGACTGCAGATGTTCTGCTGAAGAAAATCCAGGAGAACGAGCGCGACCGCAAGGCCATTGCAGGTGTCACCAAGCAGGTGCGAGAGCGGGCCAAGAAAGCCGCCCTGCACAACGACAAACTGCGTGACTGCCGCGTGCATTTCAATGACACCCGTGCACCCAAGGACAACGACCGCCGCGATGACTCGTCGATTTTCATCACCGAGGGACTCTCGGCTAGCGGCTCCATCACCAAGATTCGCGATGTGGAGACACAGGCGGTGTTCTCATTGCGAGGCAAGCCGCTTAACACTTTCGGGCTAGAGCCCAAGAAGGTCTACACCAACGAGGAGTTCGCCTTGCTCCAGGCGGCACTCAACATTGACGACGGTATCGAGGGCTTACGGTATAACAAGGTGATTATCGCAACCGATGCCGATGTCGACGGTATGCACATTCGCCTGCTCATGCTCACCTACTTCTTGCAGTTCTATCCCGAACTCATCAAGACAGGCCATCTCTACATCTTGCAGACACCCCTGTTCCGTGTACTCAACAAGAAAGAGGCCAAGCGAAAGAGCCGCTCGAGCAAGAAGGAGGCCAAAGAGCAGAAGCCCGAGACCTATTACTGCTACAGCGATGAAGAGCGCGTCGCCGCTATCAACAAGTTGGGCGACAACGCCGAAATCACCCGATTCAAAGGTCTGGGAGAAATCTCGCCCGAGGAGTTCAAGGACTTCATCGGGCCCAACATGCGACTCGACCGCGTCTCGCTCCGTAAGGAAGACTCGGTCAAGGACATGCTGGCATTCTTCATGGGAAAGAACACCATGGAGCGACAGAACTTCATTATTGATAACCTTGTGATTGAGGATGATGAGGACATCACTGTACACTGACGAGAACCGCCCCGAACGCCGTGTGGCATTCTTTGCCGGCTCGTTCGACCCATTCACGCGCGGGCATGAGGACATTGTTTTGCGCGCTTTGCCGCTCTTCGACGAGGTGGTCATCGCCATCGGGATTAACCCCGATAAAAAAGGCTTTTTACCCATCGAGACGCGCAAGCAATGGATTGAATCTTGTGTCTCGTGGTACAAGACGGTGCGTGTAGTCACCTTCGAAGGGCTGGCAGCAGATGCCGCTGTAGAAAATGGCGCATGTTGTTTTATCAAGGGTGTTCGCACTGCGCAGGACTACGAGTATGAAATGCAGATGGCGCAGGTTAACCACGACCTCAGCGGACTGGACACAATCCTCTTTTACACCAACCCCGAGTTGGCCCACATCAGTTCCACTATCGTCCGACAGCTACATGCTTTGGGACAGGACATCACACCCTACATCCCCGACATGGCACCTCTCCACCTACTGCCATGAAAAAACGGCATGATTTTTGCCTAAAACAAACCAAATCGAAAAGGTTTTTGAAATGAGAAAGATAACATTACTTGCCGCTGTGATAGTAGCAGTGCTCGCCGGGCAGGCGCAGCGCTTACCGCAGAACCTGAACAAGCTGCTCCATGCCGAGTATGCCATCAACTCGCTGTATGTTGACTCGGTCGATGAGAACAAACTCGTCGAATATGCCATCGTGGGCATGCTGCAGAAATTGGATCCGCACAGCAGTTATACCGACGCCAAGGAAACCAAGGAAATGGAAGAACCCCTACAAGGCGAGTTCAGCGGAATCGGTATACAGTTCAATATGCTCAAGGATACGCTATATGTCATACAGACCATCCCTGGCGGACCCAGTGAGCGCGTAGGCATCCTTGCAGGTGACCGCATCGTCGTTGTCGATGACACCATTATCGCCGGTGTAAAGATGAAACGCACCGACATCATGAAGCGCTTGCGCGGAAAGAAGGGCACCAAGGTCACCGTCAAGGTGCGCCGTGGCTCCTCGCCCGACCTGATCACCTTCCGCATCACTCGCGACAAGATACCCTTGCAC
Source organism: Muribaculaceae bacterium (assembly GCA_016281825.1). Lineage (GTDB taxonomy): Bacteria > Bacteroidota > Bacteroidia > Bacteroidales > Muribaculaceae > Sodaliphilus. The sequence goes on along the minus strand of JAEEJI010000056.1, from coordinate 8,338 downwards.
AGTGTAGACGCCAGCTACATGCTCGACGATTGCACAGGCTATGTGCGCATCTCAAACTTTGGCGCCAAGACCCATGATGAGATGATGGACGCGCTTGCAAAACTTACCGAACAGGGCATGCAGCAAGTGGTCTTTGACCTAACCGACAATGGAGGAGGATATCTAAATGCTGCCATAGACATGTGCAATGAGTTCCTCAACCGAGGGCAACTCATCGTCTACACCGAGGGATTGAAGGCCCCACGCAACGAGGCACATGCTTTCGGCAATGGAAAGTATAAGGATCTGCCCATGGTGATTATGGTCAACCAGTACTCGGCATCGGCTGCCGAAATCTTCAGCGGTGCCATGCAGGACTGGGACCGGGCAGTGGTCGTCGGACGAAGAACATTCGGCAAGGGACTGGTTCAACGGCCCGTCCGATTTGATGACGGCTCAATGATACGACTCACTGTGGCGCGTTACTACACCCCCAGCGGACGATGCATCCAGAAACCCTATACCAAGGGTGACAAGAAGGCCTACGAGGAAGACTTGCTCGACCGTTCCAAGAGCGGAGAGTATTACTGTCTGGACAGCATACACTTCAATGACTCGTTGCGCTACACCACGCTCACCCATCAGCGGCCCATTTATGGCGGTGGCGGCATCATGCCCGACATCTTTGTCCCCGTTGACACTTCGGAATACAGCACTTATTATCGCGACCTCGTCGCAAAGGGAGTGCCCAACCAGTTCGTCATCGATTTTGTCGACAAGCACCGCAAAGACATCAAGTCGAAGTACTCTACGGTCGTGGACTTTGATGCGCGCTATGAGGTCAGCGACGAGGACATGCAGCGATTCATTGAGGCGGGAGAGAAGGATAATGTGAAGTATGACGAGAAGATGTACCAAACCAGCGAACGCGTCTTCCGTACGATGATCAAGGCTCTCATCGCTCGAGATGTATATGCCGACGCCAGTGCCTATACCCGCATCGTAAACCACCGAAACCACGACCTCGACGCGGCGGTCAAGGTTCTTTATGACCGAGACCACTTTAACTCGCTTCTGCAAAACGGCAACCCCGACTACGAACGTCTCGTCAAGAAGTAAGGTGCTTTCAGAGTGATTGAGTTCCTATAAAAAGCATTCACTTTTAACATCAAACATGACAATCGGAGTCATTATCTCAACATATAACAATCCAGCTTGGCTCGAAAAGACCTTGTGGGGCTATCTCTATCAGTTGCGACCAGCTGATGAAATCATCATTGCTGACGATGGATCGGGACCTGAGACACGGCAGATGGTCATGCAGTTTGCCGACCGGCTACCCATTAAATATGTCTGGCATGAGGACGAGGGATTTCGTAAGACCAAAATTCTGAACGAGGCCCTACGCATGGCCGAGAGTGATTATCTGGTATTTACCGACCAGGATTGTGTGCCGCGCGAGGACTTCCTCGCCGTGCACTGCCAAAACGCTGAGCAAGGACGCTTCTTGAGCGGGGGAGCATTCCTGTTGCCCATCTCCATCAGCGAACAAATCACTCAGGACGACATACAAAGCCAAAGGGCTTTCGATCTGGCATGGCTGCGGAGTAAAGGGGTGCAATGGAGTTTTAAGTGCACAAAGTTGGTACGGCTACCTTGGTTCTCACGCACCATGAATGCAATCACACCGGCCAAAGCCACCTGGAACGGTGGTAATGCTTCGGGCTGGCGTGAAGACTTGCTGGCTGCAAAGGGCTTTGACGAGCGAATGAAGTATGGTGGCGAGGACCGTGAACTGGGCGAGCGACTTGTCAACGCAGGCATCAAGGGCAAACAACTGCGTTACACTGCCATCACCATCCATCTTGACCACAAAAGGCCTTATGTGAACCAGGAGGCAATTGAAAGCAACAATCAGATTCGCCGACAGACCCGTGAGAGCCATGCGGTAACGACTGAATATGGCCTGTAACGGTAGATGAAAAAAATGCAAAAAAACGAAAAGAGCGAATTGAAGGGATCTTCGTGCAATATTTTTACTTTTTCTTTGTTTTTGTAATAAAAAGATGGTGTGTTATGAAACATTTTATCTCATCGATAATGGCTCTGACAGTCTTGTGTGTAAGCGCACAAGACCCGAATGCTACAGCTGACCGTTTTCTCGTTCCGCAAGGACAGTGGGGAATTCATATTGAGGGCAATCCTTATACATGGGCATGGAGCTACATCTCGCATAGCGATATAATGGATGCATCAGGTTTTGGCGTATTAAACCTTGGACTGGGTGCTGAGTATGCTTATCACGATAACCGCTCGTTGCGGCTGATGGGTCATGCTGGATTTATCGGACACAACGATTTCGTAATAGGTGAGAGCTTTGAAGATTTTTATCCTCCGAGTAGAGTTGTTGATCAGATAACAATTGACTTGCAGCACTTTTGGTACTGCAAGCGTCTAGCCATCGGTATCGGTCCATCGTTCGAGAGAAGAATGACCATCTACCGCTGTAAAGACTACCAAGACTACATCCTTCAAAATGCTGGCCATAGTAATTTGGTCAACCGGGCTACCGAGACCTACGAGAAGTTTGGGCCACGAGACTTCGAACAGCAGCATTTGTCTTTGGGCTTGCGAACAACGATGGCTTTCAGAGTATTCCCCAATTGGTATGTTGGGTTGGAATATGCCCCTCGGGTGACCTGTAGTTCCAAATTGAACTACAAGACTCATCTAGATGATGAGTCGCACACAGTGGTCACAGAGCCGACCATCAAGACAAGCACTGGGCATGTCGACCACCAATTGTCATTCGTGATTGGTTGCCGAATCAATCTCACCAAACGTCACCCCTGAGATTCTAAACAAAGCTACAATATAGTTTTTATAATGGCAAAAAGAGCGAATTGAATGGATTTCGCTCTTTTTTCTTTGCCATTTGCTCCTTTTGTTGTAATTTTGTGAGTTGTACGATAAATGACCGTTATTAAATATGAACATATTTGCAGATTTACCTAACAGACAAGCCGCCAAGTATGGCGATAGAGAGCAGTTGCGTTACCGCGATTACCTCACCGATGAGTGGTCATCCATGTCCTGGAACGAACTGCGCTACGCCATTGAGCGCGTGGCAGTTGCGCTATATGACATGAATGTCGAAGAACAAGGCAGAATATGCCTGTTCACGCAGAATTGCCCTGAAATTTTCATCACCCACTTCGCTGCATTCTACAACCGCGCCGTGCCCGTTCCTATCTACGCTACCAGCAGCAGGGACGAAGCAGCATACATCATCAATGACTCGGGAGCGACCATCTTGTTGGTCGGTGACCAGTCACAATATGACATCTCGCAGGAGCTGTGGGCATTGTGCCCCAAACTCAACCATGTCGTGGCGCTTGATCCCAAGGTGAACTTGGCTGCCGATGACGATAAGACAATTCTGTGGAACCAACTCATAGAGCGTGGCAATGCCGTCGTCGACGAGGTGGCGCAAAACGTGGAGAAACGTCGACTCAAAGGAAAGGACTCCGACCTGATGTATCTCATCTACACCTCGGGAACGACCGGCATGCCCAAGGGCGTCATGCTCACACACAGTAACTTTGACGCGGCGATGGTGGCGCATATTGAGCGCATACCTCTCGATGATGAGAAGGAAATCTCGCTCAGCTTCCTGCCCCTGAGCCATGTGTTCGAGTTGGGATGGAGCATGGTGTGCTTCATGACCGGCATCCGCGTAGCCATCAACCTTAACCCCAAGGAAATACAGAAGACCGTTAAGGAAATCAGCCCCACTTGCATGTGCAGCGTGCCGCGTTTCTGGGAGAAGGTGTACACCGCCATTAACGACAAACTCGAGGCGGCACCGCCGGTGCTCCGAATGCTCGTCAAGCGCGCCATCGCAGTCGGTAAGACACGCAACCTCAAGTATGTGCGCATGGGCAAGAAAGCGCCTGTGCTTATCGAGAAGCAGTACCAGTACTTCGAGAAAAAGGTCTACAAGAAGTTCCGTCAGGCAATCGGTATCGAGAATGGATACCTCTTCCCAACGGCTGGTGCCATGCTTAGCGACCAGATTACCGAGTTCCTGCATGCCGTGGGTATTAACATTGTCATTGGATACGGACTGAGCGAGACAAACGCATCAGTCAGTTTCTTCCTCCAGAACGAGCCGTTCACCGTTGGTACCGTGGGTATGCCCATTCGCAGCATCCAGGTCAAGATTGGTGAGGAGAACGAAATCCTCGTCAAGGGACCCACTGTCACGAAGGGTTACTACAATAAACCCGAGGAAACCGCCAAGGCCATCGATGCCGACGGATGGTTCCACACCGGTGACTGCGGCGAACTCACCGAGACAGGCGAAATCATCCTTACCGAGCGACTCAAAGACCTCTATAAGACCAGCAATGGCAAGTACATCGCCCCGCAGATGCTGGAGAAACTGCTCGGACAAGACAAGTACATGGAGCAAGTGGCGGTCATCGGCGATGGCAAGAAGTATGTGTCGGCACTCATCGTGCCCAACTTCGACGAACTCAAACTTTACGCCGAGAAGAAGCACATCGAGTTCGCCACCATCGAGGAACTGGTCAATAACCCCGACATCCACTACATGATAGAGGAGCGCATCAACGGCTATCAGAAAGACCTGGCGTCCTACGAGCAAATCAAGCGTTTCGTCCTGTTGCCGCGGGCCTTCACCATGGAGTCGGGCGAGCTGACCAACACCCTGAAGATTCGCCGACCTGTCATCAACAAGCGATACGCACCCCTCATCGACGCCCTCTACGCCGCCGACTACCGCAAAAAGAAATAAGCGTCCACAACTGCGAAGAACAGTAATTATGCATTATGAATTATGCATTCTGAATTGTGCATTGTGCATATGCATTATGAATTAGTTTAAATGATTACCCAAGAACAACTCAAAGAACTACAAGAGCGCGCTGGTGCGCTCAGCAAATACCTCGACATCGACAACAAGAAGATTCAGGTCGAGGAAGAAGAATTGCGCACCCACGTACCCGACTTCTGGAGCGACCAGAAGGCCGCTGAGGCGCAGATGAAGAAAATCAAAGCGCTGCACTTCTGGATTGACAGTTGCACCGAACTCGAGAAAGCTGTCGAGGAGGTCGCCACGGGCTTCGACTTCGTCAAGGAAGGACTCATCGAGGACAAGGACTTGGACGAACTCTATGCGCTCGCACTTGACCGTGTCGAAAAACTCGAGTTGCGCAACATGCTACGACGCGACGAGGACAAGATGGATGCCATCATCAAGATTAACTCCGGAGCGGGAGGCACCGAGAGCCAGGACTGGGCGCAGATGCTCATGCGCATGTACCTGCGATGGTGCGAGCGCCACAACTACAGGACTGCCATCGAACACATGGTTGATGGCGATGAGGCGGGCATAAAAAGCGTCACCATCAGCGCCGAGGGAGCATTTGCCTACGGCTACCTCAAGAGCGAGAACGGTGTGCACCGACTGGTGCGCGTCTCGCCCTATAACGCCCAGGGTAAGCGCATGACCTCGTTCGCTTCGGTCTTCGTCACACCGCTGGTCGATGACACCATCGAAATCACGCTGGATCCCGCCAAGATCTCGTGGGACACCTTCCGAAGTAGCGGTGCCGGCGGACAGAACGTCAACAAGGTGGAGTCAGGGGTTCGTGTGCGATATCAGTACAAAGACCCTTACACCGGTGAAGAGGAGGAAATTCTCGTCGAGAATACCGAGACCCGCGACCAGCCCAAAAACCGCGAGAACGCCTTGAGAAACCTGCGATCTATCCTTTATAACAAGGAACTGCAGCACCGACAGGAAGAGCAGCGCAAAATCGAGGACAGCAAGAAGAAAATCGAGTGGGGCAGCCAAATACGCAGCTACGTCTTTGATGACCGACGCGTCAAGGATCACCGCACCAACTACCAGACCAGCGACGTGGGCGGTGTCATGGACGGCGACATCGACGAGTTCATCAAAGCCTACCTCATGGAATTCAGCGAAGAATAGTCTATTAGTTTATAGTTAATAGTTAATAGTTGCAAAGATGGTAGGGACGCGACCAAGTCCTCCCCTAAGTTAGGGGAGGTGGCCGAAGGCCGGAGGAGTGTGTGATAACACTAGGCGAAACAATTCTCAATTCTCAATTGAAAAAAATAAGATGAAACAAAAACTCACCATCATAAAAGTCTCGGGCAAGATTGTCGAAAAGCCTGAGGCACTCAAGACATTCGTGCGAGAGTTCGCTAGCATCAAAGGCCGCAAAATGCTCATACACAGTGGAGCAGAACTAGCGAGCAAGGTCGGGAAAAAACTGGGCATCAAGACCCAAACCGTCGACGGGCGACCCGTGGTCGACGAGAACACCCTAAAACTCCTCACCATGGTTTATGGAGGACTGGTCAACAAGCAGTTCGTTGCTTTGCTGCAAGGACGCAAGGTCAACGCGCTGGGAGTCACTGGGGCCGACATGAACCTGATACAGAGCACCCGACAAGGCTTGGACGGAAACGACATGGGATTTACGGGGGCCATCAAGCAGGTCAACGCACAGGCCATGTCAAGTATGCTTGATGCGGGTTTTGTGCCAGTCATAGCACCCATCACACACGATGGCAACTGCAACCTGCTCTTTAACGAGACCGACGCCATGGCGGCGGAGACCGCAAAGGCATTGGCACTGCGATATGATGTCACACTCATCTACTGCTTTGAGAAGAATGGCGTGTTGCTCAATGTCGACGACCCCGACAGCGTCATTGCCGTACTCAAGCGCACCCAATACAAGAACATGCGCGAGATGGATCTCATCAAGGACTGGTTTGTCAACAAACTCGACAACGCTTTCAGCGCCATTGACCACGGTGTCAAGGAGGTCGTCATCACCAATGCCGTCAACCTCGCCAACCCCGCCCTCGGTACCCACATTAAGTGAGTTTATAGTTTATAGTTTATAGTTAACAGTTTATAGTTGCAAAGTTGTAGGGACGCGGCTCCAGCCACGTCCGCACCAGGCAATAATTCTCCATTCTCCATTCTCCATTCTCAATTGAACTAATATGAAAGTCGCAATCGTGGGCGCAAGTGGCGCCGTAGGACAAGAATTCATGCGAGTGCTCGATGAGCAGAACTTCCCCGTCGACGACCTGGTGCTCTTCGGCTCAAAGCGCAGTGCGGGGCGTATCTTCACCTTCCGTGGAGAAGACTATGTGGTGCAGTTGCTGCAGCACAACGACGATTTCAAGGACATCGATGTCGCCTTCGTCTCAGCAGGCGCTAAGACCGCCATCGAGTTCGCACCCACCATCACCAAGCATGGTTGCATCATGATTGACAACTCCAGCGCCTTCCGCATGGATCCTGAGGTTCCTTTGGTAGTGCCCGAGGTCAACGGAGAGGACGCGCTCAATGCGCCCAAGTGCATCATCGCCAACCCCAACTGCACTACCATTCTCATGGTCGTTGCGCTCAAACCCCTCGACAACCTCTCGCACATCAAGAATGTGCAAGTTGCCAGTTATCAGGCCGCCAGTGGAGCAGGGCTCGAGGCAATGGACGAACTCGCATTGCAGCAGGCTGAGATTGCTCATGGTAAACTCGGCACAACGGTCCAGCACTTCCAGCACCAGTTGGCCTACAACGTGATTCCCCACATCGACATCTTCCTTGATAACAACTACACCCGCGAGGAGGCCAAGATGTATCACGAAACGCGCAAAATCATGCACAGTGACATCCGTGTCAGCGCCACTTGCGTACGTGTGCCTGTCATGCGTGCCCATAGCGAGGCCGTCTGGATTGAGTGCGAGAATCCCATCACCCCCGACCAGGCGCGTGCAGCCTTGCAGCTCGCTCCCGGTGTCGTCGTTCTCGATGAGCCCCGCAACAACGTCTATCCCATGCCCATCGACTGCACCAGCAAAGACCCCGTCTACGTCGGACGCATCCGCGAGGACCTCAGCAGCGACTACGGACTCACATTCTGGGTCGTCGGAGACCAAATCAAAAAAGGCGCCGCCCTCAACGCCGTCCAAATCGCCCAATACCTCCTCGCCCACAAAAAATAGATTTTTAGATTACAGAAAACTGACCACTGCCAACTGACCACTGATAACAGACAACTGAAAAATGTAGGGACGCGCCTTGGCACGTCCCTACATTTTTGGAATGCGCTAACGCGCAGAACCACGAAGTGCTCGCGACCGAAAAGGAACCCGAAGGGCAAGCGCAGCGCAGCAAATCTAATGAAAATTTCTCATGAAAATCTAATAAAAATATTTTCATTGAAATTTTTATTTAATTTTCATAGAATTTCTCGTGTGTAGCACGATTTACAGTCCATAGTCAAGG
>JAEEJI010000055.1 GCA_016281825.1 Muribaculaceae bacterium | reverse complement strand
ATTGGAAAAAAACGGAGGGAGAAGCGCGATCTTCCTCTCTCGGGCAGAGGGGAAGAGGCGCGGCATAAATGACCGAGGGGGGGACAATGCTGTTTTTGTTTCAGCCTCATTCCCCCCACGGTAATGTTTGACGGCTCTCTGTGCCGGCCTCTTTAAAGCAGCTCGACCGAGCGCTTGAGGAAGCGGTCAAGGGCTTCGCCACGCAGCAGGCCATTGCCCAGCAGGGCGATATCGATGAGCTGCTTAACCTTTTCCTGTCCTGCAGCATAATCGCTGATGACGGTAGTCTTCTGCTCACGTAGTTCGCCGGCATGCTTTTCGTTGTCGGTCAGGTCCTGCTTCTTGTCCTCAGGTACACCCTTGCCGTCCTTGTCCAAATCACGGATGGCGCGGATGACGTTGTTGGTCGCAGTCAGGTCATCGTTCAGCGGTTGGAGCGAAGCTTCAGTGGCAGCGACGGCGTCGTCAATGAGTTTCTTGACCAACGGATGAGCGGTGTTCAGTGTCAGGTTGTAGTAATCGGGCATCTCTCCATAGAAGCCCATGCCTGGTTGAAATTGTGCCATCTCCTTCATGCGCCGCATGTACTCGCTCTGCGTGATGAGTACGGGGCTGTCGCTAGCGCTCATTGAAGCCAAGTTAACCATAAAGTTGGCTTTCTCCATCGTTGGCACCTGTGACTGGAATAGGGTAGTTGCCACCTCGCGTTCGAGCTCACTGAGTTCATCTTGTTTGGCATCCTCCTTGACGATGAGGCGGTCGAGCACGTCACTGTCGACACGTACAAAGCGCGACTTCTCGTTTTTCTGCTCGAGCATGCCCAGGAACGGCACATCGAGTTGGCCATTCATCATCAACACGTCATAGCCCTTGTCGGTCGCAGCCTTGATATAGGTATACTGCGCGTCCTTATCAGTGGCGTAGAGGTAGATGAGGTTACCGTCCTTATCGGTCTGTTCGCCCTCGATGAGTTTCTTGTAGTCATCGAGGTTGAAGAACTTGCCGTCGGTATTCTCAAGCAGAGCAAACTTCATTGCCTGTTCGCAGAACTTTTCGTCGCTGAGCATGCCGTATTCAATAAAGATCTTGATGTCGTTCCACTTCTGCTCAAACTCTTGTGCATTATCCTTCGCAATCTCTTCAAGGCGAGAAGCGACCTTCTTGGTAATGTAGGTCGAAATCTTTTTCACGTTGCGGTCAGCTTGCAGATAGGAGCGCGACACGTTCAGCGGGATGTCGGGCGAGTCAATCACGCCCTGCAACAACATCAAGAACTCAGGCACCACTCCTTCGACACTATCGGTAACATACACCTGGTTGCAATAGAGTTGGATGCGGTCCTTGCGGATGTCCAGATTGTTCTTAATCTTGGGAAAATAGAGGATACCCGTCAGCGTGAACGGGAAGTCGACGTTCAGGTGAATCCAGAACAACGGGTCTTCCTGGCCAGGCTGGATAGCGCGGTAGAACTTCAGATAGTCATCGTCGGTCAGGTCGGTGGGTTTGCGGGTCCACAACGGCTCGACATCATTGATGAGCTTGTCCTTGTCGGTGTCGACATACTTGCCGTCTTTCCACTCCTGCTCCTTGCCAAAAATGACGGGAATGGGCAGGAAACGGCAGTACTTGTTCAGCAGAGCGCTGATGCGTGACTGCTCCAAGAACTCCTTTTCATCGTCGTCAATGTGCAGGATGATATCGGTTCCGCGCTCAGCCTTGTCGCACTCGGTCATCTCAAACTCAGGTGAGCCGTCGCATGACCAGCACACAGCCTTCGCGCCCTCTTGATACGACAGAGTGCGAATTTCCACTTTCTTGGCTACCATGAATGCCGAATAGAAACCAAGGCCGAAGTGCCCAATGATGACATTGGCGGTGTCCTTGTACTTGTTCAGGAAGTCCTCGGCACCCGAGAAGGCGATTTGGTTGATGTACTTGTCAATCTCTTCTTCGGTCATGCCAATACCGTGGTCGGTGACGGTGAGTGTACCAGCGTCCTTGTCGAGCTTGACTTCGACCTTCAGGTCGTCAATTTTGCCTTCAAAGTCGCCTGCCGAAGCCAGCGTCTTGAGCTTTTGTGTCGCGTCTACTGCGTTAGAAACCAACTCACGCAGAAAAATCTCGTGGTCACTGTACAGAAATTTTTTGATTACGGGGAAGATGTTTGTCGTCGTTACCCCGATAGTTCCTTTTGCCATATTCTTCGTTTTTTTGATTAAGTTCAGTTTTTTCAAGAGGATCTAGATATTCTAGACCATCTAGTTAATAACAAAAAAAATGCCACACGGCTAGGTGTGACATTTTTGCAGTCATTGAGGTCAATGTGGCTATTCTTTTGCCTTGACCTTCTTGGCTTTTTCGACGCGTGTGACAATCTTGTCACCATCGACATCCATCACGATAGTGACATCGGTGGTGCCTTCCTCACGTAGGAGCATCTCGCACAACGGATCCTCGATGTTGGCCTGGATGGCACGGCGCAGCGGGCGGGCACCATACTGTACGTCAAAGCCCTCGTTGGCTACATAGTCTTTTGCCGCGTCGGTAATCTTCAACTTCAGCCCGGCATCCTCGACACGCTGGTAGAACGCGGCAAGTTCGATATCCACAATCTTCTTGATAGCATCGATGTCGAGCGAACCGAAGGTGACAATATCGTCCACACGGTTGAGGAACTCGGGCGAGAACTTGCGGTTTAGCGCTTTGCGGATGACTGCGTCGCTGCGCTCCTTTGTCATGTCGCCGGTGTGGAAACCGACTCCTGCGCCGAAGTCCTTGAGTTCGCGTGTACCGATATTGCTGGTCATAATCACGATGGTGTTCTTGAAGTCCACCTTTCGTCCCAGACTGTCGGTCAGGCAACCCTCGTCGAGCACCTGCAGAAGCATGTTATACACGTCGGGATGAGCCTTCTCAATCTCGTCAAGCAGGACGACGGAGTAGGGGCGACGGCGCACCTTCTCGGTCAACTGACCGCCCTCCTCATAACTCACATATCCTGGAGGGGCACCCACCAGTCGCGAGACATTGAACTTCTCCATGTACTCGCTCATGTCGATGCGAATGAGTGCGTCGGGTGAATTGAAGAGAAACTCTGCCAACCGCTTGGCCAGCAAAGTCTTGCCGACGCCTGTCGGACCCAGGAACATGAATGAACCGATGGGGCGGTTGGGATCGCGCAGTCCCACACGGTTGCGGCGGATGGCACGGGCAATTGTATCGATGGCCTCGTCCTGTCCCACAATCTGTTTCTTCAGTTCATCTGTCATGCCTAACAGGCGGATACCCTCGCTCTGAGCGATACGCTGCGTAGGCACGCCGGTCATCAGCGCGACCACCTCGGCGACATCATGTTCGTCGACCGTCTCACGGCAATTGTCAAGATCTTTTTCCCATTGCTCCTTGGCATCTTCCAGTTCCAGTTTAAGACGTTCCTGGAGGTCGCGATAGTTAGCGGCTCCCTCGAAGTTCTGTGCCTGGACAGCCTTCACTTTGTTCTGCTGCGCCTCGGCAATGCGTGCCTCCAGGTCCTCAATCTCCTTGGGTACCTCAACCTTGTTAATGTGTACACGCGAACCTGCCTCGTCCATCGCATCGATGGCCTTGTCGGGGAAGAAGCGTTCACTCACATAGCGGTCGGTCAGGCGCACGCATGCCTCCAATGCCTCCTCGGTATAACTCACACCATGATGGCGCTCATATACATCTTTAATATTATGGAGAATCTCCAGGGTTTCCTCTGGAGTAGTCTGAGGCACAATCACTTTCTGGAAGCGGCGCTCAAGTGCGCCATCCTTCTCAATGCTCTTGCGGTACTCGTCAAGCGTGGTTGCGCCGATACATTGGAACTCGCCGCGAGCTAGCGACGGCTTCAGCAGATTGGCGGCATCCATTGAACCGCTCGCATTGCCGGCTCCCACCAGGTTGTGGATTTCGTCGATGAACACGATGATGTTGGGGTGGCTCACCACCTCGTCAATGAGGGTTTTGATGCGCTCCTCAAACTGTCCGCGGTACTTCGTGCCAGCCACTACGCCAGCCATGTCAAGCGAGATGATGCGCTTGTCCAGCAGGACACGTGCTACCTTGCGCTCGATGATGCGCTTGGCCAAGCCCTCGATGATGGCGGTCTTGCCCACACCGGGTTCACCAATGAGCACTGGGTTGTTCTTCTTGCGACGGCTCAGAATCTGCGCCAGACGTTCAATCTCGCGCTCGCGGCCCACCACAGGGTCCAACTGACCCTCGGCAGCAGCACGCGTGATGTCCTTGCCATACTTATCAATCATCGGGGTGTCATTATTGTCACCCTTGCTGACATTTCGTCGTTGTGTGCTTTTCTCTGCGCCATGATGAGCCTCGCCCGCACGCTCACCGCCGGGGGCATCTTCGTCCTCATCCTCCTCGGCAAAGTCGGCACCCGCTATGGGAAAATGGTGCTGCTTATAGCGCGACATCAGCTCATATAGCTCGTTGTATTCTGTTTTCATTCAAAGGGTTGCGATTAGTGAAATACTCTCGTGTAATTGGGTGCAGCGACATGTTTCCTGTCACGCACACTCTATATAACGTAGCAACAACCGTGCCAATGCCAAAAATGGCAAAAAATAAGTGTTTTTAACAACTTTGCGGAAATTCAGACGCGATTTTTGCGTTCATGTAAAAAAAAAGTGCTAAATTTGTAGGTTCAAAACCAATACTAGACGAAAAATATTATAAAACACATATCGATATGAAATTCAATGTTCCTAGTAAACAGCTGCTTACGCGCTTGAATGCGGTAAGCAAAGTCATCAGCAACAAGAATGCCTACGCCATTCTTGACAACTTCCTCTTTGAACTTGAAGGCGAGCGACTGGTAGTCACCGGTAGCGACATGGAGACGCGCATGACAACCGCCATCGAGGTTCCCGGAGCGGAAGGAAGCGGAAAATTTGCCATCGATGTCAAGCGCATGCTCAATCTGCTCAAGGAGTTGCCCGACACAGCAATGACATTTGACATCAATGACGAGTCACTTGAGGTGAACATTACCTACCTCAATGGCAAGTTCAACGCCATGGCTTTCAACGGAGAAGAGTATCCCCTTAAGGCACAAAGCGAAGCACAGACAGCGACCTTCACACTTACCGAGAAGGACATATGTGACGGCATCCAAAAAACGCTCTTCGCTGTCGGAACCGATGACATGCACCCACAGTTCATGGGCATCTATTGGGACATCGTCGCCGATGGTATCACCTTTGTCGCCAGCGACTCGCACAAACTGGTGCGCTACCGCAAGACGCAGGTGCAACCGAATACCGAGCTCAGCTTCATCTTGCCCGCCAAGCCCGCATCGATCCTGAACGGCATCCTAGACAAGAACGGAAAGAATGAAGTGCGCATCACTGTCGAAGACACCAGCGCGACATTTGAGACAGGCTGCTATACGCTGACCTGCCGCTTCATCAACGGCAAGTACCCCAAGTATAACGCAGTCATACCCACCAACAACCCCTTCACGCTGAGCATCGACCGTATGACATTGCTCAATGCCCTGCGTCGCGTGAGCGTCTTTGCCGCAGTGGGAGGACTCATCAAGCTGGACTTCCACCCCAACGAGATCCTGCTCACCTCGCAAGACTTGGACCACGCCACCAGCGCCGAAGAAACCGTGCAGTGCGAGTACAATGGCGAAAACATGGTTATGGGATTCAAGAACGTCGATATCATCGAGGTACTTAACAACCTTGACACCGAGACAGTGAACGTTCAGCTCTCTGACCCCGCGCGAGCTGGCATCTTCCTGCCCAGCGAGCAGAACGAGGGTGAAGACCTGCTCATCCTGCAGATGCCGATGATGATCTAAACCCACCAATACATGGAGCTGAAACTGAAATTGCAGCGCCCCATCGTCTTCTTTGACATTGAGACGACGGGGCTAAGCATCACGCAAGACCGCATCATCGAACTCTCGTACATCAAGGTATTCCCCGATGGACAAGAGGTGAAAGAATGTCTGCGCATCAATCCGGGCATGCCCATCCCCAAAGCATCGTTCGACGTGCACCACATTTCGGACGATGACGTGCGTGAGTGCCCATCGTTCGCCCAGGTGGCGCGACACATTTATGAGGTGCTCAACGGATGCGACATCGCCGGATTCAACAGCAACCAATTTGACATCCCTTTCCTTGATGAAGAATTTGCACGGGCAGGAATACAGTTCGACTGGCAACAGTGCAGCTTTATCGACAGTCAAGTGATCTTTCACAAGAAAGAGAAACGCGACCTGGCTGCAGCATGCCTGTTCTACTGCGGACATGAGATGGAGAATCACCACTCGTCACTGGCCGACACCGAGACCACATACGAGGTGTTCAAGGCGCAGCTCGAGCGATACGACGACTTGGGCGACAAAGATGTCAAGGCGTTGAGCGACTACTCGTCACACACACGCTTTGCCGACCTAAAGGGCTTTGTCGTGTACAACGAAAAGGGTCAGGAGGTGGTGAACTTTGGCAAACACAAAGGAAAGGTACTTGAAGAAGTGCTGCAAATTGACCATGGCTATGCCGACTGGGTGCGTCGCTCCGACTTCCCGTCAAGCACCAAGCGCGTCTTTGAGTCCGTGCAACAACGCCTCAAAGAAAAAGAGCTAGAGGAGAAAAAAAGACTGCTCCTAACGAAGAATAACAAACTCACTTAACACAATGAGACTCAAACGCATTGTCACGCTGTGTCTGATGGCTGTCGCCTT